>JBGTHC010000001.1:0-1689 GCA_041746375.1 Woeseiaceae bacterium
GAATTCCGCTCTGATGGAAGAATCGCTCCGCAACCAGATCGTCGAGGCAGTCCAGCAACGGATACGCTCGTTCGAGGCCGCAGAGCGCGCGGTCGAGGCCGAGACACTTCTCAGTCACTTTTCCGGCCGGCCCGAGTTCTACATGTACAACGATGGCCAGCGGCTCACGTACGATGTCATGTCAGTGGCGGTTCGCGGTGCGTTCCCGACTCTGCGTTCCATCGAGGGTGGGTTCGAAGACCTCGACCTCATGGTGCTTTCGCGCGATGCGGTGCTGGCGACGGCGAAGTTTCAGGAGTCCGTCACGGATCGCAACGGGAACCAGACCTTACAACATGGCGCGGCTTCCTGGCTGTGGCGTCATGTGGGGGGCGAGTGGCGCATTGCCTACGGGCACGTCGACCACTACCGGGGCGAGCATCAACGATAGTGCCGCCGAACCACCGCTTGCTGACAGCGCTCGACGCGATCATGAGCCGCCGCGGCTGAAGCGGCTCACGTTAGCCCTGCTTGAGCGCAACCCTGAAAATGAGCGACACTCGTACGTGATGGTGACAGGCCGCGTCGCGCCAGATGATGCCCTCGCGTTCATCCGGCAATGCGTTCGCGATCGCACCGTGTATTGGACGTACCATGTGAATATGCGGCTGGCCGAGCGTCACATCACCAGGGACGAGAATCTTCGGGGCAGTGGACACCTACGAGATCATCGAGTCAAACCCCGATGATAAGTACCTGCCAAGCTACCTCGTCTTCGCAGCACCAGCGAGCGGCGCGTTTCAGGTGCTGTTCGGCGCTGACGTCGAATCGGACCACGTCAGGGTGGTCACCGCGTATCGCCCCCACCCGGACGAGTGGGAGCCAGATCTCAAGACACGGAGGAGCCGGACATGAAGTGCCGAGTGTGCGGTGCCGGGTTGCAGACAACGACCACTGACCTGCCGTTCAAGGTGAGCGAGCGGACCATTGTCATCCTCAAAGATCTGCCCGTGGTGCAGTGCGAAGGCTGCAGTGAGTACTTGATTGCCGATGCCGTGTTCGCCAAGGTCGAGGCATTGCTTTCGCAAGCGGATCGTTCTGCCGAACTGGAGATCATTCCGGCTCCATTTGGATGTTAGCCGGTGTGTCTCGAAGTGTCGGACGAACCGTCGACGGGGGCGTGCGTGTCGGCATCGCCCGCAAGAAGGACCGTGCGCCCAGAAGTCACTTGGCGTTCACGGGCACGACGACAAAACTCGCGAATGTCATTGCCGGAGGCAACAAAAAGTGCCGCGCGCACCGCACGCACGTCCGCGACAATCGGATCATCGGCGGGGTCGAATTCGTTCGGTGAGTCAGACATCTGGGTCCTCCATGAGCTCATCGGGCGTACACAGGATGGGCGCGACGTATCCTTCCGCCCGGCAGACGCCCTCGACTCGTCTCCGCAGTGCGGCGTTGGCGATGTGCGCAACGTTCCACGTCAAGACGAATTCCACGCCGTGACACGCGGCGGTTGCGATGTGCGCCGCATCGGCGGCGGCTTGTGTTGGCAACGGCACCCGCTCGATCGTGTCCTTTCGGCAAGCGTGCGTAGCGTTCGGGCGGCCATCGTCTGACGGTTATCCCGCCGCCGAGGGTGCCGCCGCCAGCGCATCCTGGTAGGTCCACGGCAGCCAGGCCGCCGGATTGAGCGCCGCGACGTCGGCG
>JBGTHC010000002.1:0-19773 GCA_041746375.1 Woeseiaceae bacterium
CTGCGAAATCTTGAGAATTAACGCATTGCCCTCGCTAATTTGCGGGGTAATTACGAGCTTGACGCCTACTTGCTCGCGCTGGATCGTCTGGAATGGGTTGACGGCGCCGCCGGTACCAGTGCCTGTGTTCGAGAACGAACCAGTGATAAACGGCACTTCCTGCCCGACATTGAGACTGGCTTCTTCGTTATCAGTTGTGACGATGCTGGGTGTGGAAATGATATTGGTATCGGCATCTCCCTGCAGCGCACGCAGGATCGCCGCAAAACTGGTCCCGGAATCACTGATACGCCCGACGCCGAACGTAATTCCGTCGCCAATCAGATTCCCGGGATTGGTGGCGCCACCACTGATAGCGGAGCCGAGTTGCACGACGCCCGGCCCGAAATCCGGAAAATTGGTGACGCCAACGGCGTTGTTGTCATTGCTGCCGTCGATTGCCCAGGTAACGCCAAGTTCGGAGGCGCGATCGGCGGTCACTTCGACGATGATGGCCTCCACGAGTACCTGATCCCGTCGAATATCCAGCTTGTCGACAATGTTCATAAGTGAACGCATCATCTTCGGCGGCGCATTGACGATTATTGCGTTGGTCTGGGCATCCGCCCACACCGCGACGCCTTCAGCACCGGCACCGGCGCCGGCGCCGGCTTCGGCAGCGCCGCCCGCTTGCGCGCGCGCCTGTTCGGAGAAATGCTGCTGTAATTTGGTCGACAGTTCTTCTGCATCGGCGTAACGCAAATAACGTACCTGGCTGTCACCGCCATCTTCGAGGGGCGTGTCGAGGTGCGCAATCAAGGCGCGCAGCCGCAAACGTTCGGTCCTTTCGCCGCCGATCAGGACACTGTTGGTGCGGGCATCAGCGACAAGGCTCATCAAGCTGGGGGCACCGTCGGCTTGCGGCACTTGCGTCAGTGCTGTCAACACGCGCACCAGTTCGCCGGCCGAGGCATGCTGTAAAGGTACGATCTCGATATCTTCGTCATTGGAACGGTCGATTCGGCGGATAATATTGACCAGTCGATCGACGTTCGCTGCCCGGTCCGAAATGATCAGCATGTTTGACCCGGGATGTGCCGCAAGGTGGCCGTATTGCGGAATCAGCGGGCGGAGAATCGGCACGAGTTGCGCTGCACCGACGTTGTCGACCTTTAGGACATGCGTCACGATATCGTCTGCAGCGGCCCCATTACTGCCGACACTGCCGGAGTACTGCCGTGCGCTTGCATCCGGAATGATCTTGACGACATCGCCGGTGGTTATGGCGACGTAGCCATGCACCTCCAGAATAGACAGGAACGCTTCGTAAAATGCCTCCGGCGACATGGGAGTCGATGACAGCATGGTGACCTTGGCGTTGACCCGCTGATCGAGGATGAAGTTCTTGCCTGTCACCGCGCCGACGGCCTCGATAATCTGCCGAATATCCGCATCCTTGTAATTCGGTGTGATCGTGGACTGCTGCTGGGCCATCGCGAACGGTAGTGCGGCGCACCATAAAAGTGCGAGTCCGGTGGCGATACGGCCTGCCGCGATATGCTTCTTCTGGTTGGTCTGCTTCAATGCAATCTCTACTGATCGTTGTCGGATGCGAGTTGGCTGGTACTCAATACCAGTACTTCCGGCTGTCCATTCCTTTCCACAGTGACCGACACCTGGTCGGCGCTGCCGAGATTCTGGAATATTTCCATAGCCTGCTGTGGATCCGTCAAAGCTTGCCCGTCGATATCCTTGATCAGGTCGCCCGGCCGCAATCCGAGCGCAGCAAACTGGCGGCGATCCCGGCCCGGATAAACCCGGTAGCCCTGCTGTTGCCCAGCTACAAAATACGGGGTGGGACGAATGACGTCTGCGAGTTTGGTCGCATTTGCCGTGATCGCTTCCTGAATACTCGGATTCGCCTCGGTCGTCCGGGTGGCTACCGGAGTTGCGCGACGCACCGGTTGTGAGCTCGTCGGAAAGTCCTGTGGCAGCTTTAAAACTTCGAGGGCGCCGCTGCGGTTCAGGACCACTCGATCCGCATAGACAGCATGCAGGGTAGCGCCCGGTACGACCACGTCGTCTATAGCGTAAACCTTCTCTTCGTTGCGCGTATCAGCAATGATCGCGATGGACTGTACGCCATCGGCAGCGGCAATAGTGCCTTTCAGGGACAGGTTGAGGCGTGTCTCCTCGAGATCATCGAGCGATTCGCTGACCGGTGGCGGCGCTTCCACGCTGGCTACGCCAAACAAGTGAGCGTCGGCAATCGCCTGTACATCGGGTTGACCGGCGCCGCGTGCGGTCGCGGCAGCCGCACTCCGCTCGGCGGGCGTTACTGCAACGGGGTCTCCGGCGGCAGGCCCTGGAATCAGCAACCAGACCATGCGCGCCAGTTGCCAGGCAATGGCGATGACCAGCAGGAGGGCAACCCATTTCGGCAACCGCTGATTAATGACCGCAACCCAGCGCTCACGGTCTATGCGGCTGAAATCGGTCCATTTTGCGGTCATTGCCATGCTTGCGCCCTGGCCCACGTGCCTTGTTTCACGGCGCGATACCGCTGCGCGGGCCGGCGCGGCATGCCCAGCGCTCGATGATACGGTTTCATCCCCATATCAAACAAGCCCGAGGGATAAAAAAACCTATGTACGGCAAGTATCTAGCTCCTTTACTTAACGCAGTTTTTAGGCGACGTGCCCGGTAGCCGTACCGGCGCAAATAAAGGCGCCGCGTACTCTGGAGAATGGCTCCGGTCGCCCCTATATAATGTTCCTCACGTTATAGCATTCAACCGACTGTGACACTCGGAGACGACAAAATTGCGACGCATTGCCCTTAATACACCGGTTTATTTGGCTATTTTTGTGAATCATGCCTGATCGCAGAACATCAGAGACACGCACGCCCGAGCGCGATGTGGCGGTCGATGAGGCCCGTCCCAAGCTCAAACGGCCCCCTCTATATCGGGTTGTGTTGATAAATGACGACTATACCCCCATGGAGTTCGTTGTGGAGGTACTGCAAACGGTGTTCGGCATGCAGCGCACGCAGGCGACTCGCGTCATGCTGGAGGTGCATACAAAAGGTAAGGGAATTTGCGGCATATTCAGTTTCGAAATTGCCGAAACCAAAGTCGCCCAGGTCACCAACATCGCCCAGCAGCAACAACACCCGTTGTTGTGTACGATGGAGGAGTCCTGATCAAGGATCATGTGCGTCGCAGGAGCATATTTACCAGGTAACAGACTATGTTGAGCAGTGAACTCGAATTTTGCCTTAATGAGGCGTTTCAAAACGCCCGCAATCGCCGCCATGAATTCATGACTGTGGAGCACCTGCTGCTGGCACTTCTGGATATCCCCAAGGTTCACGAGATTCTCAAAGCCTGTAACTCGAACATCGGTCAGTTGCGCCGTCAGTTAAGCGAATTTATCGACGAGGCGACGCCACTCATGCCGGTTGATGATGACCGCGACGTCCAACCGACACTCGGCTTTCAGCGCGTACTTCAGCGCGCTGTATTTCACGTGCAGTCGAGCGGCAAGAAGGAAGTCACCGGTAGCAACGTGCTGGTTGCCATCTTCAGCGAAAAACAGTCACAGGCCGTCTATTTTCTGGGGCTGCAGGATATAACCCGACTTGACGTCGTTAACTATATCTCGCACGGTTTGCCGCAGTTGCGTAATGAAGGTTCTGAAGAAGAACAGGAGGCGCCCGTCAACCCGGAAGGGGAGCCCGAGGCGCGTGCGCTAGATTTATATGCGACCAACCTGAACAAGCTCGCGATCAACGGTAAAATCGATCCTCTCATCGGCCGCGACGTCGAGATAGAGCGCACCGTGCAAATACTCTGCCGTCGCCGCAAGAATAATCCGTTGTATGTCGGCGATGCGGGTGTCGGCAAGACCGCGCTCGCCGAGGGGCTTGCGCGCATGATCGTCGAGGAGCGCGTTCCCGAGGTATTGCGCGAGAGTACGATTTATGCCCTCGATATGGGCGCCCTCATAGCAGGCACCAAATATCGTGGGGACTTCGAGAAGCGGCTGAAGTCAGTCATTGCCGAAATTCGCCAGGATCCGGGTGCGATCCTTTTTATCGACGAAATACACACAGTGATTGGTGCTGGTGCAGCGTCCGGTGGGGTGATGGACGCATCGAATCTGATCAAGCCGGTATTGGCAAATGGCGATATACGCTGCATCGGCTCGACTACATACGCCGAGTATCGTGGCATTTTCGAGAAGGACCATGCGCTGGCCCGACGCTTCCAGAAAATCGATGTGCCTGAACCCAGTTTGCAGGAAACCATCGCGATTCTGCAGGGCATCAAATCGCGATTCGAAGAACACCATGGCGTGACTTACGATCCTGCAGCGCTGGAAGCTGCGGCGGAACTGGCAGCGAAACATATCAATGACCGGCGCTTGCCGGACAAGGCCATTGACGTCATTGACGAAGCCGGCGCGCATCTGCGGCTGCAGCCGGTCGGCGAACGCGAGAACCGTGTCACTGTAACCCTGGTCGAGAATATCGTGGCGAAGATGGCTCGAATTCCATCGAAAAGCGTGTCCGTATCGGACAAGGATGTATTACGCACCCTCGAGCGCGACCTGAAGCTGACCATTTTCGGGCAGGACCCGGCGATCGAAGCGCTGGCCGCGGCCATCAAGATGGCGCGGTCCGGGCTTACCGAAGATTCCAAGCCGATTGGCTCGTTCCTGTTTGCCGGGCCGACGGGTGTGGGCAAAACCGAAGTCACTCGACAGCTGGCGTTGTTGATGGGCGTCGAACTGATTCGCTTCGACATGTCGGAGTATATGGAGCGTCACACCGTATCGCGCTTGATCGGTGCGCCACCGGGCTATGTCGGATTCGATCAGGGTGGGCTATTGACCGAGGCAGTGACCAAGAATCCGCATGCGGTCGTATTGCTCGACGAAATCGAGAAAGCGCATCCGGAAGTATTTAACCTGCTTCTGCAGGTAATGGACCATGGCACACTGACGGACAACAACGGACGCAAAGCGGTGTTTCGCAATGTGATCCTGGTAATGACGACAAATGCAGGCGCGCAGGAAATGTCGCGTGCCTCGATCGGCTTTACACAGCAGGACCACACGAGTGACGGCCTCTCGATTATCAAGAAGTCATTTACGCCGGAGTTTCGCAATCGCATCGATGCCATAATTCAGTTCGCGTCTCTCGATCCGCGGTCCGTTGCACGTGTCGTCGACAAGTTGGTCGTGGAGCTTGAAGCGAAGTTGAGTTCCAGCAATGTGACACTCGAGCTCGATGACCCGGCACGGTACTGGATTGCAGAGCGGGGCTACGATCCAAAAATGGGCGCAAGGCCGATGGCGCGCGTTATCCAGGATCACATCAAACGACCGCTGGCGGAAGAATTGCTGTTTGGCAGCCTCTCTGAAGGCGGGCATGTGCGGGTGACCGTCGGCAACGACGGCAATCTCAAACTCGAAATGGAACCGGCACGCAAGGCGCTCGAAAAGCTGACAAATATCTGAGTGAATTTTATAGCGCGGCAGGAGTGTGCCGTTAGTGATGTTGACTAGCGGCCGCGGTAAACGATGCGGCCCTTGCTGAGATCGTACGGAGTTAACTCGACGGTAACGCTATCTCCGGTAAGAATGCGAATGTAGTTCTTGCGCATCTTTCCGGAAATATGTGCAGTGACGACGTGACCGTTTTCCAGCTCGACACGAAACGTCGTGTTCGGCAGGGTTTCGGTAACCACGCCTTCCATTTGCAATGCTTCTTCTTTAGCCAATTTCTTGGGGTCCAGTTTGCTTAGCTGGCGAATTGTGCAGAAACAGGCGACCTATTGCAATTGCAGTCTGCAGCAGCTCAGCGCTATGCGGCTCCAAGCAGCTCTGCGGCAAATTCCGTTTGAGGCCATTGCCGGAAGTGCATTGCCGGAATGCATGCCTTTCGCAACTGTGCAGCGAATTCGTCCCGTGACATCAGTTGAGCGCCCATTCCCAGCAAGTGCGGTGACGGCATCTGACAGTCAATCAAGGCGAAATCGTGGTCGGCAAGATGCCTGCAAAGCGCCAGTAAAGCCACCTTGGATGCATCGCCAGCTCTGCGGAACATCGACTCGCCGAAGAAGACCTTGCCGATCGCAACGCCGTAAATACCGCCGACGAGAGCTCGCTCGTGCCACACCTCGACAGAATGCGCCCAGCCCTCGCGATGCAGCGTCGTGTAGGCCTCGATCATCGCGGCGGTGATCCATGTACCCGGAGCCGAGACACGCTGCTCCGCACAGGCATTGATAACGTTCGGGAATGACCGGTTCCAGCTGACACTGAACTGACAAGTGCGCAGCCGGCGCCGAAATCGGCGCGCGATATGAAACGCGCCCGGGAGCAAGACGCAACGCGGCTCCGGTGACCACCACAGGATCGGTTGGCCGCTGTCGAACCACGGAAAAATGGCGTGGCGGTAAGCGTAAACGAGGCGCTCTGGTGCCAGATCACCACCTGCCGCCAGCAGCCCGTTCGGGATCGACAGGGCGTTTTGCACGGCCGGGAATGACTCAGGTGGATCGTCCGGGCTGATCCACTGGATGCGCGGTCTTGTCATTGCCCGCGCAATGGTGAGCTGGCTGAGAATGGAGCCACTTTCTCGACCTGCGTTTCCTGTTGCGGCGGAAGATCCGTACGAAACGGGCTGTGACTGTCGACCGCTGACATATAGCGATCCACGTGCCGCCGTTCGTCGCGCAGGTACTTGCCGACAGCGGAAAAGAACTCCGGTTGCGCCAGCCAGTGTGCCGACCAGGTCGCAATCGGCACAAAACCGCGACTGATCTTGTGTTCTCCCTGTGTGCCGGGTTCAAAGCGCCTGATCGCATTGGCGATGCAAAAGTCGATGCCCTGGTAGTAACAGGTCTCGAAGTGCAGTGCATTGAAATGCTCGTCGCTACCCCAGTAGCGTCCATATAACGCATCACCCCCACGGTAGAAAACGGCTGCTGCGACCGGTTGTCGCCGCTGCTCGGCGAGCACGACCAGGATCTGGCCCGGCAGTCGGGTCGCGACCTCTTTGAAAAACTCGCGACTGAAATAAGGCAACGAGCCACGGCGCAGGAAAGTATTGCTGATCATTGCATAGACATCGGACCAGATCGCGGCATCCATCTGGTCGCCGGTCAACCAACGAAAGGCAATCCCTTGCTCTGCAACATGTCGACGATCCCGTTTGACCTTCTTGCGTTTGGCGGAGCTGAAGGTTGACAGGAACTGCTCGAAGGAGACGTAGTTGCCGTTCAGCCAGTGAAACTGGCAGTCCTTCCGGAGTTGCAAGCCGGCCTGTTGCAAGCGAGATAACTCGCTCTCTGCGGGAAACAGTACGTGAAAAGACGATAAGCCGCATTCATTGGCGTAAGCCACGGCGGCATCAATCAGGGCCGCTGCGGTATCATGATCAGCGGGATCCGCAAGCAACAGTCGCGGACTGGGAGCCGGCGTAAACGGCACCGCCGAAATCAGTTTCGGATAATAGTCGATACCTGCCCGCTGATAGGCTTGCGCCCAGGCCCAGTCAAATACGAATTCCCCCCACGAATGCGTTTTTTCGTACAACGGCATGGCGCCGACAAGAATGCCCGACGTATCCCGCATCAGGGCATGCCGAGGTTGCCATCCGGTGGCTGCTGCGACGCAACCGCTGCCTTCAGCCGTGCTAAGAAATTCGTGTCGCAGAAAAGGGTAGCGATCTCCTGCAAGTCGATTCCAGTCGGCAGCGTCGACGGCATCGATAGTGTCGATTAAAACGACCGTCACCGGATCACCTTATTCAGGCTACTAGGCCGCTGCAGGGTCGGCGGCGTTTTCAGTCGACCTGGCAGTCGCCCTGTCTGTAACCGTTTGACTACCGAGCGCGTCGAGATACTTTTCCGAATCCAGTGCGGCCATGCAACCGGCGCCCGCGGAGGTAATCGCCTGGCGGTAGACCTGGTCGGCAACATCACCCGCGGCAAAAACGCCGGGCACACTGGTTGCCGTGGCGTCACCGGCAAGTCCGGACTTGACGACAATATAGCCGTTACGCATCGCGAGTTGTTCCTTGAACAATTCGGTATTGGGACGATGTCCGATGGCGATGAATACACCGGCAAGCGAAAGCTCTTTTGAATTGCTGGTGTCCGCAACGCTTTTCACGCGCAAACCGGTCACACCCGACGAATCGCCCAACACCTCATCGACTACATGGTCCCAGAGGATATCGACGTTGCCAGATTGCGCTTTCTGGAATAGCTGGCTTTGCAGGATTTTCTCTGCGCGGAGCGTATCGCGACGATGCACCAGCGTCACCCGGGAAGCGATATTGCTCAGGTACAGGGCTTCCTCAACGGCGGTGTTACCGCCGCCGATTACCGCAACGTCCTGACCGCGGTAGAAAAAGCCATCGCAAGTGGCGCAGGCCGAAACGCCGCGGCCTTTGAAGGCTTCTTCCGACGGCAGTCCCAGGTACATCGCCGTTGCGCCGGTCGCGATAATCAGGGCATCGCAGGTATAGGAAATGTCATCGCCTTCAAGCGTGAAAGGCCGGGTCTGCAGGTCGACCTTCCTGATGTGATCGTTGACAACTTCGGTTCCGAAACGCCGGGCGTGGCGCAACATGCGATCCATCAGTTGCGGACCCTGCAGACCCTCGACGTCACCCGGCCAGTTATCGACATCGGTGGTGGTCATCAGCTGGCCGCCCTGTTCCATGCCGGTTACCAGCAGCGGGTTCAGGTTGGCGCGCGCTGCATAAACGGCCGCAGAATAGCCGGCTGGTCCGGAGCCAAGGATCAGGACCCGGCAATGCCTGGAATTGCTCATGTATACTTCGCCTTCAATCGTGTCCTGCGGACCTGCAGCGGTGACTGTCGTGTACTTCGGATATGTACCCGATGCGGATGGAATCAAGAACTCCGCAGTCTGCCAGTTGACTGCAGCGTCGTGACCGAAGCTCAAGTGTAGGCAAAAGGCAGGCGACGGGCAAAACCTCCGCCACCCTTAGGCGTGTACGGAGCGGTTGCCGATAAAAAGCACATAACCCGCACCAGTTTTTCTCTGCTGACTAAGCTAATCTATAGTAGGATCAGTTAATTGCAAACCAGACCTTTGAACTTACATTAATATGGCGAGAGCGCAACAGCCGGCACGACCGACCAGTGGCCTGTCCGATCAGGTCGTGCGCACGCTGCGTGAAGGAGCGCTGTGGGTATTCGGTGCCCTGGCGCTGATCCTGTGGGTGGCGTTGTTTACGTACGATCCTGGCGACCCGGGATTCAGCCAGGCGGGCGGCAGCGGTGAAATCAAAAACAGTGTCGGCCGATTCGGCGCGTTGATCGCCGATTTCCTGTTCAATTTCTTTGGCCGGCCGGCCTACCTGTTTACCGTTATGGTCTTTTATTTCGGCTGGATGATTTTTCGGGAGCAGAAGACCCAGCAAAAACTGACCCGGGCCGATTTTGCACTGCGTGTCGGCGGCTTTGTCGCCACCCTGGTAACGAGTTGCGCCCTGTCAAGCCTGCATTTTTCACCCATCGGTTTTCGCGAAACTGCGGGCGGGATCGTGGGGCAGGTCGTGGGCGGCGGCATGCAATCCGTCATGAAGCTCCTCGGTGCCAGCGTGCTGTTGTTCTTCCTGTGGCTGGCATCGCTGTCATTGTTCCTGGGCGTGTCCTGGCTCAGCATCATGGATCGCCTCGGTCGCTGGTGCCTGGCGGGCTGGGAATCGGGTTGCGCGCGACTGGCGGAACTGCGCGAGCGGGCGGAAGGTCGCCGCCAACTCGCGGCGCGCCAGGATGTCATCGATGTCGAAAAAAAGCGTGTTGCCAGTCGGACGCCGCCGCGCATCGAACCTGTCGTGGCGCCCCTTGTGCCCAGCGTCCGCGCGGAGAAAGAACGGCAGGTACCCCTGTTCGAACCGCCGCTGGCCGGTGAACTGCCGCCCCTTTCCTTACTCGACGATCCGCCACCGCAGAAAAAAGGCTATTCCGAGGAGTCGCTCGATGCCATGTCGCGGCTGGTCGAACTCAAACTGAAGGACTTTGGCATCGATGTTGTGGTCATATCAGTATCGCCGGGTCCGATCATCACGCGATTCGAACTGGATCCGGCCCCCGGAGTAAAGGTCAGCCAGATCTCGAATCTTGCCAAGGACCTGGCGCGTTCACTGTCCGTCGTGAGCGTGCGCGTGGTCGAGGTAATACCCGGAAAATCCTTTGTCGGCCTCGAAATTCCAAATGAAAACCGGGAACTGGTAACGCTGGGTGAGATCCTGAAGTCGCAGGCGTACGACGAGCTGGCGTCGCCGTTGACCCTGGCGCTCGGCAAGGACATAGGCGGCAATTCGGTCGTTGCGGATCTCTCACGTATGCCGCATCTCCTGATTGCCGGTACAACCGGCTCGGGCAAGTCGGTGGCAATCAACGCAATGGTGCTCAGTCTTCTTTACAAGGCGACGCCTGAGCACGTGCGGCTCATCATGGTCGACCCGAAGATGCTGGAATTGTCGGTGTACGAGGGTATTCCCCATCTCCTGACACCGGTTGTGACCGATATGAAAGAGGCGGCGAACGCGCTGCGCTGGTGCGTCGCCGAGATGGATCGCCGCTACCGCCTGATGGCGTCACTCGGCGTGCGCAACATAGGCGGTTACAACCGCAAGGTGAAAGATGCCATCGAAGCAGGCAAGCCGATTCCGGATCCTACCTTCGAAGTGCCGCCTTTTGACGACGATGAGCGGCCCATCGAGCGTCCCACGTTGACACCGCTGCCCTTTATCGTGGTCATTATCGACGAACTCGCGGATATGATGATGATCGTCGGCAAGAAAGTGGAGGAGTTAATTGCGCGACTGGCGCAAAAAGCTCGCGCCTCGGGTATTCATATGCTGCTTGCGACACAACGCCCTTCAGTCGATGTCATCACCGGCTTGATCAAGGCCAATATACCCTGCCGAATTGCCTTCCAGGTTTCCGCGAAAGTAGACAGCCGTACCATTCTCGACCAGATGGGCGCCGAAACACTTCTGGGCCACGGCGATATGCTTTATTTGCCGGCCGGCACCTCGCTGCCGGTGCGCGTGCACGGCGCCTTCGTCGCCGATCACGAAGTGCACGCCGTGGTGAGAAACCTGAAAAGAGGCGGGTCGCCGCGTTATATCGATGAAATTCTTGAGGCACCCACCGGTCAAACTCCGGGCCTGGCAGGGCTTGAGGTCCTGCCGGGTGATGCGTCGGATGCCGAACAGGATCCGCTGTACGATCAGGCTGTACAGATTGTCGTCGAATCACGCAAGGCGTCGATATCCGGCGTCCAACGGCGGCTCAAGATTGGTTACAACCGGGCCGCGCGCATGGTCGAGAGCATGGAACAGGCGGGTCTCGTTGGCCCGCTGCAAACGAACGGCTCCAGGGAAGTGCTGGTGCCACCACCCGCCAGGGAATAGAACGAGTGATGCAATCAGGAAAGCCGGTTTGCAACAGCGCGCACTGGTCATGCGTGCTTTGCGGGGTTCTGCTGGTCGGCATGCTGTTGCCAGCCAGCGTCGCGGGAGCCCGCGCGGCTGAAACCCGCGCTGTCGACGCCGCTGCGATCCTTGAGCACTTCGTTGACGATGTCGTCACCATGAGCGGTCGTTTTGAGCAGTCCCTCGTCGATGCGGATGACCAGGTCGTGGAAACGTCGGAGGGCACTTTCGACATCCGGCGGCCGGGCCAGTTTCGCTGGTCCTACACGACGCCCTATGAGCAGCTTTTAGTGGCGGACGGGCTCAATGTCTGGAGCTACGACGTGGATCTTGCGCAAGTCACGGTCAAGCCCCAGTCCGAAGTTCTTCCCAGCACGCCAGCGTTGCTGCTTGGCGGTGCGAAGAATGTCCTCGACGATTTCGAAATTGTCGACAGTTTTGAGGATCGCGGTACAAACTGGGTGCGTCTCGTTCCGCGCGATCAGGACAGCGGTTTTAACAGGGTCGAACTCGGTTTCACGGACGATGTACTGACTCGCATGATTTTTTCTGACAATCTCGAGCAGACGACGCTCGTCGCCATGCACGATGTGTCCGTAAATGAGGCCATGGACAGCAGCCTTTTTCAATTTTCGCCGCCAGAGGGAGTCGACGTGGTTGGCGTCCCGGTTAAGCCTGACGAGACGCCCTGATGCTGCCTCTTCGGTACGCCGGTCGCTGGCGAATTGCCGGCGTTGCGGTCCTGATCGCCGTACTCATAGCAGCATTATCCCCGGCAATCTGGTTTATGCCGGACATGCGCGAGGCCGGCCTTTTTCTGTCCGACAAATGGCTACATGGTATGACCTTCGCGTTCCTGACGGTCTGGTTTTCCGGCCAGTTTGCTCGGAGCGCCTATTGGCGGCTTGCCCTCGGTATGCTGGCATTCGGAGGCCTGATCGAGGTCTGTCAGCAATTCCTCGAATATCGCAGGGCCGAGACTCTCGATCTCCTTGCCGATGTGCTTGGTATTGTTGCCGGACTCGTGATTGCATTTGCCGGCGCTGGCGGGTGGAGCCTGCGCGTGGAGAACTGGCTGCAGCCGCAACCATCCCGGCATTGATACGGCGTTGCCCACACCGCGATGCGCGGCTGTCTCTTGCGCTAAACTCTTTCACCAGCGATTCCGCCGAGGCAACCAGTCTGCAATGAGTTTTCCGTGACCGATCTGTTCACAGAAGAGAGCGCCGCTGCCGCAGGCATGCCCGGGAGACCGTTGGCCGATCGCATGCGGCCCGCAACGCTGAACGAGTTCTTCGGGCAATCGCATGTGCTGGATACGGGCAGGCCATTGCGCAGCGCGATTGAGCAGGGCAGGGCACACTCCATGATTTTCTGGGGGCCGCCCGGCACCGGCAAGACCACGCTGGCGCGTATTGTCGCGGCGTCGACTGATTCCCATTTTATTGGTTTGTCGGCAGTGATGGCGGGAGTAAAGGATATTCGCCAGGCGGTTGCCGAAGCGCGCAAGCTGCGTGACCTGCGTGGTCAGTCGACGATTCTTTTCCTTGATGAGGTGCACCGATTCAGCAAATCCCAACAAGACGCGTTTTTGCCGTTTGTCGAAGATGGCACACTGACGTTCATTGGTGCCACCACCGAGAATCCGTCGTTCGAGCTCAATAATGCGCTCTTGTCCCGCGCTCGCGTATACGTACTGAAACCACTTGATGACGTTGCGCTGCTGGCTGTATTGAAACACGCAATGGCGCAATCAGAAGCCGCATTTGACGGACGGTCGGTGGAGTCAGACGATGTGTCGCTGCAGATTATCGCCAACGCCGCTGATGGTGACGCACGCCGGGCGTTGAATTTGCTGGAACTGGCAGCCGACCTTGCGCCGCAGGTCGGGCAGGCATTTCGAATTGATACCGGGATAGCAAACGAAGTCGTGTCCGGGAGTCGCCGCCGTTTCGATAAGCAAGGTGAGTATTTCTACGACCAGATCTCCGCGTTGCACAAATCGGTACGCGGATCGGATCCGGATGCCTCGCTTTACTGGCTGATGCGCATGCTCGACGGAGGCTGCGATCCGCTCTACATTGCCCGGAGAATGACGCGCGTGGCGTCCGAGGATATCGGCAATGCCGATCCTCGTGCACTGCAAATCGCTATCAACGCCTGGGATGTCCTTGAGCGACTCGGCAGTCCGGAAGGAGAGCTGGCTTTGGCTCAGGCCGTGGTCTTTCTGGCCTGTGCGGCTAAAAGCAATGCTGTGTTCCTGGCGGCCAAGGCGGCTCGGGCGGATGTCCCGGAGTTTGGTTCGCTCGACGTGCCACTGCATTTGCGCAACGCGCCGACCCGATTGATGAAAGAGCTCGGGTACGGGGAGAAGTATCGTTACGCGCATGACGAGACCGACGCCATCGCCGCCGGCGAACGATACTTTCCGGACGACATGCCCGATCGCAAATATTACTATCCGGTTGCCCGCGGCCTGGAAATCCAGATCGGTGAAAAGCTCGAGGGCATTGCGGCCAGGAATCGCGGTGCCAGTTCAGTTCGGTTGGCGGAAAGAACGCCCAGCCAGCACGGAAAAGAACAAGGTAAAGAAACAGGAAAATGATTGATCCTAAACTGCTGCGGCAGGCGGGCAAAGACGTGGCTGACAATCTCGCACGGCGGGGTTTCACTTTCGATGCCGATACCTATGCCGCTCTCGACAATCGCCGTAAGGTCCTGCAGGTCGAGTCAGAAGCCTTGCGCAGCGAGCGTAACGCGAGTGCGAAAGCCATCGGCAAAGCCAAGTCCGGCGGACAGGATGTGGCGCCGCTGCTCGCCGCAGTCAAGAACTTTGGCGATAAGCTTGCCAGCGTTGACCAGGAACTGAAGATTGTCCTGGCTGCGCTTCAGGACATCGAGCTGGGCTTGCCAAATCTGCTGCAGGACGACGTACCATCAGGCAGCGACGAATCCGCCAATGTCGAAGTCAGGCATTGGGGCGATCTGCCCACGTTCGAGTTTGCCGTGCGCGACCACGTCGACCTCGGCTTGCAGCTCGGTCAGCTGGACTTCGACGCAGCAAGCCGCATTTCGGGAGCCCGTTTCAGTGTGTTGTGCGGGGGCCTTGCTCGATTACAACGCGCGTTGCTGCAGTTCATGCTGGATACGCACACCGGAGAGCATGGCTACGAAGAAACGTACGTACCTTACCTGGTGCTCGCCGATGCACTGACCGGCACCGGCCAGTTGCCCAAGTTTGCTGCGGACCTTTTCAGGACCGCCGGTGATCCACCTTATTACCTGATTCCGACGGCCGAAGTGCCCCTGACCAACCTGGTCCGGGACAGCATCGTCGAGGCGGAGCGATTGCCGTTACGGTTCACCGCACATACGCCGTGTTTCCGTTCCGAGGCGGGCTCGCACGGCAGGGATACCCGCGGCATGATCCGGCAACACCAGTTCGAGAAAGTCGAGCTGGTGCAAATCGTAGCGCCTGAGGACTCGAGCGAGCAGCTCGAAGAGTTGACGGCACATGCGGAGTCAATCCTGCAGCGACTGCAATTGCCCTATCGCGTAATGCAACTGTGCGGCGGCGATATCGGGTTCGGCGCCTGCAAGACTTATGATCTCGAAGTGTGGTTGCCGGCACAGAATGCCTACCGGGAAATATCTTCCTGCAGCAATTTCAGCGATTTCCAGGCTCGGCGCATGCAGGCACGCTGGCGAAATCCGGCCACTGGAAAAACGGAACTGCTGCATACGCTGAACGGCTCAGGTGTGGCAGCCGGGCGGGCCCTGGTAGCAGTAATGGAGAATTACCAAGAGGAAGACGGCGGAATTCGCATTCCAACCGTCCTGCGGTCATACATGGGTGGCCTCGACCGACTGGAGCCCGCTACCTGAATCGGTAGCGGGTCGGTTGGCAAGCTGCTCAGTCGCGGCCCATGAACAGGCGCAAAATGTACCAGAACATTAATGCGATCGACGCGAACAGCGCCATCGATGCGGCCACGTACTTGTCTTCCGGATAATGATGCATGATGTTCGAGGTGTCGTACAGAACCGCTGCGCCCGCAAAACCGATCATCAGCACTGAAAACCACGTGCCGAGTTGCCAGCCGAACAGAATGCTGGAAACGATACCGATCATCGCCAGTATGCCGCCCCAAACCAGCAAACCCCGGAGGAAGGAGAAATCCTTGCGCGTAATCATGGCGGTGGCAATGAGACCCGCACTTCCCAGCAGGGTTACCCCCGCAGCGCTGTCAATGACACCGGGTGCAGTCGCATTGGCGACGTAAAGAAGGGGCGCGAATATCAGGGCTTGCACCACGACGAAAGCACCCAGTGCGGCGTATTGGGCATTCTTCGACTGAACCCGATGCGCAACGTGGGTGGCGCCCCAACTTGCCAGCATGAATGCACCCAGTACGAGCAGCCAGTTGTTGAACATGGGTTCCGCGATCGCCGCGGCAACGCCGGACTGGAACAAATAGACCTCCACCGCGGCGAACGCCAATATGGCGCCGACTACGTGCGCGTAGCATTTCCATATGAAATCCGAGCGGCTTGCCTCGGCCAGTGACGAAACCGGTGCAATGTACTTGAGCTGGTCGTTCATACTGATCGTTCCTTTAGCGTTGACCGGATACCATTCTACCATTGATGCAGGCGTCCGGTGACCGGACACCTGCTGCATGGCCTTCTTACCGGCAAGCGGCTATTTGCGCACGTATTTCTTGATGGCCTTGGGACCGACTTCGGCTCCGTACACGTTGCCGTCCGCGTCAACGGCGACCCCTTCTGCCGCACTGGTCCCGGAATTGTCCTGATCCGGTTCCGGATCCGGGATGAATGCGGTGACGAAGCCGTCCTTTGCGCTGCCTATACGGATGCCACGCTTCCAGCCGGGATTCCGTGTGGCATTGGATTCCGAGTCAGCGGAGTACAAAACGTCGTCCTTATCAATGTAAAGTCCGCTTGGTCGCCCGAACTGGGTCCAGGTTGCGAGATGCTTGCCGCCCTGATCGAAGATCTGGATGCGGCTGTTGCCACGATCTGCAACGAACAAGCGTCCCTCCGAGTCCATTGCCAGCGCATGCGGATCGCGGAACTGGCCGTCACCATTTCCGGTAGATCCCCACTCACCGATATAAGTACCGTCTTTCGCAAACTTGACAATGCGGTTGTTGCCGCTGGTGTCGTGGCCGTCGGCAACGAAGATATCGCCGTTTGGCGCGACCTGGACGGCGGAAGGTTTGTTAAAGGTGTCGGGTCCGGGCCCCGCAACCCCCTTCTTGCCAAGCGTCATCAATAACTCACCGTCCGGGCTGAACTTCAACACGACATGACCCCAGCCGTCCGGTACCGGGGCATAGCCGACCGCATCGGTAATCCAGACGTTGCCGTCCGCATCGACGAAAATGCCGTGTGGCCAGGCAATGAGTCCCGCGCCAAAGCTTTTTACTACATTTCCACCCGCATCAAATAACAGCACCGGGTCCACGTCACTGTCGATGCATAGGTTGGCGCCGCAACGCTCGGCGATCCAGATGTGTTCCCCATCCGGCGCCGGAAAAACCGCGCTGCTGGCGCCCCATTCGCGGTTGTCCGGCAGCGTTGCCCACCCGTCGATGGTGCGATACGGGTTCGGAGCATGGTTCTGCGCCCCGGCTGCAGCCGCGAGAAATGTGCAAAGGACCGTAATCGGCAGTAATGCGCTGAGAATCGGGCGAAATGGTGCGGTCATCTGGAGCTCCCCTTGATTTTAGAACCGAACGTTAGTGCCGAACCTTTGAAACGATTGTCGAGAACCATCGGCGGGCCGGATGTCGTGCCAGTAGAGTATAGCGTAGCGTATTGCCTCAGGCCGATCCCTCGATCAGTGCGTCGAGCGGTGCATGTTCGGCTCCGTTCTCGGTGCAAACTGCGTAGCGTGACGAGTCATCCGCTGCATAGAGTGCAACGCCCGCGTAACGGCCCATGCGATCGACGATATAGAAATTGACGTTGAAATTCGGCTCGCCGCGATCGTTAAGTAGCCGCCGCTCGATGGTATTGGCGCGAATACGCCGCAGTGCTTCCATGCCAGCGTCTTTCGGGTGCTGGCCGCGACGCATTTCCTCGACCACAAGAAATGAGCACAACCCGTAAAGGTTTGCTTCACCACGGCCCGTCGAGCCTGCGGCACCGACGTCGCCGTCGACATACAGGCCGGCGCCGAGGATGGGCGAGTCACCGACACGCCCCGGGATTTTCCACGCCAGCCCACTTGTTGTTGTCACCCCGCAAATCTCGCCGTTCGCGTTGACGCCACTGCAATTGATGGTGCCGTAGTAATCGTCGTGGTGAATAAGCCCATCTTTAACCATATCGAGGCCAGCCTTGTGCCCGGCCTGAAAGCGTTCCTCCGGCGCAAGGTAGTGGCCGGGATCGATGCGACGTTTCCAGTCAAGCCACAATTCCCGCGACTTGTCCGTATTCAGGTCATCCTCGATAGTGAAGCCCATATTGCGCGCGAATCGCTGCGCGCCCTGGCCAACCAGCAAGTGATGGTCAGTATTGTCCATCACGGCTTTGGCAACGAGCGACGGCGTTCTGACGCCTTCCAGGCATGCTACGCCTCCGGCCTGCTTTTTCGGACCATGCATGCAGCAGGCGTCAAGTTGTACGACGCCGTCTGCGTTCGGCAATCCGCCGAAACCGACGCTGGTGTCTTCCGGATCGAGTTCGACGATATTGACGCCCGCCAGCAGTGCTTCAAGGACATCGTCCCCGCGCACGATGCGTTCGAATGCCGTCTCGACACAATTCAGTTTGCCGCCATTTTTCATCGTGTAGCCGTTGCTCGAGGCTACGACGACGGGTTTGACGCGATTATTGATTTTGGGCGCCGGCGACTGAGCGCTGGCGCGCAAGGGTACACTCGCCGCCAGGCCAGCAGCGGCACTTGACACGAAAAAGTCACGTCGGCTGATACGCTTGTTCATTGATCCCCCTTCATTGATCCCCCGGGCATACGTGCAGACAACGTGAGCGGAATACACCCCTTTGGCAAATGGCGGAGAGGGTGGCAAAAAATACTCGTCCAGCCAAATCCGAGGAAGTCCAAAACTCTTTTAGAGTCTTGCACTTAGGGAACTCACTGCGCTAGTGTGATTCGAGGAAATCCAGCTAAAGCCGGGTTGCAAACGTAGGCCCGATTGTAGGCTGGATCGTTTCGAAGCGCAGGAGTCGGATTTGGCGGAGAGAATCACCGCTGTGTTTGTACGGCACGTCAAGCGTGTTGGCAAGTACGTCGACGGTGGCAATCTGTACCTGCAGGTGCGCAGGTCAACCCGCAAGTTCGCGAGCGATGCGGTCACCAAGTCCTGGCTGTTTCGGTATTCGCGGTTCGGCAAGGACAGTTGGCTCGGACTCGGACCGTACCCGGATGTGTCCCTGGCCGAGGCACGCCACCTGGCGAGCGCTGAACGCAAGAAGCTGCGTCAGGGCATCGATCCCTTGCGGGATAAACGGGAGCGGCAAAGCGCGGCAAGGGCGGCCCACGAGGGTTCGCTGACGTTCGCCGACTGTGCCGGGCGCTACGTTGATGCCCAGGCACCCGGCTGGAGCAATACAAAACACATCGAGCAGTGGCGCACCACGCTCGAGAAACTCGCGGGCCCGATCATCGGCCATCTGCCGGTCGACCAGATCGACACCGCCCTCGTCATGCGCTGTGTGGAACCGCTGTGGACCACCCGAACCGAGACCGCGAGTCGCCTGCGTGGCCGCATCGAGGCGGTGCTCGACTGGGCGACGGTCCGCGGCTACCGGAAGGGCGACAACCCGGCCCGGTGGCGCGGCCATCTCGACAAGCTCTTGCCGCGACCGAGCCAGGTCGGCCGGGTCCGGCACCACCCGGCACTGGCATACACGGATATTGGTGCGTTCATGCAGCAACTGCGGCGCGACAGCGGCGTGGCGTCGCGGGCGCTTGAATTCACCATCCTGACCGCCGCGAGAACCAACGAAATTATCCGCGCCGAGTGGTCCGAGTTCGATGAGCTGCGACGTGGTCGCGATGACCGGGTAAGTCGACTCGGGGTCGATGAAGTTGTCGAGCTGCGCCTTGCCCTCGTTGTTGTCGCCGGTGATACGCATGACATATTTGCTGTTCTCTGCGGCGAGATCCGGATTGGCGTTCACCAGTGCCTGACGCATGCGCTCGGCGTGGTCGATGTTCTCGCAGAACACAATCGTCTTGGCGTAGCGGTTGGTGGCTCTGAGGAACTCGGTTATTTTTTCGGCCACGCGTTCGGTGCGCTGATCGAGCAC
>JBGTHC010000003.1:0-4244 GCA_041746375.1 Woeseiaceae bacterium
GCGCATGGACGATCTGGGCCTCGCCCGGGTTGCGAAATTGGCGCCGCGACCAACCAGTTTACCGGACACCGGCCTGTCCGAGACATTTATTGGCGACCTCATTTCGAAACACATTCTCGATCGAGGTGTTCTTACTATCGGGGAGCTGAGTATCGCCTTGGCCCTGAGTGGTTCGATCGTTGAGAGAGTGCTCAATTTTCTTCGCAGCGAGGCTCGCGTCGAGGTTCGACCCACGAGGGACGTCAGTAAGGGACTCTCCTACGGACTGACGGAGCGTGGACGCGCCGCAGCCCTGGACGCCATGATGCGCAGCGGTTATGTCGGCGCAGCGCCGGTTCCCCTTAAGCGCTACGCACAGATAGTTCGCGCACAGACTGTACATGCAAGAACTGTCACACAGAGCGAAATGTACGCTGCATTCCACGACGTTACTCTTGATCGTGCGCTGCTGGACAAGCTTGGACCGTCTTTGAACTCGGGCCGCGCAATATTTCTCTACGGGGCTGCCGGGACTGGCAAGACCTACATTTCGCAGAAGCTCGTGCGCCTGTTCCGCGACCTGACACTGATACCTCATGCTATTTCGGTCGATGACACCGTCATCCAGCTTTTCGATCCAATGCTGCACAAAGTCGTTCGTTCAGATAGTGCAGACACGATGCCGCTGCTCGATCGAGGCCACGATCCCCGGTTCCTTGTCTGCGAGCGGCCATGCGCGGTCACGGGTGGCGAGCTCACGGCTGAAATGCTGGAAGTCCGCCACGATCCAACGGCCAGGTTGTACGAGGCACCGTTGCAGCTCAAGGCGAACAATGGAATTTTCATTATTGACGATATGGGGCGCCAGCGAATTCAGCCGCAGACGCTTTTCAATCGGTGGATCGTGCCACTGGAAGAAAAGAAGGACTACCTGGACCTCGGCTCTGGAAAACACTTCTCTGTGCCGTTCGATGTCGTTCTCGTAATGTCGACGAACATTCACCCGCTGGAACTCGCCGACGAGGCATTTCTGCGACGCATCGGGTACAAAATCGAATTTTCGCCCCTGTCCGCCGATCGCTACGCGGAAATATGGAGCGACAACTGCCGGCAGCTGGGCGTGACCTGCGACCAGAACGTGCTCGATTACGTTCTGAACGAACTCCACGCGCAGGAAGGCGTACCGCTACTGCCGTGTCACCCTCGCGACCTCCTTGGCATGGCGGTGGATTATGCCGCTTATGCCAACGACTCGAGGGTAATTACTGAAGAACACATGCGATGGGCATGGGGCAACTATTTTGTGCCGCTGGCTGGATATAGCGATCCTGTCGGGCGGCAATCGATTTCGTAGGAGAGAAGACATGGCAAAGCGTCGAGGATTGATTCTGATTTTTATGTCGTTACTGATGGCGGCTGGAGCTGCGTGGGTCGCGAATGTCTGGGTCAACGGGCAGCTCGTCACCCAGGCAAGTGCACAGCCCAACACCAACCGTGTTGTTGCTGCGGCGCTGGCCATTCCATTTGCCACCAAGGTTGAAGGGAGGCACCTCAAATATATCGAGGTTCCGATGGACGTGATGCCAACTGGCGCGTTCACAAACTTTGACGACGTCACCGGCAAGGTGTCGACAACTGCAATAGCTCGCGGGGAGATGCTGGTCGCCGAGCGATTCGCGGCCCACGAACGAGGTAGCACGCTCGCCGCCTTGATCGACAGGGACATGCGGGCGATCACGGTTCGCGTTGACGATGTCATCGGGGTGGCCGGGTTTCTCCTTCCTGGTAATACCGTCGACATCCTGGGATCGAGGAAAGAGGGCCAGAGGGCAATTACGGAAACGATCCTGAAGAATATCAAGGTGCTTGCGGTTGACCAGTCTGCGACAGCGAACGAAAACGAACCTGTGATCGTTCGCGCGGTAACGCTTGAGATGACACCCGCACAGGCAGAGGTCGTTGTGAAGGCGCGGACCGAAGGCACAATCCAACTGACACTGCCGAACCCCGAAGCGATCGAGATCATTGAGCCGGAAGTTAAACCGGAACCCGTTCGAGTGGTGGCTGCGGCACCCCGCCCGAGACCGGTCAGCAGGGATACGACCATCACTGTAATTCGTGGTACCGAAGTCGAGACGACAAAAACAAAGAACTGACGAACGTCGGCCGTACGTCAGTTGGCTTGCGGCAGCGATCAGATACGAGAAGAGGAAGCCCAAATGAACTCGATTGCAAAGACACAGAACAGTTGGCCGCTTTGCATGATGCTGCTGTTCTTCGCTTGCGCAGCACTGGCAGCACCCGCTGCCATTCATGCACAAGAAAGCAACGGCAACATTCGCCTCGGCGGTGGTGCAGAAAACGCACTCACCGTACCACTATACAAGTCACGCGTCGTATCGCTGGACGCTCCGGCAGCCCGCATCTCGGTCGGCAACCCCGACATTGCGGACATCCTTATCCTGCGCTCGAGCCAGCTTTATGTACTCGGCAAGGACTTGGGCACGACTAACGTGCTGCTGTGGGACAGGGACGATCGCCTGATCGGCACGGTCGCAGTCGAGGTAACTCACGATCTGCAGGCACTGAAGGCGAAGCTCCATCAGCTCATGCCGAACGAGAGTATTGAGGTCTACTCGGCGCAACGAAACATAATACTTGCCGGCCGGGTATCCAATGTCAGCAGCATGGGTGCTGCACTGCGTATCGCCCAGGGCTATTTCAAGGAAAGCGCCGGTAATCAGATGTCACAACAGGGTGGCACAGAGTTCGGGGCCGCGAATGTCGAAGAAAACAAAGTCGGCGAAGTCATCAACATGATGAGTGTCGGCGGCGTGCAGCAGGTCATGCTGGAAGTGAAAGTTGCCGAAATTTCACGTTCGGAACTGAAACGGCTCGACGTCCGATTCAATACGATCCTGACAAGCAGCAGCCGCTGGACAACCGGTGGAGTTAATGGCGGTGCATCATTTCCTGACGCGATATTCGCACCCGACAACGTGCGCATACCGGTGTTTGACGGAGACGCGCCGTACGGACCAGTTATCGACGAGTTTGCGCCGAATCCGATGGTTATCCAGGACAAGGGCTTTTTCGCAAGTCTCCTGACTGAGGACTTCCTGTTCAACCTGGCATTCGATGCCGCCAAGGAAAATGGCCTGGCTAAGATCCTCGCCGAACCAACCTTGACCACGCTGACCGGGCAAGAGGCTGAATTCCTGTCGGGTGGCGAGTTCCCGATCCCGGTACCCCAGCAAAACGGGGCGGTAACCATCGAGTTCAAGAAGTTCGGCGTGGGAGTCCGATTCCTGCCGGTAGTTCTGGATTCCGGGCGGATTAATCTGAAGCTGGCAATCAGTGTCAGCGAGCTGGTGTCACCCAATTCCGTCGCAATTACCCAGGACGGCGTATCGTCCACGTTCCTTATCCCATCGCTCTCAACCCGCAGCGCGGAATCGACTGTTGAATTGTCCGACGGCCAGACGATCGGAATCGCCGGGCTAATAAACGAGAACATGCGCGAAGTGGTGACGAAATTCCCGGGGCTGGGTGACATTCCCGGAATCGGTGTGCTGTTCCGCAGCCAGAGTTTCCAGAAAGGTGAGACCGAGCTGTTGATTCTGGTTACTCCGCATCTCGCGAAAGCGGTTTTGCCCGGCGACGTCCGCTTGCCCACCGATGGTATCGCAGAAGCCGGTGACTTCGGATTTTACCTGGGCGGCAAGCTCGAAGGCCGGGCCCCGCGCAACTATGCCGTGTCCGGATCCGGACACGCAGTGGAATAGGACTGAAAATCATGCAAAAAGCAATCTTGGCGGTAACACTCCCGGCGTTGGTACTCCTTCTTTCCGGATGCGCACACGACAGTGCGAGCAAAGCACAGTTCGGTGATGCAGTTCGGCATATGACCGAGAAGCAGACTCATAACCTGGACGCAGCCTACAACCCGGATCCTGCAGCGGTGACGGGTGGCGACCCGGACCGGCTGAATGATGTGTTGGACAGCCACCGCAACAATGCCGCGGATCCGACCGAAGATCGCGGCGCTCTCAGAATGGGCAGCCCCCAGTAAGGCGAGTTTGGAACGAGTATGAATACTGCAAACCAACAGCTTTTTGTGATGCAGAGAGACCCACGCTTCTACCAGCGCGGCGTAGCGATGCCATTGGTCGTTGTCGGTCTGCTCGCCATCCTTGCCGTGGCCGGGATGGCGCTCGATAGCAGTCACGCGCTTGCCAATAAAACCCGGCTGCAGAACTTTGTCG
>JBGTHC010000004.1:0-5169 GCA_041746375.1 Woeseiaceae bacterium
GACACCGCCGACCCCGGCGCCGCAGCGCCCTGTCCCGGAAGCGGCGCCGCAACCCGGGCTGCTCGCGCGCCTTTTCGGGCTGTTCGCCAAGTCAGCGCCTGCCGCTACCGAAGAGTCGAGTTTGCGGCAACGTCCATCCGCTAAAGCGGACAATCGCGGCGGGCAACGAGGTCGACGCCGCACAGAGCCATCGCGTGGTGGTGACAAACGCCGTGCTCGCCCGCAGAAATCTACCAAGCGACGCGACACGAGCAAGTCTTCGAACGAAGCCGCGCCACAGAGTAACGGCACGCAGCCTGAGAAACGCTCGGCGCAAAGTAATGAAAAGCAGGCAAACGGAAACGTCGACAATCGCAAGAATGCGCGTGACGAGACGCGCAAGCCCGCCGGCAAACGTCGCAGCCGCGGCGGACGCCGCCGCAAGCGTACCTCCGAGAACGGCGAGGCGGCGACCTCCTCTGACCAGGGACAGACGAGCGAGCAGGAAACGGGGAATGTTCGAGCCGAGGCAAACGGCAACCAGGAGCGGACACCCCGACGCCGTAATCCGCCGCGAAAACGGCCAGAAGCGGGTGCCGACGGAACACCGCGACCGTCGCGGGACAGCGCAGCCGGCGCAGTAATCGTGCCCGCTGCTGCTGCCGTTGTCGCCGCACCGTCTGCCAGGTCGCCCGAAGCCGTGGCACACACCGCTCCCACAGTCAGCGAGTCATCGACGACACAGGCGACAGCGCAGACGACGCAACGTGACGAATCGAGTTATTCGCCGGCGGTTGAACGCGAACCAGCGGATCAGCCTCGAGCGGGCAGACCGAATGCTGAAATCACGCAACCCATCCAACCGATTTTCAGGACGGCACCTGAACCGCAGCCTGCCGCGGCCCGGACGCAATGGGAGCCAGGTAGCAACGGCAGCAGCCAACCTGCTGCAGCAAAGTCCGATGCCGAGGGCGGCGAGCGGCCCCCGGTAGACAAGTCACCAACTCGCCTGTTGCCGTGGGATGCACCTCCGGCCGTTCTCGATCAGCCTGCCGGCAACGATAACCCGGACAAGAACTCCAGCGATTGAAACAGCGAGACTAGTTGCAGCGATGAGCACGGGGCAAATGCCCCGTGTCAGTAGCGATCAGGCACATTCTGCGCGAATTCTTTTCAGCAATCCATGCGACGCACTCTCGACCAGGTCCAGCACCAGCTCGAAACCGGATGCGCCTCCGTAATACGGGTCCGGCACTTCGATGCCGCGGACGTGCCCGGCAAATTCCAGGAATAGATGCAGACAGTCGACGCGCTGCTCGGGAACCCGTTGCTGCAGTTCTTCAAGATTGTCACGGTCCATTGCCAAAATGTAATTGAATTCGTCGAAATCTTCGTCTCGAAAGCGCCGCGCACGAATATCAGCCAACTCGACACCACGGCGACTCGCGGCTGCCTGCGCGCGCCGATCGGGCGGTTCGCCTGTGTGGTAGGCGTGTGTGCCTGCCGAAGCGACCCGGATATGGTCGGCTAGGCCGGCATCTGTGACCACTTTGCGAAATACTCCCTCGGCCGTCGGTGACCTGCAAATGTTGCCCATGCACACGAAAAGTACGCTGATCTTATTGTCTGAATTCATAGTCAAATGTTTTCGACAGACTCTGCGTCCAGGTACGTCGCCCTGCTTTTGCCCGCGTTAAACACAGATTGTAGCCAGAACTGTAGTCGTGCGGACAGGAAATGACGTGCGACAAATGTTAAAAGCAATTACCAATCGACCATCCTCGATCAGAGGCATTGCAAACCACCAGAGCCCTGCCCGCTGAAGAGCAGCTGGTGCGGTCCGGCACACACGGTAAGCGGTCCGACGGCAAAAGCAACCAGCACGGAGTCTGCCACTACCAGAAAAACCGCACTTCCGCCCGCCAACCCATCCTGCCACCAACTGCGCTGTCTTGTAGAATGGGCTGCATGCAGGTCCGTTTTTCGATATTACAGGTCCAGAACTGGTCTCTTCTTTGTTGTCTGCTGCTGCTGACAGAGTCCGCGGCGGCACATGGCAGCGTTGCGGCCGACGACGATCTGTGCATCATCGAGATCGGTTACTACAAGGCACACTTCAAGATCTACCTGCCGCGTGAAAGGCAGCACCAGGAGTATTGTGAGGACTTGCCGGCTGCGGGCGAAAGTGTATTCGTGATGGAATACGTGCACAGTGGCCTCAGCGAAGTCCCGATTGACTTTCGCATCGTTCGCAACGTGACCGGTCAGGGACGCTTCACCCGCTTGCCCGACATAGAACAAATTCCGGATCTGGATGAGATCACGGTCTTTCACCACCCGGCGGCAACCCAGACGGATGTATTCACGGTACTTCACGATTTCGAGTCGGCAGGCAAGTTTGTCGGTATCGTCACTGTTCAGCAGCCTGATAACCAGAAAGTGTATACCGCGGTATTTCCGTTCGATGTCGGCTTCACAGGTTTCGGCCACTGGCCTCTTTTTCTCCTCGCCGTGGTCGCATTGCATCTCAACTACCTGCGCATGAGCGGCTGGTTCTCACGATCACACAAGCGACGCCCGCCGCGCTTGCAGGTAATTTCGGGAAGTCGGCAAAACAGACATGCCTGATGAGCTGAACGAAAATGGTGCGGGGAAATTGGCAATCTCTGTATGCGCCGGCAACTCGATTGCAGTCCCGGCCGTCTTTCTGGCACTTCTGATATTGTTCCACGCGACGTTGGCGAGTACGCAAGTGACAGGGTCACCGTCCGGGCCCTGGACCTCGCGCGGTGGCGAACTGCAGATCCGTTATGCGAGCAGCCTCGAACCGCTGACTATCAACCAGATACACAGCTGGGTTCTGTACATTGAGACCCGCGAAGGAATTCCGGTTGCGGGTGCCGATCTCACAGTCGAGGGCGGTATGCCGGATCACGACCATGGCCTGCCGACCAGTCCGCGAGTTACCCGTTATCTCGGCGACGGCAAATATTTGCTGGAAGGCATGCGCTTTCACATGCCTGGCGCCTGGGAAATCCTGATCGCGGTCGACGCACTGGACAAGCAGGATGTGGTCGTCATTTCACTGATGCTATGACAAAAGCACAGGCATGGCTTTTGGCAGCACTTGCCAGCGCGGTAGTTTTTGGCGCAGCTTGGTTGCAACGCACGGTGCCGCCGCCGGTCTGGAGTGACGCCGAGATCAGGACGCTGCGGTCCTTATGGATCGGGAGTCTCCCGGAACTGCCTGGGGACCCGTCCAATGCGGTTGCTGCCGATCCGCGTGCGGCGCAACTTGGCTGGCAGCTCTTTTTCGACCCTCGGCTGAGTTCCAACAGTGCCATTTCGTGTGCCACCTGCCATCAGCCCGACCGTGCATTTACCGACGGACGGGCCAAAGGCCGTGGCCTCGGTGAGTCGGCACGCAATACGCGCAGTATGGTCGGTGCCGCCTACAGTCCGTGGCAATACTGGGACGGTCGCAAAGACAGCCTGTGGTCGCAGGCACTGTCGCCGCTCGAGGATCCCGCTGAACACGGCGGTAACCGCATGAAATACGCAAGACTGGTGGCGCGTGACCCGATCTATCGCAATTCCTACGAAACCTTGCTCGGAAAGTTACCGGATCTCACCGATAGCAGTCGATTTCCCGAAGCCGCCACGCCGGGCGGCAGCGCTCTGGAAGTTTCGGCGTGGCAATCCATGTCTGCGCAAGATCGCCGCAGCGTCGACGACGTTTTTGCAAATGTCGGCAAAGTGCTCGCTGCGTACCAGCGCTTGCTCGTACCCGGCGCTGCTCGATTCGATTCGTATGCCCGTGCCGTGATCGATGGCGATAAAGCGCTACAGGATGAAACATTCACCGCAGACCAAGTGTGGGGGCTACGCTTGTTCATCGGCAAAGCCCGCTGCACCGAGTGCCATAACGGCCCACTGTTCACGAATAACGAGTTTCACAATACCGGAGTTCTGTCAGTCCCCACGGAACTCCCGGATCGCGGCCGCGCTGAAGGACTGCGCCAGGTCGTGACTGACCGATTCAATTGCCTCAGCGAATTCAGCGACGACCCGACAGCGAATTGTCCGGAGCTGCGTTTCGCGCGCAGTGGAAAGGAACTGCTCGGGGCGTTGCGCACACCCACATTGCGCAACCTCGACCGCACCGGACCGTATATGCACAAAGGACAGTTGCCGACTATCGCTGCCGTGCTCAAGCACTACAATCGTGCACCGCTCGCGATGATCGGCCATAACGAAGCCGAGCCGCTACGGCTAAGCCGGCGCGAAATGGAACAGCTTGAGTCTTTTCTCGGAACGTTGTCGGCACCGCTCGCTGTGCCGCCCGAATTACTCCAGGCACCTCGATCGAGGTTAACCGCCCAGCAGCGCCGCGACCCGCAATAAGTCGTCCTCGGTATCGACACCCGGGCCCGGACGCCGTACTGACTGGCCGACACGAATGGACAGTCCCATGGCAAGCGCCCGCAATTGCTCGAGTTGCTCGCACTCCTCGAGGGGTGAACGGGCGGCGCCAGCAATGCGTTGCAACACTGCCGCACGATAGGCGTAAATCCCGTGATGACGCAATGCGCAGCGCACCGCCAACTCCCGCGTTTCGGCACTGCGCGAATACGGAATGGTTGCGCGACTGAAATAAATGGCGTAGCCCGATGCGTCGACGATCACCTTCACGACGTTCGGATCGTCGAATTCTTTTCGTGACTCGAAGGGCGATGCCAGCGTCGCAATGTCAGAATCACAGGATTGCAACAATGCAGCGCACTGCGCGATAAGTTCCGGCGGCATGAGCGGCTCATCGCCTTGCAGGTTGACGACCACCCGGTCGTCAGGCCACGCATTGATTCGGGCGACTTCCGCGAGTCGTTCGGTGCCCGATTGATGCTCACCGGATGTCAAACAAACTTTGGCGCCGAATGCCTCAGCGGCCTCGGCGATGCGTGCGTCATCGGTCGCCACGATCACTTCATCGGCCGAACTTTCCTGTGCACGCTCATGTACGTGTTGCAGCATCGGCTTGCCGCCGATTGTACGCAGTGGTTTGCCCGGCAGTCGCACCGATGCATAACGTGCCGGTATGACCACGATAAAACCACTCATACGGCGACCGGCGCCTCGCGACCGGTCATCTCGCGATAGACTTCGTCCAACCACTCCAGCGTATCGCCGTCC
>JBGTHC010000005.1:0-2634 GCA_041746375.1 Woeseiaceae bacterium
TGGATCTTGACACAGCTCGTCTCCAAACGACGGCACGACGACCACCGAAGTGACCGCGGACAGCCGGTGACGACCCGACCCTCAGCGCGCGCCTCAGGTGCTCGGCCGGACCTGACCGGTCTCAACGACCCCGCCGACCAAGAGCGGAAACCGTGGCCGTTGGCAATTCTCTGCATTGTCATCATCTTGCTTCCGGCATACGTTGTACCCCTCGAAAACCGCAGCCTGGCGCCGGCCCTGCTGATCTCAGGAGGCCTCTTGGGGCTGGCCATCCTTGGATTCGTCGTAAATCGCCGAGCCGGCCGAGCGCTAAACTTCAAGCCCGGCGTCCTTATAATCTTGGTCTTCTTCTTGTTGGCGATGGTCGCTTACATCGGCGAAGCAACTGTCATCGACTATGCCATTCCAGATCCCAACAATAATCTTCCGTTCATGGTTCGGCTGGCGGCGCTGGGAATCGTTCTTTACATGCACATACGGGTCAACACCGCTCAACAGCGCACCTTCCTACTCAGCGTCCTTGCATTAGGTCTCACTTACCTCTGCATAATTGGAATCTTGCAGAACTACGCCAATCTCGACCTACGTTTGCTCTTCCAACCGCCCGGATTTTACGAGGCACAACAAATGGGAGTGACATCCAACGTCGGCTCTTTGGATCGTTTTGGCGCAAAGCGTTCCTACTCGACCTCGGATCACGCATCTGAGTTCGCCGTGCTCGCCGCGGTAGCTTTTCCGCTGATGATTCATTACTCCCGCTACGGGGCAACCAGGCTGATACGTGTGCTGGCCGTGGCCGGCATCGGCCTTGCGCTGGTCGGCGTCCTGGCTGGCGCTTCCCGAAACGGAGTCCTTGCGCTGGGTGCGGCAATGCTCGTATACATATGGGCGTTGAAGCTACGAACGCTTGCGTTGGGCGCCTTGAGCAGCGCCATGCTGCTGATGGTGATGGCTACCGTAATCGGGCCCGACGCCGTTGCGCGGAGCGTACAAGGATTATGGCAAGCGATAAGCGAGGGCGCTTCCCTCGAGGACCCGAGCATAGTAGCCCGAGTCGAAAAGTACGCGGCCATATTTGAAGTCATACAAGCTCATCCGATTTTTGGGATTGGCGTCGGGAGATTCCCTCCCGACATGGTGGTCTTCGACAATCAATGGCTCAAGGCGATAGTGGAGGGCGGCCTCATCAGCGTCCTTGCGATGTTGGTGTTGTCAATCGGTGGAATTGTCGGCATTGCGGCTGCGCTACGCGTAGCGGCAACGCCACGGGAGCGGGATCAGGCCTTTCTGTTGGGAGCCATGTTCGTCGGAATTCTGTCGACAAGTTTCACCTTCGATCTTTTCCTATTCGTGCAGGTGACGCTCATCTTCTTTCTGATCTTCGGGTTGCTGTGGTCAAACTACAGCGTCCCGATCCCGGGGTCGAAAGAATAAATGAACATGTGGAAATTGGGCAGATTGCCAGAGTAAGCGATGGAAGCGGTTGCCCGAGATCCCTTCTGACTCCCTGTGCGGCGCAGGGCGTTCTACGGGCAAGAGGGGTCCGGTTCAGGTCGACCGACAGCGGGTGGCGCTTCTAGTCAGCACGAGCGCCATTGCCGACGACGTCACCCGGCGCTGGGCTCGACTTTCACCCGACTCTGCTCAGCCAGGTCGCCCACGCCTAGAATTGTACGGTGCCTACCCAGACCCGAATCAAGCAGCTAGTGCGCAAAGCGATACTGGCGTACAGCGTGCGCAATCGCCATCAGAAGGCCGACAGAATTCTGGCATGGCTCGGTGAACAGGATGTCAAGGGCGTCCTCTTCGTGGGCACGATGGGTGACGAACATGCTGGTGACAGCCAAATGGCTAACGCCGGCATCGTCGAGAGGCGGATTGCTGCTAGGTACCCAGTGACGATGAGCATCAACGTCGAGCCCGCCACTACCGTTTACCCGTTCATGATCGCTGATGCGCGCGATATGCCATTCGAGAACGACTATGTGGATTTCGCTCTAGCGAATGCGATCATCGAACACGTCGGTGATGAGCACGAGCAACGCCAGATGGTACGCGAAATGACGCGGGTGGCAAGGGCCTGGGTCATTACAACCCCGAACAAGTGGTTCCCAGTCGAGTCCCATACGTCGGCGATATTGCTTCATTGGTTGCCCTCTTGGCGTCGAACGCATGAGCAGGACTTCACCCGACTCTTGTCGCGCAGGGAATTTCGTGCACTTCTACCCCCTGAGGCGAAATTATTCGGTGCGCCCTGGAGCCCGACGTTCACGGCTCGCTACGTGCGCAAATGAAACTATGCGGCGCTTAGCCACTCCCCGCACACTCCATTAAATCACCATCGCGGTGCTCGTGCGCTTATCCATTGGCTTCCGCGAGGAATTCCGCAAGCGACGACGCGAGCATTGCACTTGCAAGGGGCGAGATGTGCAATGCGTCTCTATACAGGTCGACTTTAGACCGCTTCGTAGTACACAAATCGTCCGAACAGAAGAATTCGCGTGGATCCCATAAGGATGCGCCCGTTTCCCGCGCAATCCTTTGCAGCGATGACCGTTGAGGCTGTTGAATGGCGTCCGCCACTTCTCTCGGCATATTGGCGACACACTTGGCTTCAGCGAGCTCTCTCCAGCC
>JBGTHC010000006.1:0-4259 GCA_041746375.1 Woeseiaceae bacterium
GATCAGCCGGGAAAATAACGAAAAAAGTCTATAAAATCACCCTAAATTCGGGATAATGCCATTATCTCGTGGGCGTCGATGTTTCTGCGGTGGCACAAATTTCCACCGCCGGGGGCATCCAACCCTCAGCAGGAAGGGTAATGCGGGACCGCCATCTTGAATAACGCGCGCCCGGCCATATTGTAACGGTCTTGTGTATTTTTACAGAAACCGGACCACACCCGTGATCAACCGCAATGCCGAAAATCGACTAAAAAGCGCTGATGCGACCACACTCGCGACGTTACAGGTCGACATCATTGCCGACCTCGTTTGTCCGTGGTGCTACCTCGGCAAGCGCCGTCTCGACGATGCCTTGCTGGCTGTCCATGGTCCCAGCACGCTGACCTGGTACCCGTTCCAGCTCAACCCGACGATGCCGGTCGAAGGCATGCCGATTGAGGACTATCTCGCGTCACGATTTGGCGACCCGCAGGCCCTGCAGCCGGCGCTGGCCGAGTTGACACGGGCCGGCAGCGCTGAGGGCGTCAATTTTCGTTTCGACCGAATGACGCAGGTTCCCAATACCCTGAACGCACATCGCGTCATGCGGCTCGCGGAAACAGAAGGCGCGAGTGCGTCGGGGCTGGCCGAGACCTTTCTCAAGGGGTTCTTCGAGGAAGGACTCAACCTGTCCGATCGCGATGTCTTGCTGGATATCGGCGTGCAGGGCGGTCTTACTGCGCAATCGATCAACCACACATTGGACGATGATGCCTCTCGCCAAATCGTGCTGTCGCAGGAAGCGCAGGTACGTAAGAGCGGCGTCACCGGCGTGCCCAACTTCCTGGTGAACAAACGCCTGTTTGTCATCGGTGCACAAAGTACCGAAAGTCTCGTTACCGTCTTCGATCATGCGATGTTCGGAACGCAAGGTGAGCAACCCGAGTCCCCGGTCTTTCACTGACGGCCCGCCCCGCGCGACTATGCGCTGATTGCCGGTTCGCCCGCCGGGTAGCGGCGTCGCATCCAGTCGAGCACCCGTTCATTGAGTTCGTCCGGCTTTTCCTGCTGCGTCCAGTGCCCACACTGGTCGATCATTTGCACTTCGAGATCGTCGACATACGGTCGCATCGTTGCGATCTGTGCCCGGCTGACAACGATGTCGTCCGTTGCCCCGATGAACAGGGTAGGGACGCGAACCCTTTGCTCGACGTGCTCGCTTGTTGCCCAGTTGTGGCTCCAGTTACGGTACCAGTTGATGGGCCCGGTAAATCCACCGTTCGCGAAGGCGGCGGCATAGACCGCCAGCGCCACTTCGTCCAGCAACGGGTCGCCGGCCGGCTTCGGCCGATCCAGGAGCGCCAGGAGGTTCACTGTTTTGTGCTTGCGCGGCAAGCTGTCGAAGCGCTCGCGGGTAATGGGACGGCGACGCATCATCCGATCGATCAGGCGCGCGGGATCCTCGGCAAAGCGCCGGTCCGCTTCGCCGGAATCCTGGAAATTGACAATGTAGAAGTCGGGCCCGAGCCGCTCTCGCATGTACGCGACCGGGTCGACGGCTGGCCGCGGCAGGAACGGAATGTTGAGGGCGATGAGTCCGGCAATCCGTTCGGGAACCAGGAGCGCCATTTGCCATAACAGAAGGGCGCCCCAGTCATGCCCGATGAACAAAGCGCGAGGCAGCTTCAGCGCATCCAGCAAGCCGGTCACATCGGCGATCAGTGAGTCGATCGCGTAATCGCTTACGCTGGTCGGTATATCGGTGCCGCCGTAGCCCCGGAGGTCCGGCGCAATGGCCCGGTAACCGGCGGCAGCCAGCGCCGGCAACTGGTGGCGCCACGAGTAAGCGAGCTCAGGGAAGCCGTGCAGCAGCACCACGGGCGGTCCGCTCCCCAGTTCATGCACCGCCATGCGAATACCGTTGGTCTCGATTGTCACGGGCCCGGGAAAAGCAATCGACATGGCAACTCCTGGAACAAAAATTTCGGGCAGCAATGCGGCGACCGGGTGAGTGCTCGCAGGCCCTTCCAATGCTGCTCTTGTATTTTAGACGTACCGGCATTAATTTCCGTTACAAGACTGGGATGGGGACGAGTAGGCGGGCGCCGCCGATTGCAGCGACCGGGGGACGGTGAGAGCCCCGGATCGACGGCCGCCGAATATCACCCCGGAGTCGCCGCCTGAACCGCGAAGGCCAGCATTGCCTGGCAATTGCAAAGTAGGTACGGCCGCTTTGCCCCCGAAACCGGGCGCGATGAGGCAGGCGTCCTGAGGACTTCTGCGAAACCGGGTGGTACCGCGAGCACTGTATGCATCGCCCCGGACGTCTGACGGCGTCCGGGGCGATTTTCTTTGTGGAGTAACTGGCAATGGGCAGGTTATAGGACGATGGCATTCAGGGAAGTATCGGGGCGTTACGATGGGCCGGCCCTCGAACAGGAGGTGCTCGAATTCTGGCGAGCAGAGCGCACTTTCGAAAAGACGCTGCAAATGTCCGCCGACCGCCCGCGCTTCAGTTTCAACGACGGACCGCCGACCGCCAACGGCAAGCCCGGCATTCATCATGTGCTGGCGCGCAGCTTCAAGGACGCGTTTCCGCGTTACAAGACCATGCGCGGCTATCACGCACCGCGCAAGGCCGGTTGGGATACCCATGGGCTGCCGGTCGAACATGAAATCGAAAAAGAACTCGGCATATTCGACAAGAAAGAAATCGAGGAAAAGGTCGGCATCGCCGAGTTTACGCGCCGCTGCCGCGAATCCGTCATGCGCTACATCGGTGACTGGGAGAAGATGACCGAGCGCATGGGATTCTGGGTGAATCTCGACGAAGCCTATTACACACTCGATAACGCCTATATTGAATCCGTCTGGTCGCTGCTCAAGGTCATCTGGGACAAGGACCTAATCTACCGTGGCTACAAAGTCGTTCCTTACGACCCGCGCATCGGTGCGACGCTGTCGTCTCACGAACTGGCACTCGGGTATCGGGAGGTTGAGGATCCGTCGATCTACGTGCGTTTTCCGGTACAGGGCGAAGAGAATCTGTATTTCCTCGTCTGGACGACCACGCCGTGGACGCTGCCGGCAAACCTTTCGCTGGTTGTCCATCCCGATGTCGACTACGTGTGGGCTGAGCTGGACGACGAGACGCTGATCCTTGCAGAAGACCTGAGGCTCGCAGTGTTGGGTGACCAGCCGCACAAGATTGGCAAGATCGTCAGGGGCAGCGAGCTGGTCGGCATGTCCTACCAACGCCTCTTTAACGATTTGGCCGTCGACGCCGAGGGCGCTTTCCGGGTTTTGCCGGGCGACTTCGTCAGCACGGCAGATGGCACCGGAATCGTCCATTCAGCGCCGGCATACGGCGTCGACGATCTGGCCATCGGCCAGGCACACGGCCTTCCGGTCGTACACGCCGTCGGTCAGGACGGTCATTTCCTTCCCGAAGTCACGCCGGTCGCCGGGCTTTTCTTCAAGGACGCCGACAAGCCGCTTATCAGGATACTCAAAGAGCGCGGGCTCATGTTCCGGGCGGAAACCTGTCGCCACAATTACCCGTTCGGCTGGCGCACCGGCGATCCAATCATCTATTACGCCAAGAATGCCTGGTACATACGCACGTCCGATTACAAGGACCGCATGGTTGAACTGAACAAGACCATTAACTGGGTACCCGAGACCATTCGCGACGGACGCTTCGGAAACTGGCTCGAGAACAACGTTGACTGGGCCCTGTCCCGCGAACGTTTCTGGGGTACGCCGCTCCCCGTGTGGGTCGACGAAGACGACAATTACCTTTGCATTGGTTCGGTCGCAGAACTGGAACAGCTTTGCGGTCGCACGCTCGGCGAACTCGACCTGCACCGGCCGGCGGTCGACGACATCACATTTGCAATTGACGGTCGGACGTACCGACGTGTGCCGGAGGTCATCGATTGCTGGTTTGACTCCGGCGCCATGCCATATGCGCAGTGGCATTACCCGTTCGACAACAAGAACGAGTTCGAGGAGCACTTTCCGGCCGATTACATCTGCGAGGCGATCGACCAGACCCGCGGCTGGTTCTACACCCTGCACGCGATCGCCACGCTGGTGTCGGACAGTGTGGCTTACAAGAACTGCATTTGCCTGAACCACATCGTCGACCAGGACGGGCGCAAGATGTCGAAGTCGCTCGGCAATATTGTCGATCCGTACGAGGTATTCGACTCCGTCGGCGCGGACGCATTGCGCTGGTACTTTATGGCACGGCTGTCACCGGACGTGCAGAAACG
>JBGTHC010000007.1:0-20990 GCA_041746375.1 Woeseiaceae bacterium
GAACCTCCGGCCCCTGCCTCCCGAAGGCAGTGCTCTACCAGGCTGAGCTACACCCCGTCAAAATCAACAGGCTCGACGTCGGCAAGTAAAAAACACCCGGGAAGTGTGTGATCCGGCGTTGGCCTCGAGCGTCACGACACCTTATATAAGGCCGCGAGGCGCAGCAGGATAGCGGAAGTCGGTCGGGGAGTCGAGCAGATCGCGGGGTTCGCCGGGTCTACCCGTTTAATGCGAGAATCGCCCGCAATGCGGGCTCCTACAGACCAACCTCCTTGTCGACAATGACGAAGCATCCCCCCAGGCTGGTGCTGGTTATCAGCACCCCGCTGGAATCCGAACTGGTGGAGCGCATCCGCGCGGTCGCGCCCGATCGGGTCGATGTTCGACATGAGCCCGAACTGCTTCCTGACCCGCGATACCCGGCCGATCACGGCGGCCCACCGGATTTCCAGCGCTCCGCGGACGACGAAAAGCGCTGGAATAACCTGATTGCCTCGGCAGACATTCTGTGGGACATCCCGCCTATGCGGCAGGACGGCTCGACCGTTATCGACGATGCGAAAAATTTACGCTGGGTGCAGACCACCAGCTCCGGTGTCGGCCCGCTCGTGAAAAAACTGAAACTCATTGAACGCGGGGTCGAGGTCACCACTGCGCGCGGGCTGCACGCCATGCCACTCACCGAGTTCGTGTTCATGGCGCTGCTGATGCACGCAAAGGGCTTGTTACACCTGCAAATAGAGCAGGCCGCCCACCGCTGGGAATACACCTGCAGCGATACCCTCGAGGGAAAAACGCTGTCGATCGTTGGCCTCGGTGGTATCGGCCGGCAGATTGCTGCCATCGGCAAGCAGTTCGGCATGACGGTCGCAGGCCTTTTGCGGCCCGGTCGCAGCGGAAAGCCCGAGGATTATGGCATCGACGATCTCTTTTCCGCCGAGGCCCTACACGACATGCTCAAAGTGTCCGACGTCCTGGTGCTTTGCGCCCCGCATACGCCGGCTACGCACCGCATGCTCGACAAGGCCGCTTTCGAAGCCCTGAAACCGGGTGCAATACTCGTTAATATTGCTCGAGGCACGCTGGTGGACGAGGCCGCCATGATTGACGCGCTGCGGTCAGGCCGACTCGCGTTCGCCGCGCTCGACGTGTTCGACACCGAACCGTTGCCCGCCGACAGCCCGCTTTGGGATATGCAAAATGTCCTTGTGAGCCCCCATTCGGCGAGCACGGTCGCCGCCGAGAACGAGCGCATCACCGAGGTTTTTTGCCTTAACCTGCGGCTTTTTCTCGATGCCCGCACTGACGAGATGCGCAATCGATTCCACTCTGATCTGGGCTACTGAACACGAAAGCTGCCGCCCGATTTCGCGCCAAAACAAAAAACAGCGCAGCAACGCGTTTTAAGGGGCAACGAGCGATTTTTTTGCGCGATTTGCGCGAAATAATGAGTTGGTTAAATTCCGCCGGGCTGGAAGCGCATTTGAGTGCAAGTTATGAACGCCTTTTCACCGCGAACTCGGCGATGGCGATCATCGCCTGGCGGTAGTCCGAGTCGGGAACGCCGGCCAGTGCGTCGACGGCTTGATCCGCCGCATCCTGCGCTCGCTCGATCGTGTAACGCAGCGCACCGGTTGCCTCGATAACGGCCTGAATGTCAGCCAGGCGTTGCAAGCCGTCGTCACCCGTTATGGCACTGCGAATCATGCGACGCTGTGAGTCCGTGCCCTTTTCCATGGCGTAAATCAGCGGCAAGGTCGCTTTGCCTTCGGCCAGGTCGTCGCCGAGATTCTTGCCGAGTTCCTCGGGGGCGGCATCGTAGTCGAGCGCATCGTCGATCAGCTGGAAGGCCGTGCCGAGATTCTGGCCGTAGCGGATCATCACTGCCTCGTCTCGCGGATCGCGCTCCGCCAGCACCGCCGCAATTTGGGCACCGGCTTCGAACAGCCTTGCGGTTTTTCGATATATGACCTGCCGATAGCTTTCTTCGTTAATGTCCGGGTCGTGCACATTCATGAGCTGCATGACCTCACCGGACGCGATGGTATTGGTCGCATCCGCCAGGATCTGCATGATGCGCATACGCCCGACGGCAACCATCATCTGAAAGGCGCGCGAGTACAGGAAATCGCCGACCAGCACGCTGGCCTGATTGCCAAATACGGTGTTTGCCGTATCTCGGCCCCGGCGGCGCGCCGACGAATCGACTACGTCGTCGTGCAACAGCGTCGCGGTATGGATAAACTCGACGATCGCCGCACAATGCACATGGTGCGGCCCGTGGTAGCCAAGTGCACGTGCCGCGAGTAACACAATGAGTGGCCGCAGCCGTTTGCCGCCGCTTGTAACGATATACTCAGAGACCTGCGACACCAGCGCCACGTCACTCTTCAGGCTCTCGCGAATAAGGGCATCCACCGCTCGCATGTCCGGCGCCGCGAGGCGGTTGACATCGTTCAGTGTCAGGGAGTCGAGTGTCGATTGCGCCAGTTGCATGATGAAAGCGGATGATGCCTGAATCACGGAGCATTGGCGACTTGATGCGACCGGGCAGCGCGCCCGGACGCCGTCGGCAAGCTATTGAAATAAAGTGACATTTTTCCACGACTTTCGTTGACCCCGGCCCCCCGAATCTATAAAATTCCGGCTCTTTTGCGGCGGCGGCTGTCATCGGGCGCTGTTTCCCAAACGGTCGCTGACCGAAAATCACTATCATTCTCAGCAGGTTGCGTAAATACTCGCGATCTGCACAGCGGAGCACATAATCATGTACGCGGTTTTTCGCAGCGGCGGCAAGCAATACCGGGCCAGTATGGGCGATCGCCTGAAACTGGAAAAGCTGGACGCCGACGAAGGCGCAACGCTGCGTTTCGAGGAAGTCCTGCTGGTCGGCGAAGGTGCCGACATCAAGGTTGGCAGCCCACTGGTTGCCGGCGGCGCGGTCGACGCGACCGTTGTCAAGCAAGGCAAGAGCGGCAAGGTCAGCGTCACCAAGTTTCGTCGCCGCCAGAATTACCTGCGGCAACACACGCATCGCCAGTTTTTCACCGAGATCGAGATAACCGGCATCAGCGGCGCGACCGCCAAACCCAAGTCGGAGAGCGCGGAGAAAGCGGACGACGCCAAAGCTAAGCCAGCCAAGAAGAAAGCGACCAAGAAGGCTGCATCGAAAAAGGCGGCGGGCAAGAAGACCAGCAAAAAGAAAGCACCTGCCGGGACGGCGAGCCAGAAGAAGGCCAAAAAGAAAAGCAGCTGAGGCAGAATAGATTGAATAACGACCTGTGTATTTGCGATACGGGTCGATACAGATAAAGGTGAACTGACGTGGCACATAAAAAAGCAGGCGGTAGCAGCAAGAACGGTCGTGATTCGGAGTCCAAGCGCCTTGGCGTAAAGATATTCGGCGGTCAGTCTGTCGTTGCCGGCAATATCATCGTGCGCCAGCGTGGCACGAAGTTTCATCCCGGTCTTAACGTGGGCATCGGGCGCGATCACACGTTGTTCGCCCGCAGCGACGGTCGCGTGACATTTTCCATCAAGGGTGCGAAAAAGCGCCAGTATGTAAACGTCGAGAACGCCTGAGTTCCCATCGAGTTAACGCGCGTGACAAAAACCCCGCTCAGCGGGGTTTTTTGTCTCCGGTCCCACCATCATTATGAAATTCGTCGACGAAGCCACTATACGCGTGATTGCCGGAAACGGTGGTAACGGTTGTCTGTCATTTCGCCGCGAGAAGTACATCGATAAAGGCGGGCCGGATGGCGGTGACGGCGGAGACGGCGGCAGCGTCTACCTGGTCGCCCGTGCGGGCACGACCACGCTTGCCGATTTCCGCGTCGCGCGAAAATTTCGCGCCGCGAGTGGCCAGCCGGGTGCCGGCCGCAATATGACCGGCAAGTCCGGCGACGACCTCGAGATTCAGATTCCCTGCGGCACCGTCGTTTATGAAATCGATACCGGCGAACTGATCGGCGACCTGACCGTCGCGGGACAGAGTTTGCGAGTAGCGGCCGGCGGGCGCGGTGGCCTCGGCAACACGCACTTCAAGAGCAGCATCAACCGCGCTCCACGCAAGACCACCCAAGGTACACCGGGCGAGGCACGGCATCTTCGCCTCGAACTCAAGTTACTGGCCGATGTTGGGCTGGTAGGGTTGCCGAACGCCGGCAAGTCGACATTGATTCGTGCGATGTCTGCAGCGCGACCGAAGGTGGCGGATTATCCGTTCACGACTCTTCACCCGCATCTTGGCGTGGTCGCGGTCGGCCCGTTGCAGAGTTTTGTCATGGCTGATATCCCTGGCCTCATTGCAGGAGCTGCGGAAGGCGCGGGCCTGGGCATCAGTTTTCTTAAACACCTGCAGCGCACGCGGTTGTTGCTGCACGTCGTCGATATCGCGCCGCTGGATGAAAACGAGCAACCGGCCGAGCAGGTACGCACGATCGGCGATGAGCTGGCGAAATTTTCTGCCGATTTGGCGAGTAAACCGCGCTGGCTGGTGCTGAACAAGGCCGACCTCGTACCACCGGACGAGCTGGACACATTGCGCGATCGCATTGTCACGGAACTTCAGTGGCCAGGACCGGTGTTCGCGGTCAGTGCCGCGACGGGCGCGGGGACTGAAGGGTTGGCGCAGGCGGTAATTCGGGAGCTGGAAGCGATGCGAACTGCGGAGGCGGAAGCGGCGGAGGTCGCGGAGGTGGATCGGCCGTAAGCTGGGGAAGTCGATCGGGCGTAAGTCGGGGAGGTTGATCGCCCGTATCACGGGCGATACAAGCAGCAGTAAACCGTACCACCCGGCGATGTTCCTGGAACGCGCCGTGTAGGAGCGCGTTTTACGCGCGAACGGGAAAAGTTCAAAGGTAACCGCATTCGCCCGCAGGGCGGGCTCCAACAAGTGACGCCGCGAGAGGCTCTCAGGCTGCGAGTGCCTTGATGCGCTTGTTCAGGCGGCTCTTGTGCCGCGCTGCCTTGTTTGCGCTGATGATGCCTTTATTGATCATGCTGTCGATGACCGGCACGGCTGATTTGTAAGCCTCTGATGCAGCTTCCTTGTCGCCTTTCTCGATGGCCTTGACGACGTTCTTGATCTGGGTTCGCATTTTGGAACGCATGCCCATATTGTGAAGTCGGGTCTTTTCCGACTGTCGCGCGCGCTTGCGAGCCGATTTGATGTTTGCCACTGGCACAGTCCGTTTGTGGAGAGAGTTGCGGGATTCAGCGCGGCATTTACACAGCGGAGGCCACGCTGAAACAGCCGCGTATTGTCCTCGGCGAGACCGATGATGTCAATTCTCGCACCCCTCCGCTCTGCAGGTGCAGAGGGTGGCGCCGGGCGCCTTAAGAATGGCCAGGCAACAAGCCGGACAGTAACCCAATGCCACGTCTAAATGCCTGATTTCCGGCCGCATTTCACGCTACACTTATGACACACCTGAATCCAGAACCAGCCTTTCCTATGCAGAGCCCGGAACCCGCCGAAGTCGAAGCGCCGGACCCGGCTGCCGGGTCGCCCGTGCGGCTGTCCGGGCGCCGGCTGCTGCAGTCCACCTCCGTGGTCAGTGGTATGACGCTTATCTCGCGCATCCTCGGGCTGATCCGGGACATTGTCCTCGCCCGCTACTTCGGCGCGGGCTTCGTAATGGACGCTTTCATCGTCGCCAACCGCATACCGAACATGCTGCGCCGCTTTTTTGCCGAAGGCGCGTTCTCGCAGGGTTTCGTGCCGGTCATGGCCCGCTATCGCGAGCAACACGACCGCGACGAGGCACGCGTCCTCGTTGACGCCGTTGCCGGGACGCTGGGACTGATACTGTTTGTTATCACGCTCATCGGAGTGATTGCTGCGCCGTTGCTGGTGTTGATGGTCGCACCCGGCTTTGTGGGCGAGGACGGGCGCTTCGACCTCGCCACAACGATGCTGCGCTTCACTTTTCCTTATCTCTTTTTCGTTTCGCTGACCGCCTTCGCCGGCGGGATTCTCAACACCTACGGAAAATTTGCGGCGCCGGCCTTTACACCGGTGTTGCTCAACGTCGTGCTCATTGGCAGCGCCGTTTGGCTGTCGCCCAAGCTCGCGGAGCCCGGCATGGCGCTGGCGTACGGTGTTTTCGTCGCCGGCGTTGTGCAGTTGCTGTTCCAGATTCCGTTTCTTGCAAAAATCCACGCCATCCCGCGACCGCGCTGGCTGCCCACGCACGCGGGCGTGCGGCGCATCGGCAAACTCATGTTGCCGGCGATATTCGGCTCGTCCGTGGCGCAAATTAACGTCCTGCTCGGCGGGATCATCGCGTCGTTACTCGGTGTCGGTAAAATCAGCCTTCTTTATTATTCGGATCGCCTGATGGAGTTTCCGCTTGGCCTGTTCGGCATCGCACTGGCCACTGTCACTCTGCCGTATCTGTCGCGCCAGCATGCGAGCGCTTCGACTGAGGATTTCGCACGCACCGTTGACTGGTCGATGAAGCTCGTGATCTTCATCGCCGTGCCGGCGGCGATCGGGCTGATTTTGTTGTCGGATCCACTCGTGGCAACTATTTTTTATGGCGGCGAGTTCAGTGCTTTCGATGTCGAGATGACTGCATTGAGTCTCGAAGCATTCGCGATCGGTTTGATCGGATTCTCGCTGGTGAAGATTCTCGCGCCCGCCTATTTCGCGCGCGAGGATACGAAAACTCCTGTTAAGGTCGGCCTTGTCGCACTGTTGGTAAATTTCGTATTGAGCGTTACGTTTGCATATCTGCTGATCCGTGCGGGTCACCCCGGCTCGCATGCCGGCTTGGCGCTGGCCATTTCGATCGCAGCCGTTGTTAACGCCTGGCTTCTGTATCGCGGACTGCGACGCGAGGGTGTCATCCGCCATGGCCCCGACTGGCTGCCGCTTCTCGGGCGTTTTCTTCTCGCTAATGTAGCCATGGGAGTTTGCCTCGTTTTGATGTCGCGGCCGATCGATTGGTGGCTGGCCAGCGGTGTTGGCAGCCGGTCGCTGTGGCTCAGCTTCAGTATTATCACTGCTGCTTTCGTCTACTTCGCCGTATTGCTGCTGTCCGGTCTGCGCCCGGCGGCACTGCGGCTGCGCTGAGGGCGAGCGGACATGATCATTTTGTCAGGGCTTAGTGTAAGAACGGCTCATCCATGCAACTAGTCCGTACTGCCCACAACTTCCCCTTCGATCGTGTCGCGCGAGGCAGCGTCGCGACCATCGGCGCCTACGACGGGCTGCATCTCGGCCATCAAAAACTGCTCGACACCGTGCTGACGACTGCGGCGGAATCCGGACTGCCTTCCGTCGTCATGAGCTTCGAACCGACGCCCAAGGAATTTTTTTCTGCGGCGAGCCCTCCTGCACGGCTGATGCGTTTTCGTGAAAAATTTGAGGCGCTGGCGGAGGCGGGCGTGGATATTTTTTTCTGTCCGCGATTCGATGATCGTATGCGCAACATTGCCGCTGATACGTTTATTCGCCAACTGCTGATTCACGCTATGAACGTCCGCTGCCTGGTGCTGGGCGACGATTTTCGCTTTGCCAGCGGTCGCAGCGGCGCGGTGGAGCACCTGAAACGGGCCGGACGCTCGCTCGCCTTCGAGGTGCGACAGGAATCGAGCGTGATCGTCGACGGCGATCGAGTCAGCAGCACGGCCATTCGACAGGCACTGTGGAGCGGGGAGCTCGAGCGTGCAACTCGGCTGCTCGGCCGGCACTACAGCATGTCGGGCCGGGTCATCGCCGGCGACGGACTCGGCCACGACCTCGGCTATCCGACGGCGAACGTCAATCTGCGTCGACGCCAGAGCCCGGTCATGGGTATCTTCGCTGCGCGCGTGCGCGGGCTCGGACGGAAACCGCTCGATGCAGTGGCCAGTGTCGGCACGCGACCGACGTTTGGCGGCACCAAGCCGCTGCTGGAGGTTCACATATTCGACTTTGACGCCGATATCTATGGCGAATATATTCAAGTCGATTTCATTGCCCGTATCAGGAGCGAGATAAAATTTGCCGACTCCAGGGCGTTGGTCGAACAAATGCACCTCGATTCGGCACAGGCGAAAGAATTACTCGCAGCCTGACTATTCGCAGTCCAGAAGGAGTGACAGTGACCGAAAGTAAAACGGAAAGTCCGGCGAACCGGTCGGTTTTTGCGCTTGCGATGACGCTCTCGGTGCTGGTCGTCGCCTTTGACCAGTTGACGAAGTGGGCGATCCTGAAATGGGTGCCGCTTTACGACAAGATATCGATCAATGCATTCCTGAATATTACCCATCAGCAGAATCGTGGGGCGGCGTTCAGTTTCCTCGCGGATGCATCCGGCTGGCAGCGCTGGTTTTTTACTATTCTTGCGCTCGTCGTCAGCTTGGTGATTGTGGTTTGGCTATGGCGATTGCGTGTGGCGGGTCAGCGAGTCCTTACCACCGGCTTGGCGCTGGTATTGGGTGGCGCCATCGGCAATGTCATCGATCGCGTGCGTCTCGGGCACGTTGTCGATTTCATCCAGGTATGGATCGCAGGCTGGCCGTTTCCGTCGTTCAATGTGGCGGATTCGGCGATTACGGTGGGTGCAGCGTTGTTGATTATCGATGCGTTGTTTATTTCGGGGAAGCAGGTGGCGGGGAAGGCGAAGGGTTGATCGCCCGTAATACGGGCTCCTAAAGGGGGGGTTGTTGGAGCGCGCCTTGCGCGCGAATGGGAAGAGCCTGGTCGATGTCGCATTCGCCCGCGGGGCGGGCTCCTACAAGAACCCTTATCACCGGCGAAAACGCGGCGGCCAAAGCACTCAGCGCGTATTCGTCCAGCAATCCGCGCGCGGATCCGACGTCTTCTCTCCCACGGCATTGATGGTGAACGTCAGGCATCGCCCCGCTTCGTCGCCGCCCAGTTGGTAAACTGCCTGCGCCTCGTACCCGTTGGGGCCGGCAGCCGTCACTGTCACGACGTAAGCGCCACTGTCGGTAGTAAACGGCGATTGCGCGAAACCAAGGCGCGTCATGTCCGTCGTGTACTGATTATCAAGGCTGTTCAGGTAATGCCGCTCCTGGTTCGTCGCTATTTGCAGCAGGGCGGCCTTGGCTTCCGTGCGCTTCGATCGCTCAACGTACGAGCGGTAGTTCGGATACGCAATCGCCGCGAGAATGCCGATGATCACGACGACGATCAACAGCTCCATGAGCGTTACGCCTTGCATGTATTTACGCATCATGTTGTCTCCGTAAGTTTCTCTTCCTGACCGACACCTATTCGACGCCGTCCTGCATCCACAATGTCCTGACCGGATTGTTTGGGAAGCCCGGATCGAAACATTCCACGCCCACGCAGCCTATCGGCGGCGGCGAACATTCCGCACCCGTGCAATCCGGGTCGGTCGGACTCGGGAACAGGAAGGTCGGCCGTGGCGCGATGCCACCCTGTTCCAGTTCCGTTACACGTTCCGCATCGATTGCTTCCGGATCGTTCGGATCGAGCGTGTCGAGCGGCACCACCGGGTCACCGTTGACTACATTAACACGGTACAACCGGTTGACGCTCAGTCCCGCCTGGCACGGATCGTCGGAGGCCACTGACGGTTCGAACGATACGAAGAATATCGAGTCGTCGAACGTCTGCGAGTCCGACAGGATCTTCTCGCCCGTCGGCAGGGTGAATTTCCAGCCGCGATCGGCCGACGAAATATCTGTATTAAATGTGCCACTGACTTCCACCATATCGGCGTCGACCGCAATCGGGTAGCTGTCATACTGCGCCTGTGTCAGGCTGTTGAACACGTTTCCGTCCCGCAGCGAATAGAAACGGTCCGCCGCACTGCCATCCAGCGGATGCGCGCGATAACCGCTGCCGATGCTGACCGACAGGAAACGCTTGTCCTGTTTCAGGTCGCGGAACAGCGAAACATCAGGCGAGGTATAGAAGCGGCGCGTATCCGCGGCGCTCGGCGTCGCAAGTCCTTCCGCACCGAAGCGCGCAATAACGCCGCCGGCCACAAGATTGCCAGGTGTCTGGCTGTTACGAATATCGAAGCGCCAGATCTGGCCGCCGAGGTCTGCGGAATACATGCGATCGGCAAAACCGTCACCGTTCAGGTCGAGTACGCGAATACGACCAGGAATCGCCCGGGTCATTTTCGGGGCAATGAGGTTCGCATTTACATCCGTTCCCGCACGCCACAACTGCGCGCCGGTTTCGAGATCCAGCATGAAGATCGCGGCACCGGATGCGTCTGGCGCCGCCGGGTGAATGGCCTGGTCGTGCACGGTGTCGTAACCACCGCCGACGATCACCACGGCTTTGTCCGTGCTGCTTACGTAGACGCTGTTGACGTTCACCTTGGCCGGTACCGGCGGCGACCAGGTCTGGCCGATTTCAGGGAACGTCTTGACCCATTTCAATTTCGGCGAATTCTTGTCGGTGACGTCCAGTGCATAGTAATTGTCACCACCGCGACGCATGCCGAAGATCAGGTATACGAAGTCGTCACCGGCATCGATTGTGCCGTCGTTATTCAGGTCTTTTACGACGGGCACGATGTCGCCATCGAGCCCGTAATTCTTGTAGTCGACCGTTTCATTGAAATATAGCTCGCCCATTTGCTCGAGCAGTTCGCGAGGTACGAACGACCACATTTCCGTGCCGGTGTTGGCGTCGATGGCGTGCAGGTAACCGTCGTTCGTCGCGGTGTAGACGACGATATCCAGCTCCCCGGCGGTCTCGCCGTAAACGATGGATGCCGGCTGTGAATGCAACGCATCGCCCATGGAGCGTCGTACCGTGGTGGTGGGGTCATCGTCTTCGTCGAGGATATCCTCACCCCGGATCCAGTCGATCATTGTCGCGACGTCGGGCTCACCTGCAGTCCCCGCAAGACCGAAATCGCCGACACTGAAACTGAGCTCATTGGCTGCAGCGATAGCATTGGATGCAGCCGTCAGGTCAGCCACTCCGAGGTTGGTATAGACCTTGCGATTGCCCGGGATCGGCAACATGTTGGCGGCACCGCCGACATAAACGTTCGCGCCATCAGCCGTCGCACTTCCGTTCCAGAAATTGTGTGCGGAGTCCCGGAAATAGCCGGTCGACGGATCAACCGCCGAGTTCTCGTATTTGTCGACGATCTGCGCCTCGGCAATCGTGTACTTCTTGATATTGCCCGGCCAATGCACCTTGTTCGAGGCACGGAACACCGACACGTACAGGTCGTTCAGGTGCTGGGTCCGGTTGAACGCGTTGACGGCTACCGCGGGTGCCGTAAACGAGATGTCGCGGTCGAAAATGTTGGTGACGATGTCGGTCAACGCAGCGGTCAGCGACTTGACGTCTTCGGCCTGGTAATACTTGCCACCGGACTTGCGCGCGGTTTCCTCGAGAATGGGCAGGTCGATGGCAAAACCGATCGTGTAGGTAGCTACAGTCTGGGTGCCGGGAACATCCGCGTTGATGTCGTTTTTCGACAGGTATTCCGCGATGTCGTCCAGGCAGGCGCCGTGATTGTTGCCGCCGGTGCAGCCGCCATATCCCAGTGTGCCTGCCCAGTTCGGCAGGTTGCCGACCAGGTCATTGGCGCCCTGGTCCTGCGTAGGCTCGCCATCCGTCAGGTATACGATGAAGTTCTTGGCGCAGGCGTATTCAGCCGGCTGCCGGTAGTTCATCGGAACCTTGGCGTCCAGTGCTGCAATGTCAGTTGCCAACAGGGGCGCGTAATGCGCATTCATGCCGCGCCAGTAAAGGGCGGATTCGTACATGGTTTCCGCGAGCGGTGTATTGCCGCTGGCGGGCAGGGCATCGACGAGCGCCATTGCTTCGTCGCGGGTCGAATCGAGATCCTTGATGGCACGGTACACCATGCCGCCGTCATTGCCGTTGAAGCGCATGAAGCCGACATTGACGTCGTTGACCGAACCCAGCACATTCTTGGTCACGGCTTTGACGATTTCGTTGCGTGTCATCTGGGAGCCGGGCGGGTTCTCGTACCAGTTCAGGTAATTGCCGGAGTAGACTGTGTAGATGCGCATAGTCCCCCAGTCGACTTCGCGCTTTTCGTTTGACGTAAACCGATCCCGGTTGGAGCCGATCTGCGCATAAACCTCGCCCGCGTCACCTTCACCGTGAATGCCGGAGTCATCCGCACACTCGACATACGCGTCGTCCTCATTGTTCTTCAGATCCGTCCACAACCACTTGCCTTTCTGGCCTAGGTATTGCGCCATCGTGCCGCCGTAGCTGCCATTCGCCCTGATCTGGTCGATGCCCTGGTTGCAGACGAAATAGTCATCGTCGATTCGACGACGCCGGTCCGAATTACTGTCGCAGTCCGGAATGCTGCTGGAGGTGGTCCAGTAGTAGTCGTCGCGGTCGCAATCACCGCCGTAGGACTTGGTGCCGTCGAAGGGTTCCTGGTTGGTCTCGACGACAGTGGTCATACTGCCCGAGCTGTCGAGAATAAACAGTATGTTGGGCTTCGCAGCATTACTGGCGCCCGGTACGATCAATAACAGCTCGACGTCGTCAGCCACGGCAGGCATGCCGACCGTCAGCGCGAGCGCGAGTCCTGCGCCGGCCCAGCCGGCGCGAATCCTGGACATTTTCATTACCTCAGTAGTCTATCCGTGCCCCGATCGATTACTCGGCCACACGTACGCTGGTTGCAGCGTTGGTCGCAGCATCAAAAGTCACCAGGGCATAGTCTTCATTGCTACGCCTCAGGGCATTGAATTGCTTTCTGAAGTCGCCAAACGTCAGAGCCGCGCCGCGCATGAAGTACTGCGTGGCCGGCGTCAGCCGGACTTCAATAAAATCGCAATCGTCGCAGGTTTTGAAAGACAGCCTGCTGTTGTCGGAGACGGGAACATTCATGTAGGCCGTACTCGTTTCGACGGCACGGGTAACGATTCTTATGTCGGCAATCGCCGGCACGCTGACGCAAAGTGCGAACAGCAAAACACCCCAACGAACGTTCATCTCGAGACTCCGGTGAATATCCCTGTCATGCGGCGCGCGGATTCCCTGTAAGGGAGGGATCCGTTCTGGCTTGCGCCGTAACTCGCTAATCCTCAGCTATTTCGAGCCTTTCCGCTATGAACTACTACTCAATTCCTTCCTGTGTCCAGAGGGTTCGCACCGGGTTGTTGACGAATCCCGGGTCAAAACACTCCACGCCTATACAACCGATCGGGGGCGGGGCGCATTCGGCACCGGCGCAGTCTGGATCTGTCGGGCTTGGGAACAGGAACGTGGGCGTCGGGGCGATGCCACCCTGTGCCAGTTCGGTCACGCGTTCGGCATCAGCATCTGCAGGCAGCAACGCATCCAGGTTGTTGACGACCGGGTCGCCGTTAACGATGCTGACCTGGTAGAGGAAATTGCGACCGTTGCTCGGCTGGCAGATGTCGGCCAGGTTCGATTCCGGCGAGAAACCGACGAAAAATACCGTGTCATCGAACGTCACTGAGTTGGTAATGACCTTTTGGCCGCCCGGCAATGTGAACTTCCAGCCACGGTCATCCGAGTCGATGACAACCCGTACCTGGCCGCTGATCTCAGCCAGGTCGTCGTCCATAATGATGTCATAGGAATCGTAATCCGCTTGCGACAGCCGGTTGAAGATATCCGGGTCGCGAATGGAGAAGAAGCGGTCGGAAATGTTGTTGTCGAGCGGATGCGCGCGATAGCCGCTGCCGATCGAAATTGCGATGAAACGACGAGCCTGCAGGGGATCGTTGAAGATGGAGACATCCGGTGAATTGTAGAATCGCCGCGTATCCGCATCCGTCGGTGACGCCAGGCCTTCTGCGCCGAGCTGCGCAATTACGCCGCCAGCGACAAGGCTGCTCGGGTCCTGACCATTCAAAATATCGAAACGCCACAACTGGCCGCCCATATCGGAGGCATACATTCGGTCCGCCTGGCCGTCACCGTTCACGTCCAGCACGCGTATCTGCGTGGGAATGGAACGCGTCATCATCGGCAGTTGCAGGTCGGCACCGGCGTCTCGGCCTGCGCGCCACAAGCGTGCGCCGGTCTCGAGATCGAGAATGTGGATACCCGCGCCCTGCGCATCGGCAGCCGACGGGTGCGCCCGCGTATCGTGCACCGGATCGTAGCCACCGCCGATAACCACCACTGCCCGTTCGTCGTTCAGTTGCGGGTCGTCAATATCCATTCTGGATACGACCGGCGTTGACCAGCTCTGGCCAAATTCCGGGTATTCCACATGCCACTTCAGAACGGGTGCGTTGCGGTTCGTGACATCCAGTGCATACAAGGAACTACCGCCACGCCGCAGCCCGAACAGGATATTGACGAAATCGCCATCACCGGGCTCGATTACACCGTTGTTGTTCTCGTCGTTGATGACCGGAACGATATTGCCGTCGATGCCATAGTGCTTGAAATTCGACTTCGGATCGAAGAACAGGCGGTTCATGTCGCCCAGCAGTTCGTTCGGCACGAACGCCCAGAGTTCCTCACCCGTGCTGCCATCTATGGCATGCAGATAACCATCGTTAGTGCCGACGTACACGACTATTTCGGGCGAGTCGGCGTCGCCGCCGTAGACCACCGCGGCCGGCTGCGAGTGCAGGGGGTCGCCCATGACATTGCGCACCGACGTGCTTGGATCGAGATCTTCATCGCGGATGTCCTCGCCGCGCATCCAGCGAATCATTGCGTCCTTGTCGGGCTCGCCGGTAGCGCCGGTCAGACCGAAGTCGGCAAGCTGGAAGGCGTCTGCATTGCCCGGATGGACGGCATTGCTCGCTGCCGACAGGTTGTTACTCAAGCCGCTATTCGTAAACAGATTGCGCGAAGCGGGGGCCGGCAGTTGGTTCGCGGCACCGCCTGCTTCTACGTCGTTGCCATCCGGATCGCCGGCGGTCCAGATACTCAGTGCACCGTCATAGAAAAAGCCGGTCGCCGGGTCGACCGCCGCCAGCCCATTTGCATCGATGATTTGCCCGCCGGAGATCTGGTATTTCTTCAGGTTGCCGGGCCAATGCACGTTGGTTCGCGATGAGAAAACCGTTAGGTACAGGTCGTTCAGGTTTTGCGTGCGATTGAAGGTGTTGACGGATACCGCCGGAGCGCTGAACGAAAGCGATCGGCTGGTGATATCGGCAATGATGTCCAGCAGTGCGTTCGCAAGGCTTTCGACGTCATTCGCAAGGAAATAGGTCCCGCCCGATGCGTCGGCGGTCGAGCGCAAAAGTGGCAGGTCGATATCGAAGCCAATTGTGTGCGTGGTAACGAACTGGTCCCCGTCCATGGTGGTATCGATATCCACTTTCGACAGGTATTCGGCGATGTCGTCGAGGCAGCGGCCTTCACCGGTGCCGTTACAATCGTTGCGTCCGAGAGCTGTACCATAGCCGGGCAAAGTGCCGATCAGCCCTGGCGTGTCGGCATCGTTAACCGGAATACCGTCCGACAGCAACACGTTGAAATTCTTGGAGCAGACATTTGTCGAAGGCTGCTGGTAATTCTCGGGACTGATCGAGTCGAGCGCCTCCGGGTCGGTCGGGTGCTGGTTGACCCTCTCACCGTAGTAGGCATTCATACCGCGCCAGTAGAGAGCGGACTCGTAGAGCGTCTCCGAAAGGGGCGTTGCGCCATCGGCATTCAGACTGTCGATGGTGTCCAGGATTTCCTGTCGGTCCTGGTTGATGTCACTGATATCCTTGATGACCGGGCCGCCTGCATTGTTATTGAAGCGCATGACGCCGACGTTTACGTTGTCGATCGAGTTCAATACAGCCGTGGTGACTGCTTTCAGGATGTCGATCTTCTGCAGGCTTGCCGTTGCCGGTGATTCTTTCCAATTAAGGTAGTTACCGTCGTAAACGGAGTAGGTCACCGAAGCCGGAGCGCTGCCCCACGCCAGCCCAAGATTGGAATCGTTTGTAAATGCGCTGCCGCCGGCACCGTTGAATGCCCACAGGTCACCGGCGGTCCCGTCGCCGTGCTCACCCGAGTCCGCCTGGCACTCCACGAGTCCGCCGTTGACGCCCGGCTCGAGTTCCTGCCATCGCGACACGCCTGCCACGGCTGTTTCGCGGTACTGGACCATGGTGTCGGAATAACTGCCGATGCCCACCAACTGACCCGATGCCGCCTGGCAGACAAACGAACTCTTCGCGACGAACCGGGTGGAACCACCGGCGCAGTCCGGCGTGACATCCACGTCGGTCCAGTAAACAGCATCGGTCACGCAACTTCCTGGATATATTTGAGCGGCGTCGTAGGGTTCCTGCGTCAGAACCTCGTCTGCCATACTGCCCGACGTATCGAGGATGAACAGGATATTCGGCTTGCTGCCGGTGTCCGGCGTGACGAGCAAAAGCTCCGTATCGTCGGCAACTGTTACCGCCGGCGAGCCAACAGCCAGGGCAAGCAGCAATCCTGCACTTGTCCATTTCGTCCGTGTTGTCTGCGAGTTCATTGTGTCCGTCCCTCGATAAATTCTGGTTGTCCCTGGCTCAGAACGTCGTGACGCGAACGACCGTTATAGTGTCTGATTCCAGGTGCTGTTTCACCGTAACGGACGCGTTTGCGCGATCCGTGATACGGGCGACTGCAATGCGAAAATCTTCAAGTATGAGGTCCTGCCCGTTCGCTTCGTACCGGGTAGCCGGTGTGACGCGCACAGTTTCATAATCACAGTCGTCGCACGGCTTGAAGCCGAGTGTGCCGTTGCTGCTTGCCGGTAGCCGCAGGCCGGTCAACTGGACCTCGTGGGCTTTGACAACAAGCGGAAATGCCACTGATTGATCGGCTATCGCCGTAGCGCTCGCGCCGGCAACCGCAATCGCGATCATTGCCAGTAATGATTTTCGAATACGCATCGCAAATGCTCCTGGGAGTTCCGGTATAACGGACCCGCTACGCTGATCAGAGCGTCGGTGCTTCGGGTCCGACAACGTAAAAAGCCTGCGTGTGTATCGCAGAGGCGTCACGATCGGTTGCTACACCGGCAGCACGTGCCGATTCTGCCGTCGCGGTGGCCGTGAAATGGTACGCAGCGATGCCGCTGCCGACGCCCAGGCTGAACGCGCGGTCCGGTACCAGTGTCGCTGTGTCGAAAACGATGACTGTTTCCACATCGTCGTTGCGTATGACATTCTGTTGCAGTGTCGTCGACGCCAAGGTATCGAACCGCCCTTGCGACAACGCAAACTCGATGCCGGTTTCGGCCGCCTGGAAGGCGTTTTCGTAGTTCTGGTCGTTGCGCGCGATCGCCAGCTCGGTGGTTGCGGTGTTCATGCCCGAGATTGCGAGTACGGTCACAACCACCAGCAGAATGAGGCCGACGATCAGCGCGGCGCCCTGCTGACGATTGGCAATTGTCGTTGGCTTCATGATGCGGCTCTCAGTTTTCGTGTATCAGGTTCTGGCGTTGCGCAGCAGGATGGTTTTCGACACCTGCATGCGGCGGAAATCGTCGTTCGGTACGCCGAGATTTACATTTCCCGGTTGATAGTTTCGCTCGTCGATGATGCCCGGCTCCCGATCGACGGAGCGCACGACCAGCCATACGCGAGCGGTCAGGACGCGGGCCGCCGCGATGAAAGCACCGGAGGCCGGGTCGAGAATGCCATCGCCGGGATTGACGTAGCGATCGACGGCGTTGTCACGGTCGACATCGACACCGAATTGCAGTTGCAGGTTCTCAACTCCGGGTGCGACTTCCTGGTCTTCGATAAAGGGAGCGCCGGCCTGCGTCGTCAGTGACTTGCGTCTGAGCGTTGGTACACCCGGAATCAGGTCCGAGGTGGCAGCCACGTAATAGGAGTTGACCAGCAGGTTATGGGTTGCCGATGTAAGCGGGTCAAAGCCGGCCGGAATTGCGTTATCAACAAAAAGCTCGCCTTGAACTCGAGTAGTCTGAACCTGTATTCGATTGCCACCGACTGGCGCCGGGTCTCGCGACGCGCGACGGACAGTGATCACATCGGAATTGTTCTGGGCGACTCCCGCACCGCCTTGCCCGGGTCCGCAGGCGAGCGCATAAACATTGTCGTTGCCGATGATCGGTCGCGTGAGATCCAGCGCCCAGTTGGCACCGCAGCCCCCGGGTGCCGGCAAACCCAAAGGATTGACGTCACCATCGATCGAGCGGCCTTCAACGGCGTCACCGCGGCTGTTTCGGCCCCAGTTGCTGGCCATGCGCAGATCGGCTTCGATGGTGTCGAGCGCAAACTGCGCCGTTTCCTGGACGCGCGCGATCGATTCGTTGATCACGTAAGCCTCGCGGCTCTGGTTGTACACCTGCACCGCGCCGATCATCAGGAAGGCGCCGATCGACAGCGCCACCATGAGTTCGACCAGCGTGACGCCGGCCATACTGGTTCGAATTGCGCGTCGTAGGAGCGCGCCATGCGCGCGAACGGGATGCCCCGTCAGCGTTGCGCCAGCCTGCTGCTCTTTCGGTTCTGTCCTTTCACGTTTCATCGAATCGCCCATTACATCTCAAATACAGGGAAGGAAATGTTGTACTGCGGCGGCGGATCGTCCTGGCCGGGTTCGCTCCAGGTTACGGTTACGGTGTACTCAGCCGGGAGGCCCGCCGCGTAGGTCACGTCCACGTCGCCATCCGGCAACGTCGCTGCCGCCTGTTGCAGCCACAGGTCGATGTCGTTCGCTGCCATTTCGGCGGCCGTGCAATCAATGCCACCGCCCACACAGTTGTTGTTTGCACCGGCACCCTCATACTCGGCGCTCGCCAGTGGGTTCGCGCGAATACGATCGGCAACATCACCGGCCAGCGTCACTGCGTGATGACGAAACAATGACGTACGACCTGCCTGCATCCCATGCACGTACAGTCCGGCAATGCCCAGCATGCCGACCGACATGATGATAAGGGCGATCAGTACTTCAATGAGTGAAAAGCCGCGTACACGATTCGGGACGTTGGTCGGACGCAGAATCTTTATTGAGCTCATTTCCATTATTCCGAAATTACGAATGAACCGACTGACAATTTGCTATTCACGGGCAGTCGGCCCCGGAGTCGTCGATCAGGTCCTTGTCACGAATGACGGTCGAGCGACCGATCGGCGTTACCACGATACGTCGCGCGGCGGAATTGCCACCGGCAGCAACGATATTGCCGCGTTCGTCGCAAATCATTGCGGTACGAAACGACGGACCGGCGACATCACCGCGACCAAGTCCTGTCGGCGCAAAGGAAAAATACGTTGCGCCGTTGTCAGGAATAATGTCGAGGGTGTCGTCGACTGGCGGGAACGCTTTCAGCACATTCTCGTTTGCGCCGGCGTCGCGAACGATGTCACCGTTGAGGTCGACAAAAATAATCCAGCCGTCGTTGAGAGATGCACCGTCGCAGGCGGCGGCAGCGCTCATCGGGCTTTGGCTCGCGCAGATCGTGATGTTCTCTTTGGAACGAGCCGCTTCCGACCGCCCGAGCATGAAACTGCCGTGCAGGTCGTTAGCGGTGCCGGTGACGCGGCTGTTACGCGTGAAGTCACTCAGGTTCGGCACGCCCAGCGCCAGAACGACGCCGATGACGAGCAAAGTAATGAGCACTTCGTAAAGGGTAAAACCGCACTCTTGATTGCTCTTCATTGGTGCAATATACGTGGGCAATAAATACCTTGAGCGCTTTTCCGACGAACGGCAGCGCGTTGCCGACGAACGGTCTATTTCGGATCGATCCATTTGACTTAATCAGCACAGTCGTAGGATTTCCCGCGGCTGTCGGTGCGTGTAACCCGTGGACGCCCTGTGTAGCTGACGACCAGTGCCCGTGGTTCGGCGCGCGCGGCGCGATCGCAGAAAATCAGCGTGCCATTGGTTGCTCGCAACTCCGTGGCTCGAAGCGTAAAACCACGCCGGTTCGCTTGAATGCGCACCGTGTCACCGACGACATGACGTTGCAGAACCGGTTCGCCAACATCGAGTTGCGGCGGATCGTCCCGATCCACATTGACGAACATCAGCCAGCCTTGCGACCAGTCGGTGTCGCCGTTGCATGCCTGCCCGTCGGCACTCGGGCAAAGGGACACGACGCGCCGACGCGCGATGGACGACTTGCGCGCCAGGTGCACGGCGTGGAAGAGAGCGTCGACCTCGACGCGCACGCGCTTGTCCGCCACCAGCTTGCCGAATGACGGTAGGCCAAGTGTCAGGATCAATGCCGCGAGGGTCAGGGTCATTACAAGTTCGAACAGGCTGTAGCCGCGTTGGGGTGCACGAATCGACATATCAAACCTCCTTGTCTGATCTGTCTTGCGCTAATGAGCTTAACGCCTCGGTTTGGTCGGGGTCGGGCGAGAATTGCGGCGAAGTGAACGGATTCTGTCCGGCGAGGATAAAATCCCTGAAAGAAATACAGATTTACGATTTGGACTTGGTCTATACTCGCAGATGCGAATGAATCTCAGGAACGCGTAGAATGTCTGCAATATCAATGCTGGATGAGCTCAAGCGCCACGGCGTGTCGGCGACACCGCAACGCATTGAAGTAGCGACGGTGATCCTGGAGCGCCCGCAACATCTATCGGCAGAACAAATCCTCGAGCGCTTGCGCAGCAAGGGGAGCCGGGTATCGAAAGCGACCGTCTACAATACATTGAAATTGTTCAGTGATTGCGGGCTGGTAAAAGAACTCACCGTTGATCCAAACCGCAAGTTTTACGACTCCACGACGCACGCCCACCATCACTTCTATCATGTCGAGACGGGCGAGTTGTCCGATATTCCTGAGGACCAGGTCGAGATAATGAGCCTGCCGCCGCTGCCGGCCGGCACCGAACAGGAAAGCGTCGAAGTGCTGATTCGTGTTCGCGACTGCCGCTAACGCTACACAACTGGTAGGAGCCCGCCCCGCGGGCGAATGGGGTAACGCAAAATGGCTCCCTACTCCGCCCATCGAGATTGCACTCGCGACACCGCAACGCAACACCCGCGCAAAACAAGCCTAAAACCGGGTACAATTCCGCTCCGCGCGCACAGCGCCCTGCAAGCGCATGATTCGTAAGGGGCAATTTCA
>JBGTHC010000008.1:0-1505 GCA_041746375.1 Woeseiaceae bacterium
CGCGATATTTTCGCTGCTCTATCTGTTCGCCTTTCAGGCCTGGGGCGGGGCGACCTGGTGGAAGGGCCTGATTTTCGGCGCCGTGCAGGGGGCGTTCTTTCTGACGTTCGGCGTTTCGCTGCTGCCGGGACTGCATCCGCGCATGGCCAGTGAACACGACGGCCCCACGATCGTGAGGCAGTTGGAGCCACCCGGCTTTCTCGGATTGAACTACGGACCCCGCACGCCGCTCTCGGTGTTTGCCGCCCACCTGGTGTGGGGCGTGCTGCTGGGCGTTACGCTGGGCTGAGGACGAACTGGCCGGATGACGAAATAGCCGGATGACGAACTGGCCGGATGACGACCTGTCCCGGTGCCGATCGGCCGAGCGCACGAAGGGCCGAGAAGCCGGGAGGCCCGCGATGTTCTTTCCTGTATCAGTCTACCGACAGTGCCGCACGTTTGCCTAGCGCGGCCAGTGCGCGCTCGAGGGTCGGCACCTTCGTACCGGAGCGCGGATCGAGAATTCGGCGAGCCTCTTTCTCATCGACCGCCATGCGCTTGGCAAGCTCCGGCAAATCACGCGACATGACCAGGTAGCCTCCGGCCTGAGCCCTGAATCGCACCGGATAGCAGAAGTTGCGCATGAATTCAACCTTTCCTTAGTACCTGCATCGATACGCCCAGTTGCTTGAGCATCGCGTGCAAGGTACCCGTCTTAGGCGGTCATCGAAGATTGTACAGCACCGGACAAATTTGTCCGCTAGCGCTTGACCATGCACCACACGACAGCTCGCGTCAGGCACCTCGAAAGCCTCGATCCAGGACGAACCCTGATTTCGATAGCCAGGCCAGTGCTGATTCTCAGCTTCTCGGCGTCAGGCTAGCCAGCAAATCTCTCAACAGCGGTGAGAGTTTCGACCGGGCCGGGTAAGCCTCGAAAAACCGGCGCATGCGCCAGAGGTTCTGCACCTTGTCATTGCCACGTGAAGCGCGGTTGCTCAAAACAGTCGATCCGGGTTGTCCTGCCCAGAAGGCAGACCTCGCGGAACTGATACAACACGGATGCCGTTGGCGCGGCAATCCAACTCGCGCCAACAGGCATTCTCAGTTCCGGATACCTGCTGTGAATGGTTTCGGTCAGAATCGGCGCATCGGCACGCAATAGCTCGGTCATCGGAATTCGATGAATACTGGCCACCTCATCCGGGTTTGGCTCGATGGACATCGCCGCACCCGCCCACACGACGATCGGCGTCATCGAATAGCCCGACCGTGTGATGACATCGTCGAGTCGACCGAGAATGGCATCCGGTGCGCAGTCCAGGTGAATTTCTTCACGCAGTTCCCGCAAGGCGGCCTCTTCGGCGGATTCATCGGCGTCGAGCCTTCCGCCGGGCAGTGCCCATTGTCCGGCATGATTTCGCAAAGCGCGGGAACGACGCGTCAAGATCACCGTGCCGTCGGTACTCCAGCGGTCTTGCCTCGGCAGGCCATCGAGATCTGCGCCGAATCCGGCTTCGGTG
>JBGTHC010000009.1:0-12304 GCA_041746375.1 Woeseiaceae bacterium
CGCATTGTTGATGCGCGCCGCCCACTGCATTTCGCGGCGGCGGCGCATCAGGTCGATGTCGTTTTCGAGGAAGCTGTGGATACGGTTTCGCCCGGCTTCTTTCGCCGCCGCACAGGCACTGTCCGCGGCGCTGAGCAGTGCGGCCACGTCTTCGTTGTCAGCGGTGATTGGCACCACGCCGATGCTGACGCCGAGGCGGAAGCTGCGGTCGTCCCACATGAACTTGAACTCGCCTATTGAGGCACGCAGGACTTCGGCAGTTTGCATCGCCTCGTCCAGGCTGCAGCTCTCCAGCAGGACACCGAACTCGTCGCCACCCAGGCGAGCCAGCGTGTCGCGCCAGCGAATCTTCGACTTCAACAGTGCGCCGAGTTGCCCGAGCAGCGCGTCACCGGCGCTGTGACCGCAGGAATCGTTGACGATCTTGAACTGGTCGAGATCGAGATAGCAAAGCGCGTAGGAGGTTTCCCTGGCTCTTGCGCTTTTCAGTGCGCGCTCGAGTCGATTCTCAAACTCGCGTCGATTGACAAGGCCGGTGAGGATATCGTGGCTCGCGTGGTAACTCAGGCGTCGGTTCAGTTCGCGCGACTCGCTGACGTCGTGGAAGACGAGCACGCCACCGGTCACGTCGCCCTTGCCGTCGCGGATCGGGGATGCGTTGCTCTCTATATACAATTCGTTGCCGTCGCGCCGGATCAGCAAGGTGGGCCGTACCGACTTGATGGAACGGTTGCGGCGAATGGACACGGATAGCGGGTTCTCGAGGGGTTCGCAGGTCTCTTCGTGAAAACCGCGGAAAATCTCGTCGACAGTCCGGCCGCTGGCATCGTCGACCTTCCAGCCGGTCAGTTCTTCCGCCACCGGATTTATGTACTCAACATTGCAATTGGCGTCCGTGGTAATGACACCGTCGCCGATCGACCGCAGCGTTATTTGCGCGCTTTCCTTTTCACGAAACAGCGCCTCTTCGTAGAGCTTCCGTTCAGTAATGTCGACTTCGACGCCTAGCAAGCGGATTAGCCGGCCCTTCTCGTCCTGCCGCGCCTTCGCGCGACTCGTCATCCAGCGCCACTCGCCGTTCTGGTGCTTCATGCGATGCACACTTTCGAAAAACAGCGTCTTGCCTTCCAGGTGTTCCCGCATCTTCATCTGCACCCGAGCCATGTCGTCGGGATGTACCAGTCGGTACCAGTCGGGCAGGAAATCCTCGCGGTCTTCATCGTAGCCGAGCATCTGCTTCCAGCGGCGGGACAGTTCGATGCGCTTGGTCTGGCCGTCGAAGTCCCAGATACCGTCGTTGGCCGTCATGTTGATCAGTCGGTTGCGTTCTTCCAGGTCCTCGAGTAACTGCAACACGCGCATGCGTTCGAGCCCGGAGGCGAGCGACGCACCGATCAGCTTCATCAACAGATGTAAATTTGCATCCCAGCCATCGACCGGGCGCTCGTTGGCCAGTGCAAGGAAACCTGCCAGCTCACCGCGCACTGCAAAGCCGATGATCAGGCAGGAGCCGATGTTGAGTTCAGCCAGGCGTACGAGCTCCGAACTTGCACCCGCCGGGCCGTTGTCGGTATCCGCAAGTTCTACGACTCGCAAGTGACCCAGTCGTTGCGTAAGCCATGGCCAATGTTCGAGAAGGTCGCCTGCCAGCGCGTTCGGGTTGCAGGCAGAGAAAACGGAACTGGAGGAAAGAATTGCCTCGATGCCTGATCCGTCGCCATGGAAAAGCGCGAGGAACGCGGCATCGCAACCGGTCGCGTCGGGTAATTCACTGATGTTGTCGCGCAGTTGATCCTGGTAGCGAGTGGGATCGAGATTCTGCATATTGACGGCAATCTTGGTTTGCAGCGCATCCACTGCACCACGGTTGCGCTCGCCGGCGCGCGGTCGACGACGGCGTACGGGCACCGGGCCCGTTACTTTGCTGCCGGTTGTTGCGGACATTCAGTCGCCTGAATTGTTTTTGCCTGGCAATTAATCAGTCTAGCGGGCCGGCGCTCCCGGACCTGAGCACTACCGCACAGTTGTCCCAGCGCCGAACTCCTCCCCTTGTTATGCCTGCATTCTGACATGTCACCAGAGGAAAACAAGATAAGCCTATGTATTTTTGCGCTTTGTACCGGCAGGTCGACCGGTATTCCGTCCCATGACCTGCTCCGGTCAACCAAACCGGGCCTGCCGCGTTGGAAAGACTGTCATCAATGCGTTGATCAGGGAGACGATCATGAGGCTTTCCAATAACCGGCTGCCGGGCAGCACAGCGGCAGGCGCTCTGCAAAATCTGGCAGGAATTCTGCTGCTGCTGTTACTACTGACAGCATGCGGTAACGGCACCAACGAAAACGTGGCCGCGAATTCGCCACTTGCCGCAGCGTGCGATCCGACCGATCCGTCCACCGCATCCGAATGCGGGACCTTGCTGCTCGGCATCACGGATGCCGAAGGGGACTTCCTCAGTTACACGGTCGACGTCGTTTCGATGACGCTCGAGAAATCCTCGGGCGTTACCGTTGAAGTAATGCCGGCGAGCACCCGCATCGACTTTGTAAGCTACGTCGATCTCACGGAACTGGTAACTGCCTCGCTGGTGCCTCCTGGTGTCTATGTTGCCGGGACCATCACGCTGGATTACAGCGCGGCCGAAGTATTTGTCGAAGCCTCAGGTGGCGCCAAGGCAGCCGCCGTCGTTAACGCCGATGGAGAGGCAATGGGCCGGGCGGAGTTTCGTATCGAGCTGTCCGACCGCGAGCAACTGGTTATAACGCGCGGACGTCCGTCACTGCTGACGGTCGATTTCGATCTTGCGGCGTCGCACCGCGTAGATATCGCGCCGACACCGGCACTGGCAGTTGCAGAACCTTTCATCGTGGCGGAAATAGATCCGGTCGATACCAAGGACATCCGCCTGCGCGGCGCCTTGATCGACGCGAACGAAGCTGAAATGGCGTACACCATTGCTTTGCGACCTTTCTACGACCGCGAGGGCGAATTCGGCCGGGTCACGGTAAACGTCACCGACGATACGGAATTCGAGGTAGACGGCGAAAGTGTACTCGGTACCGACGGCCTGAGAGCGCTCGACGCAGCCGGCGCCGGTACGCTGACGGTGGCGCAAGGCATGCTGGAAGTCGCCGACAGGGAGTTCACTGCCAACGTGGTGCTGGCCGGCAGCAGTGTGTCCGGTGCGGACGCGGATGCAGTTCACGGGAATGTCATTGCACGCAACGGTAATGAGCTGACGGTGCGCGGTGCAACTTTTGTACCCGCCGAATCCGCAGCGTTCTTCCACGACGATGTGATCGTGAGCGTTGGCCCGGACACGCAGGTCACGAAGCGCGGCTCTGCCGGTATAAGCTTCGACATCGACGATATTTCTGTCGGGCAGCGAATCACCGTGCGCGGCGTTGCTTCTTCCGCGACCGGCGAGACGCTGCAAATCGATGCGACCGAAGGCGCGGCACGCCTGCACCTGACGCATCTGCTCGGCACCGTTAATGTGATCAACCCCGGGCAAGTTGATGTCGATTTGCACGCCATCGGTCGCCGCCGGGTGTCGGCTTTTGACTTCGCAGGAACGGGCATCAGCGAGGACGTCGATGCCGATGCGGACAATTACGAGGTTCTGACCGGCAACGTCGACCTGAGTCACCAGACGGTGGGCAAGCCGATCGTGGTCTACGGTTTCCCGAGCGCGTTCGGAGCTGCACCGCCCGACTTCGAGGGTCGCACGCTGGTCGGTTACAGCGAGGTGCGCAGCGCACTGGGAGTCGGCTGGGGCGTGGACGGCACGGTTGCACCGTTCCTCAGCATGGGTAGCGATGGCTTGTTGCTTGACAACGGGAACCCGGACATCGACCAGCGGCATTACGTCAAGCAAGGACCGCTCTTGATCGACCTGACGACGCTCGGTTCTAGCACGCTGATCGCGCCGCGCGAAACAGGACGCACATTGTTCGGGATAGCTAACCGGGACGGCCTGCGGCTCTACACTGACTTCGACGACTTTGTCGCGGTACTGAGTACTGCCCTGAACGGCGCCACCGCTGCCCGCTCGATGTACGCGCGCGGTCTGTACGATGCGGACACCAATGTTTTTACGGCGTGGAAGATCGGTGTATATCTGCTCGAGCCCTGACCTCGGCCGCCCGGAGACCGGCGCAAGCCGGTTTCCGGTATTCGTGTATGTAACTGTTGACATAGCACGCCCTGCAGTCTATATAAGTAATTATATAGCTAGGCCAGAGACCGAAAGTTGGATTGGCTGTCTGAAAGTTTGCGTCTCGTTCACGTGGTGGCAGGTGCCATCGGCTTGGTTGCCTTCTGGCTACCGGTTTTCAGCAAAAAAGGGGCGCGCAATCACGTACGCTTCGGCAAGGTGTTCGTGCGTTCTGCCTACGTGGTCCTCAGCGCCGCGGCGTTCGCCCTCCTCCTCCGCGTAATTGACCTGAACCTGAGAAGCGTATCGATCGCCGAAGCGCCACAAACGTACGCCTTTATCGTTTTCCTCGGGTACTTGACGTTTGTCACCTACGTAATCGTGCGGCATGGCATGGCTGTGCTGCGACACAAAGGCATGCCGCAATCCCTTCGCACGCCGGTCAATACGGGACTCGCGTGGGGCGCCATTGCATCCAGCGCGGCGATACTCGCGTATGCGCTGGTCCTCGAACCGCCGAGTGCCATTATCCTGTTTGCACTCAGCCCGATCGGTGTTCTTACCGGACTCGGGAATCTTCGCTACATGAAGGGTACGACGACGTCGCATCGCGCGTGGTGGTACGAGCATCTCGGCGCGATGCTCGGCGCAGGAGTTGCCTTTCATACGGCGTTCTTTGTTTTCGGAGTGACTCGGCTTTTCGATATTGGACTAACGGGCTGGGTTGCCGTGTTGCCTTGGGTGGCGCCGGTTGCAATCGGATTGCCGGCAATCGAAATCTGGACCCGTCATTACAGGCGAAAATTCGGCGAGTTGGCCTGACCTGTGAGCCTGCCGCATATTCTGCTCGGTATGCTGAAAGAGCCGCAAAGCGGCTACGACTTGAAGAAAGCATTCAGCAACTCGTTACAACATTTCTGGCATGCCGAGTTGTCGCAGATCTATCCGACGCTGAAGCGATTGGAGAAAAGCGGCCTGATCACAGGTCGAGTCGGCGAAACACGCTCGGGCCCGCAGCGACGCGAATACCGTCGCACAGGCAAAGGGCGCCGCGAATTACTCAACTGGCTCAAAAGCGGTCCGTTAACCGGCACCGAGCGAATCGGATACCTGTCACAAGTTTATTTTCTCAATGAGCTGCAAGACAACTCACAAGTACTGGACTACTTGCTGAAGCTGCGGCATCACATGGATAGGTGGCTGGCAGTTCTGAAAGACGCTGAGACAATGTGGCGCAAGGCCGATGCGCGCTATCCCGACGATTTACAGGACTCTGATTTCTATCCGCAACTCACGCTGTCCATGGGCCTGCGTAAAGTGCAGGCTAATCTCGATTGGTGCGATGAATCGATCGCACGTGTTCGAAGACGCAAAAAGAACAAAAGGCGCAGCGCATAGTTCGCAAGGCGCTGCTGTCATCGATTCTCCGGCGGTATGTCCTGGATGCGTGCAATGTGCTCGGCAAGTTCCTCCAACGTATAACTCATGTGCACCCGTACTAAAGAAGGCGGTCGGGTCGTGCGCGACAAGCCTGAGCGCCATTCGGTAGCGGGACGAATGGGCCGGGCTACAAAACCACCGCCACATTTCGGACAAACGTAGTTTAACCGGTTGTCGACACATTCGAAGCAGAACGTACATTCGAAGTTGCAAATTCTGGCGTCGGTCGATTCGGGCGCCAGTTCGCGATCACAGCACTCGCAATTCGGTCTCAGTTCAAGCATCGATTTTCGCTTCCTTCCCTGTTGTTAAAAAGCAGCCCGACCGCGTAGTTCCAATCGATAGTTTCACCGGCATGCCATTGCGGGACGCAGGTATCCGCGTCGATTGCCAGATCAGGTACTTTCGCGAGCATCCAGTCGGCCAATTCCCGATCGGTGTCGACCGGGTGCAGCGAGACCGTCTCGGGCAAGGACCGCTGACGACGATCCAGGAACACCAGTTTGCCGCCCGGATTTCGCTCGCACGTGAAACCGCCTTCGTGCACCAGGCGATGATGATGCCGGCAGAGTTGCACCAGATTGTCGAGACAGGTCTCGCCGCCGTCGGCCCAGTGCTCGATGTGGTGCCCGTCGACAAAGCGCTTGAGCGTACAGCCGGGAAAGCGGCAGCCGTCATCCCGGGACCTCAGTGCACGTCGTATCGCCGGCGGTATCGAGCGCGACTAGCGACCAATGGATAAGGGCTCGCCGCTCTCGTCCTCGAGCAACGGTATGCGGGAACAATCGCAGGCGATACGCCTTGAAGTTTCCGCGGAAATACCCGGACCGTCCTCGAGATGCGATCGATGCGGGTCCGGTGTCAACAGTTCCCGCGCCGCGGGAGCTTCCTCGCGGCTCGTCGATTGTAGAATTTCCGCGGAAACATGCACCACCACCTGGTAGCGACCAGCGGTCGAGGATGAGTCAGGCGCATCATCCGCCAGGCTGGATTCGGTCATGTCCACCAACGCATCGGCGAAACGCCGGCTGGACGGTTCGTGCAGCCGTGTTTCCGCGGAAACGTCTTTCGATTTGCTGGCCGCAGACTGCCGCGCATCCATGCGCTGCTGCAAGGCCTTGAGCACCAGCGCCCTCTGTTCGGCCGGCAAGCGTGCCGCGAAAACCATCGAACCGTCCGGCTCGTAGCGGACCGAGACATCACGCTGTTCGTAGTGCAGGTTGGACAGTTCCAATTCCTGGTCCGTCGCGTCAGCACGCCAGCAACGGCGATAACGGGACACCAGCTTCTCGACGTGATAGGCCGTGCCATGGCGCGCCACCATCAGGAGGTACTCTTCGTTATCCGCATCGGCGATACGCGTCATGGCCCGTACATTGGAATAGGACAACTTACCGCGGGCAAATGCGGCACTGATGCCCGGCAGCGCGGCGAGCGCATGCGCCACCCGCACTTTTTCGCGCGCGGCATTCATGCCGATGCCGCACTGGAAGTTGAGCCAATGCGCGCAACAGCACAGGCCGGGCAGCTCCCAGTAACCCTTCTCGTCAAACTCGCGGATCAACACCAGCAGACGGTAGGTTGCAGCATAGATATGCGCACACAGTTCGCTGATCGCGGCGCCGAGCCGCTCGCCCTGCACATAGCTGGCGTGCAGCCCCGGCGAGGGCTGGACTCCGGTCGTTTGCATGCTGGGATCCGGGGAAATTCGAAGCTGGTTATACGTCCAGTAGTCTAACCCGAAGCTACTGATAAATCAACGAAATAATTGCCGAAACCGGCTGGAATCCAGCGGTGTGGAGATATCCCCGTCAGTCGAGTTTGCTGCCGGGCACCCGGCGTGGATCGACACTCGCGACATCAACGCCGTCGAGACAACGAACATTGATCGCCCAGAGTTCAGGATAGCTCCGCGGCCTGCTAAATGTATGGATGCCACACACCGGGCAGAAATAGTGTTTCGCGATGTGCTTATTGAAGGTGTAGAGGCTCAACTCACTAATAGGCGACAGCAAGTCGAAGTCGGCTTCTTCAACTCTAACCACGATCGACCCTTTCTTCGTACAGATGGAACAATCGCAGATAACGGCGTCATCGAGATCCAAAAATACTTTGAATCGAATCGATCCGCAGTGGCAACAGCCATCGTAATCCTGTTTCATCGTGCCTGAGGTGGTAGGTCGCTTTTGGGTCAAAGTTATTCTAACGATACTACTCTGATCTCGTCGACTAAACGATTGCTGCGACGCCAGAGGCCTTACACCCTGCCCGGCAGCCCGGCAACAGGTTTTACTTTGCTTGCCTTGCCGATGAAGATCGCGCGCGGTTCCGGCGGTCCGGCGCGTGATTGCGATGCTCGGCTCACAACAACGACCGTAAGCCAGTAGGGGTTTGGTCCACCAAGCCGTCAAAGCACTATCGGCAAAAGCGCTCCACCGGTCGTTCGACCAGGAATACGCCGAAGGATTTTTCTGCCATTCATCTCTAACAGGCAACCAGAGACGGAGGCGGTTATGCGGCGGTCCATTTCCCCGATATCGGCAATTGCGCCGTTGAGCGGCTGCGCGAGCACCGGCCAGCTATCGATTAATATCGAAGCAACGGATTTCTCGCTCGATCCGGCCATTTTTCGAGCGAAAAAAACGCTGGAGACGGTGAATCCATCGCTTCCACAGCTCAGCGTCGTTATTCCCGTTTATAACGAAAGTGGCAACTTGCAACCGCTGATCGAAGAGATCGAAAACACACTCGCCCATCGAATGCGATTCGAGGTAGTAATTGTCGATGATGGCAGCATCGACAGTACAGCCGCCGAAGCTGCCGACCTGGCTCACCAGCGGCCGTGGCTCAGAGTCGAGACGCACGAGCACAACCGCGGCCAAAGCGCTGCCATCCACCGTGGCGTTCAGTCGTCTCGTGCGCCGATAATTGCAGTTCTGGACGGTGATGGACAAAACGATCCGGCCGATATCCCGACGCTATTCGCTGTGCTTTACCTGACAGGGGACGCCATGGCGGTCGGCGAACGACGTACACGCCGTGACACTTGGAACCGTCGGATATCGTCACGTATAGCAAACAAGTTTCGCGCGTCTCTTTTGCATGATGGTATTGCCGATACCGGTTGCGGCCTGAAAGTCTTCAACCGTGCTGACTTTTTGCAACTCCCGGCGTTTGATCATATGCATCGGTTCCTTCCTGTCCTGATGCAGAATCGGGGTCACCGGGTTCGTTCGGTTCCGGTCAATCACCGGTCTCGCCGGCATGGCCGATCAAAATATGGAATCAACAACCGTCTTTGGACCGGCATGGTCGATTTGCTCGGAGTGATGTGGCTGCAACGCAGGCGTCTTTAGAATCGTGAGCACGCTGCATCTTTGGCTGGGAGTCGGCTTCCTGGGACAGTCACTATTTTTCTCCCGGTTCCTCGTGCAATGGCTTGCCAGCGAGAAGGCCGGCCGCAGCATTTTTCCGATGTCATTCTGGTACCTGAGCCTGGGTGGTGGTTTTCTTTTGCTTCTCTACGCTATTTATCGGGCAGATCCGGTTTTTATCATCGGGCAATCAACGGGCACATTTATTTATCTACGCAATATCTATCTGCGCAAGCAGGAAGCAACAACGCTTGTGTGAGAATCGCCGCCGGTAACCAGCTCCTGTTCGTGCTCCTGATCGGGGCCATCGTTCTCATCGCGGGACTTGGCTTGCGTGATCCATGGCCACCCGATGAACCGCGCTTTGCTCTCATTGCGAAGGACATAGTGGAAAGTGGCGATTGGCTTATTCCGCGGGTCGGCGGTGTACTGTATGCCGACAAACCCCCGCTGTTCTTCTGGCTTGTCGCCGCCGGTTACGCTGTCACGCATTCGATAGGCGTCGCGTTGCTGTTACCGGCGTTCTTCTCCGGCCTTGGCATGCTCTGGCTCGTGCACGATCTGGCGCGACGTTTTTGGGGTCCACGCACCGCATTTTGGGCCGCTGCCACACTGCTGACAACTGTGCAATTTCCACTGCAAATGAAGTCCGGCCAGATCGACGGGTTATTGTGTTTTTGGACTACGTTGGGCCTGTATGGGTTTTGCCGGCACCTGTTGCTGGGTCCTGCATGGCGCTGGTACGCAATCGCAGGACTTTCTTGCGGACTGGGCGTTATCACAAAAGGTGTCGGGTTCCTGCCGTTTCTTGTTCTCATCCCCTACCTGTATGCAAGAGTTGCCCGCTGGCCGGTTCCCCGTATCGGCTGGAGCAATGGACGGTGGCTCCTGGCGCCGCTGGCTTTCGCCGTCGTGATAGCACTCTGGCTGGTGCCAATGTTGCTGGTGACGACCGGCGCTTCGGACCCGGACCTGCTGCAGTACCGCGACAACATTCTCCTGAAGCAGACAGTGACGCGCTATACCAATGCCTGGGGGCATCTCAGACCGCCGTGGTACCTGTTATCGAACGCGGTGCCCTGGTTATGGCTGCCGCTGTCGCTTCTGTTGCCCTGGCTGCTGCCTTTGTGGATAAGGGGCCTGCGTGACAGAGCCACGGTCACCTTGCTGCTGGGTGGCTGGCTAATTCTGGTGCTTGTCTTTTTCTCGCTAAGCGACGGCAAACGCTCGGTCTACATATTCCCTGCCCTGCCTGCGCTCGTGTTACTCGCAGCGCATCACTTGCCGGCGATTGTGAACCGCATCGGGCCACGCAGACTGCTGTTCGGCCTGGCTCTGCTGTTTGCGGCGCTGCCCCTTGTGGGCGGCATTGTCATTTATGCGGATCCAACATTATTGCGTCGCTGGCTTGACGCACCCGAAATAGCAACTTCGCTGTCGTTGACTCTGGCGGGCATCGGCCTCGCCGCTCTGTCGATCGCCGCCTGGTTTCGAACCAGGCACACGGCGGCGGGATTGGCTACGGTTATGGCAACCCTCTGGATCGCCGTATCGTTGCTGGTCTACCCGATGATAAATGCGAGTCGATCCGGTAGCGCGATTGTCAGCACAGCCGCTTCGCTTCTTGCAGAGGACCATTCCCTCGGGTTCGCTGGCTGGAAAGAACAATTGCTATTGCAATGGAACCGACCCGCGGTGCATTTTGGCTATCGACGGGATGATGCCGCGGCTGAGAGCCTCGATGCAGCCAGCTGGCTTGCCAGGGACACCAAACACCGGCTCTTGCTACCGGGTTCAATAGCAGAGCCTTGCTTCGATACTGCGCAGGCGCCTTACCTGGGGATGGCGCACCGGCAACACTGGTTTCTGGTGTCCGGCTTGGCGATATTGCTACGGTGTCGCGGGGTGTTATCCGGCACGGACGAGAACGCCGTAATGTACGATCCGACCCAACCGTATGCTCAGGCCAATGCTGATTGACCAACGGCGTTCAGAAGCGCCAGACAACGCCGAGTGCTGGCACTATGGGCAACCAACTTCCTTCGTCGGCTTGCACGAACGCGTTGCCGTCCGCATCCAGACCTGCGGAATACTCCGTACAACAAGCGTTTTCGCGATTGTAAAGATTGGTGACTTCCAGAAACGCCGTCAGGTCTCCTTTCGCAACATCGAAGCGCCGGCTGACCCGCGCATCCAGCGATTGAAAAACCGCGTGCCTGCGACTGTTGCGTGGTTCAACAGCTGCCACCAGGCTCGTTGAACCGTCCGGGTTAGAAACGGTTTCTGTAATCAGTAGGGTCTTGGGCCAACCCGTGTGCAAAACGGCAGCGACAGAAAAGCTCCATTTCCTCCAGTCACGGCTCAATCCCGCATTTAGCGCATGTGTCTGGTCCCAGCTCCGTTTCGTTGATTCATCTTGCAATGTGTCCTCTGTCCTGGACCACGAATAGCTCGCCCACCAGACAAGCTCATCCGAACCTTCGCCTGCGACCGTGACCTCCAGGCCTTCCGAAACCGCGGAATCTGCATCGATTCGCGCGCGATCGATTTGCAATTCGGGAATCAGGACAAGTGGATTAAAGAGGTTCTCGAATCTAGGCAGTAACGAGCTGTACTTTTTTTGATAGATTTCAAACCTCAAGTGAAGAGCGGGATGCAAACTGTGCATCAGACTGGCGACCAGGTGTTGAGCTTGTTGGACCGGGTAAAAGCTCGATTCCCCATCGCTGACCTGCAGTTCATTGATTTCTTGCGCCTGGTAGTATTCACCGTACGCAAACCTCAATTCGGTGTCGTCCGATAGCCGATACAGAAGATTGAATCGCGGACTCAACTGCCAGTCATCGTTCGCAGATGTGTACGTCTGTTGATCCCAGCGTAACCCTGCGTCGAGAGTTACCCGATCGTTGAAACGCCAGCGCAATTCGCTGTAAACGGCGTACTGTGAGCCACTCGGGGCAATAACGATCGACCGGTTCTCTGATGGCTCGTTGTCGAGTAGCTGGTCGAAGGGTGCGAATATGACCCGGGATGAGTTGTATTGATAGTCTGCCTCCAGCCTTTTAGATTCGAAACCGGACGAGATCATCCAGCGATTGGATATGTGGTATTCCCAATCCTGCTTCAGTGCCAATGACCGAAACTTGCGCTCGTCGTCGACGGAACCAATGATGGTGTCCGGTATTTCGCTTGTACCGGTTCGCCGATTTTCGATTTCCGTTGCAGACAGAATAGTCGTGGTCGCGACTCTGTCGTTCCAGGTCGATTCCGCTTTCATCCAGAAGACGATGTTCTGGTACTTCGCATTCGCCTGTTCGCTGCCGTCCGTTTGAGA
>JBGTHC010000010.1:0-22845 GCA_041746375.1 Woeseiaceae bacterium
CACGGTCCGCAAACGAGCCCCTGACCGTGCCAACGCCCGTGGCCGCATGGTCCTCGCCTCCCTCAACGTTGGAAGGAAGCGAAGTGCCAGGAGACTGTGTTGAGCATCGTACGGACTATGGACGCCATTCGACACCCACAACGATAGGAGGAAGCGGTGTGCCAGGGTACTGTGTTCAGGATCGTGCGAGACAGGGATGTCGAGCCCGAAGCCCCCAGGGATGGGTTCACGGCGTTCCTGAACACAGTTCCCTGGCACATCGCTTCCGTAGAACGCGGCTTGCTTCAGCTTACGCCGCGAGGGCCTGCACGACGCGCGTCCAGGCGCGGGCGAGATTGCGGCGGTTATAGCCGCCGCCACCGGTGGCGACAATACGGCCGTCGCAATGGCGGTCGGCGAGTTGGCAAAGGCTTTTTGTGGCAGCAGCGTGGGCTTCTTCGGTGTAACGGAGGTGTGTGATGGGGTCGCCTCCGAGGCTGTCGGCACCGCATTGGAAGATGATGAACTCGGGGGCCATGCGCTCCAGGTAGTCGACCACCTGCGGCCAGACGGCGAGGAACTGGTCGTCGTCGGCGCCCGGCGGCATGGGGACGTTGAGTTTGGTGCCTTTGGCGGGTCCGATGCCGGTTTCGCTGGCGGCGCCGGTGCCCGGGTAGAGAAAGCGGCCGTCTTCGTGGACGTCGGCAAAGATCAGGTTGGGGTCATCCTCGAATTCGTAAAAGACGCCGTCGCCATGATGCGCGTCGATATCGACGTAGGCGACCCGCTGCAGTCCGTACTGGATGCGCAGGTACTCCACAGCGACACCGCAGTCGTTGAACACACAGAAACCGGCGGCATGGTCGCGGGCGGCGTGATGCAGTCCGGCGATCGGCACGAAAGCGCGGCGGGTGTCGCCGCGCATAATGGCGTCGACGGCTGCCATCGTAGTGCCAACGACGTCGGAAGCGGCTTCAAATACTCCCGGGAAAGCGGGCGTGTCGCCGGCGTCGAGAAAGCCATGCCCTTGTTGGGACAATCGTGAGACGCGGTCGATGTAGTCTGCTGTGTGGAAAAGTGCCAGGGCGTCGACGCCTGCACGCTGCGGCTCTGCGTAATGGATAGCGGCGCCCATGGATGAGTCGGCCAACTCCGACTGGAACGCATCGTGGCGATCGTGGCCGAACGGGTGACCGTGACCAAAACCGTAACTGGCAAGCGCGCTGCCGCGGTAAACGTAGACCGGCAGGTCCGACTGTGCGACTGTGTTCATAGCGAACGAGTTCTGTTTGCTCTCGAGTCGCGATACCGGATAATGCGCGTTTTCATTTTCATACCTGACTTGCCTGTGGGCAACGAGAATACCTAATAGTTATGGCGCAATACATCTATACAATGAACCGGGTGGCCAAAGTAGTGCCACCCAAACGTTTTATTCTACGAGACATCTCGCTGAGTTTCTTTCCGGGCGCCAAGATTGGCGTGCTCGGACTGAATGGATCCGGCAAGTCCACGTTGCTGCGCATCATGGCGGGTATCGACCGCGAATTCGATGGCGAAGCGCGGCCGCAACCAGGCATCAAGATCGGCTACCTGCCGCAGGAGCCTGAGCTCGATAACGGCAAGAATGTTCGTGAGAATGTCGAGGTCGGCGTTTCTGCGGTCAAGGTGCTGCTCGATCGCTTCAATGAGATCAGCATGAAATTCGCTGAACCGATGGACGACGAGCAAATGACTGCGTTGCTTGACGAACAAGGCAAACTGCAGGACGCGATCGAGGCCGCCGGCGGCTGGGCACTTGACCGCAAGCTGGACGTTGCGGCCGATGCGTTGCGACTTCCTCCGTGGGAGGCCGACGTCAGCAAACTCTCTGGCGGCGAGCGGCGACGGGTCGCACTTTGCCAGCTGCTTGTTTCCGCACCGGATATGCTATTGCTGGACGAACCTACCAATCACCTCGATGCAGAATCGGTGGCCTGGCTGGAGCGGTTCCTCGAAGAATACCCGGGTACCGTTATTGCAGTGACCCACGACCGCTATTTTCTCGACAATGTCGCCGGGTGGATCCTGGAACTGGACCGCGGGCACGGCATACCCTGGGAAGGTAATTATTCGTCGTGGCTGGAGCAGAAAGAACAGCGGCTCTCCCTGGAAGACCAGACGGAAAAGGCACGTCAGAAAGCCATGCAGCTCGAGTTGGAGTGGGTACGCTCCAATCCAAAAGGTCGACAGGCGAAATCGAAGGCGCGTATGCGGCAGTTCGAGGAACTGTCTTCGCCGGCCTATCAGAAGCGCAACGAAACCAACGAGATTTATATACCTCCTGGGCCGCGCCTCGGTGACGTTGTCGTCGAGGTCAACCAGGTATCGAAGGGCTTCGGCGATCGACTGTTGATGGAAGACCTGAGCTTCACGCTGCCGGCGGGCGGCATCGCCGGCATCATCGGTCCCAACGGTGCCGGCAAAACGACACTGTTCCGCATGATTACAGGCAGCGAGAAGCCGGACTCCGGCAGCATTCGCTTAGGTGAAAGCGTGCAGCTCGCGAGCGTCGATCAGTCCCGTGACAACCTGGACGACGAGAAGACTGTATGGGAAGAGATTTCCAATGGGCAGGATATCATCCAGGTCGGCAGCTACGAGACACCGTCACGAGCGTACGTCGGTCGCTTCAATTTTCGCGGTACGGACCAACAGCAAAAAATCGGTTTGTTGTCCGGGGGTGAGCGCAACCGCGTGCACCTCGCAAAAATGCTGAAGGCCGGCGGCAACCTGCTGTTGCTCGACGAACCGACCAACGACCTCGATGTCGAAACGCTGAGAGCGCTGGAACAGGCGTTGCTCGAGTTTCCGGGTTCCGCCGTGGTGATCTCGCACGATCGCTGGTTCCTGGATCGCATTGCCACGCATATTCTGGCATTCGAGGGCGACAGCAAAGTGACCTGGTTCGCCGGTAATTATGCGGAGTACGAGGAAGATCGCCGCAAACGGCTCGGCAGTGGCGCCAGCGCTCCGCATCGCATCAAGTACAAACGCCTCGCGACCGGATAATCTGAAGTGCCAAAGTTACCCTGAAAGGATACCCTCGATGCTATGAATCTACTGCTGGCGATCTGCGCTGTATTCACGTTACTGGCGTTGTTTTTCCTCGGCCGCACGGCGCGCTGCACACGGCGCGGGCAGTTCGTGCGCGCGTCAGGTTCCGGACTCAGCACAATTGTTTCTGCGGTTATTGCGGGGGCGGCCGTGCTCATTGCCGTCAGCTATTGCAGCTACGACAGGCTGACGGCAGAAAAAGTCGTGGCACGAATTGAATTCCAGCGACTCGCCCCGGACGAATACCAGGCACGCCTGATGTTGGGTGATGAATTGGACCGTCTGTTTCCGTTGCGCGGCGATGAATGGCAGATCGATGCGCGTATGGTCACCTGGAAGCCGCCGGTAACCATTCTCGGGCTTGACCCGATCTACCGCCTCGAACGCCTTAGCGGGCGTTATTCCGATATCGGACGCGAACAGACCGAACCACGCACCGTGCACGACCTGACGGCCTCCGGGATGGTCGACGTCTGGCAGGTCGCGCGTCGATTCCCGTCACTGACGCCGGGCATCGACGCGTACTACGGTTCGGCAACCTTTGTGCCGATGGCCGATGGCGCGCGCTTCGACGTCAGCCTGAGCCGCGACGCGTTGATCGCCCGCCCCGCCAACGCCGCTGCCCGCACCGCCGTAGGCAACTGGCGCGACCGCTAGAATAACGACCCCCGCAAATAGGGCCCCGAAAACAGGGACAGTGACCTTGAACCTAGTCATAAGGTCACTGTCCCTAATTGCGAGTTAAAGGTCACTGTCCCTATTTGGGGGGCGGGATTCGTTATTATGTTTAACCACACATTGTTGAAGTCGGTGCTGAGGATATACTGATAACGCGCTGTTCAAATTAATCAAAACGAATGTAGCAGCGCCGCTAAAGAATAATAAGAACAACAACAATCGAAACAAGCAGAATAACGATGGCCATCACCATAGAACGCGACCGAAGTGTACATCAGCAACCCGGCGAGGATTTCAGCCTGGAATGCCCCTATTGCGGTGTGTACGCGCAAATGACGCCGCAGTCCGTGCCGGACGTAGCGATGGTTTTGCAGCACAGGCCCAAGCATGTCGGTGTCGTGTATCAGTGCAACGCCTGCCACGCGCCCATTTTCCTGCGATTCGCTGTCAAGGAGTTTGGCGAAAACAACATCGAACTCAATCGCAATTTCATCGAGCTCGAGCGACCGAAAGAACGTTTCCCGCTGTCGTATCTGCCGAAACACACTGAAGTGCTGTTCCGCGAAGCGCTGTCCTGCTATTCGGCCAACAACTTCAACGCCTTTGCCTCGATGTGCCGGCGGGCTGCGGCGAGTTCATTCAGTGCGATGGGCGAGAACGGCAAGATGCGCGCGTTCGACGAAGTTATGATGGCCCAGGAAATTGCAGAAATAGATGACGAAAGCTTTGCTCCTATCAAGACGGTGCTATTCGAGACCCGTGAGGAAGAGGACCTGCCGCTGCTGAGTCGCGCACAGGCAGGCATCCTGCTGGAAGTCATGAAAGACATGTTCTACCAGGGCTTCGTGCGCCGCGGAAAATTGACGCGGGCCATCAAAGTACGGCAGTTCTTCGTGCAGGAAAGCAACGGCGGCATGCGCCCGTCCGCCTGAACTCTGCCGGATTCCAGCTCATCCCACGGTGGCGCGGGCATTGCGAAAAATGCGCAGCCACGGACTATCCTCGCCCCAATCCGGCGGATGCCACGAGTTCTGCACGGTTCGGGTGACGCGTTCCGGGTGCGGCATCATGATCGTCACGCGGCCATCGGCGCTGCAGAGGCCACAGGCTCCGTCGCTCGAACCGTTGGGATTTGCCGGATAACGCTCCGTCATCCGACCGTAATTATCGACGTAGCGCAAGGCAATCAATGCGCGCGTCCGTACCGCATCGTTCTCGATGACCGCGCGCCCCTCGCCGTGTGACGTTGCAATCGGCAGTCGTGTGCCGGCCATGCCCGCCAGGAAGATTGAGGCACTCGGCGCGACCTCGACCAGGCTCAAGCGCGCTTCAAACTGTTCCGACGCATTTCGCTGAAAGGCCGGCCAGTCCTCGCTGCCCGGTATGAGATCCTTGAGCCGCGCGAGCATCTGGCAGCCATTGCACACGCCCAGCGTAAACGTGTTGCTGCGTTGAAAATGCGCGGCAAACTGATCGCGGGCGCGCGGATTGTGCAAAATGGCCCCGGCCCATCCTCCGCCTGCCCCCAGCACGTCACCGAACGAAAAGCCGCCGCACGCGACCAGCCCGTGATAGCTGTCGAGCGTATCGCGACCGTCCAACAGGTCGCTCATGTGCAGGTCGAAAGCATCGAAGCCGGCTCGCATGAATGCCGCTGCCATTTCATGCTGACTATTGACGCCCTGCTCGCGCAAAATCGCTACGCGCGGCCGGTTCCCGCCAATGAACGGCGCGGCAATGTCGTCGTCAGGATCGAAGGTCAGGTGTACGTTCAGGCCCGGATCGTCTTCGTCGAGAATGCGGTCGAATTCCTTACGCGCCGTCGCAGGATTGTCCCGCAGCTCCTGCATACGGAAACTCAGCTCGGACCAGGTGCGTTGCAATTCCATTCGCGACACGCGCAACACCAGTTCATCGTCATTGTAAATCGACAGTTCGTCACTGGAATCAACCTGCCCCACTTCGACCCAGCCGAGTTCATAGCGCTGCAATATCTCGAAGACATCGGCACGCTGCCGGTCCGCTACTTGCACGAGCGCACCGAGTTCCTCGCTGAACAGCTGGCGCAGCAAGTCTTGCTCGGACCCGGCGAGATGCAGCGATACGCCACGCCGTCCTGCAAACATCATTTCCGCCACCGCCGTTACGAGCCCGCCGTCCGAGCGATCGTGGTACGCCAGTAGCAAGTTGCGTGCGTTCATTTCCTGGATCGCCGCAAAGTAATTGGCAAGTTGCCGTGGATTGTCGAGATCGGGGACCGCGCCGCCGAATCGATTGAACGCCTGCGCAAGGCAGGAGCCGCCGACGCGATTGGCGCCCTCGGCAAGATCGATCAGCAGCAGGCAAGTCGGTTCGGCAACTCGACGTAGCTGCGGTGTCAGGTGCCGTCGAATGTCGCTCACGGGTGCAAATGCCGAAACGATCAGTGACACGGGAGCAACGACGTCATGCGTGCCGTCTTCGTCCGTCCAAACGGCGCGCATCGACAGTGAATCCTTGCCGACCGGAATGGCAATACCGAGATCGCGGCACAGGTCGAGACCCACTGCCTTTACCGTATCGAACAGCGCCGCGTCTTCGCCGGGATGTCCCGCCGCCGCCATCCAGTTCGCTGACAGTCGTACGTCGGCCAGGCGATCGATTGCGGCGGCGGCAATGTTGGTGATCGCCTCGCCCACCGCCATGCGGCCGGACGCCGGCGCATTGGTTACGGCGAGTGGTGTGCGTTCGCCCATTGCCATGGCTTCGCCCGTGTTGCTGCGGTAGCCGCTGGCAGTTATCGCGACGTCGCTGACAGGAATCTGCCAGGGCCCGATCAACTGGTCGCGCACGACCAATCCGCCTACCGTGCGGTCGCCAATATGGATCAGGAAGGACTTGTCGGCAACAGCCGGGAATTGCAGTACACGAATGAGTGCATCGCGTAATTCGATATCGTCGAGATCCAGTTCGACGGTTTCACGCTCGACGCGCTCGACCGCACGCACCATCCGGGGCGTTGCACCAAGCAGCATTTGCATCGGCATATCGACAACGTCGTTGTTGAAACTACTGTCACTGACGACCAGTCGCGCGTCGTCTGTCAAAGTACCGATTACTGCGTGCGGGCAGCGCTCTCGCTCGCACAGGGATGCAAACTCGTCGATGCGCTCCGCCGCCACCACCAGCACATAGCGCTCTTGCGCTTCGTTGCACCAGATAGCCATCGGTGACATGCCCGGTTCCGCATTGGGCACGTTACGCAGTTCGACGCGCGCACCGAGCCCGCTGTGGTGGACCACCTCCGGCACCGCATTGGACAGGCCGCCGGCGCCGACGTCGTGGATAAGCAGAATCGGATTATTCGTACCCATTGCCACGCAACGGTCGATGACTTCCTGTGCGCGCCGTTGCATTTCCGGATTGCCGCGTTGCACCGAGCCGAAATCCAGATCTTCGCTGCTGCTGCCGCTGGCGAGACTGGAGGCGGCGCCGCCGCCGAGACCGATCAGCATGGCCGGGCCGCCGATCACCACGATCTGTGCGCCGACCGGCACGTCGATTTTCAATGCGTGCTCCGGACGGACGTTGCCGACGCCGCCCGCGATCATGATCGGCTTGTGGTAACCGCGCCGCTCGCCCGCCGGCAAGCCCGGCGGCTGCGCTTCGAAGGTACGAAAGTAACCCAGGAGATTCGGGCGTCCGAATTCGTTGTTGAAGGCCGCAGCGCCGATCGGTCCCTCCAACATGATCTCGAGCGGCGTTGCCATGCGTGCCGGGTGGCCGAGCGGCTGTTCCCACGGTTGCAGATAGCCAGGCACTCGCAGATGCGACACGGTAAACCCGGTAAGTCCCGCCTTCGGTCGAGCGCCAAGGCCAGTGGCGCCCTCATCGCGGATTTCGCCGCCTGAGCCGGTGGCCGCGCCGGGAAACGGCGAGATTGCAGTCGGGTGGTTGTGCGTCTCGACTTTCATCAGGATATGAATCGGCTCGTCGTGCCAGGCGTAAGCCCGATCGGCGGGCGACGGCATGAGGCGCAAGCCTGGCGACCCTTCAACGACGGCGGCATTGTCGGAATAGGCAGAGAGGACGCCGCGCGGGCTCGCGGCGGTCGTGCTGCGGATCATGTCGAACAGCCGCTCAGCCTGCGGTTCGCCGTCGATACGCCAGTCAGCGCGAAAAATCTTGTGCCGGCAGTGTTCGGAGTTGGCCTGTGCGAACATCATCAGTTCGACATCGGTTGGATCGCGTTGCAGGATCGCGTAGTTATCTGCGAGGTAATCGATCTCGTCATCGGACAGCGCGAGACCCAGCGAAGAATTCGCCTCAACCAGCGCGACTTTGCCCCTGGCCTGCAGCGGAACAGTCTGCAGCGGCCGCGGCGAACGGGATTCGAACAGTCGTTCGGCTTGCTCCGACAACGTGAACAATGTCTCGGTCATGCGATCGACCAGCAAGCTACCCAGTTCGAGCAGTTGTTCTTCACCGATCGGCAACTGTGATCTGATGGCGTAGCGAATGCCTCGTTCGATGCGTGCGACCTTGTGCAGTCCACAGGCGTGCAGGATATCTGTCGCTTTGCTCGACCACGGCGAGATAGTGCCGGGACGCGGCGCGACCAGTAGCGACCCTGCGCCCGACGGCAATGGGAGTATGGCCTCACCGGCGAACAACAGTGCAGCTAGTCGCCGGCGTTCCACTCCGTTCAATGCAGCATGCAATGACAGGAAGTAACTGAAGCGGGCGTCGAGCGCACGGACGCGTTCATCCTGCTGCTGCAGGCGTTGCAGCAGCTTCTGCAGGCGAAAACCGGACAGCGCCGCCTGGCCGGGCAGTTCCTCAATGGCAGTGCGGATTGGCTCGCGCCGCTTCGCGGGTGCGTCAGTCAATGGATTCAGGGTTTGTTGGTTCCGCCCGGCGTGTAGACCGGAACCGGGAACTGCGCGACGTTGCCGCCTTCCAGTTTCGAAATCTTGCTTTTGCCCTGCTTGTCGACCTCATCGATGCGGATGATCGAATGCATGGGCAAATACGTGCGTTTTACGCCGGCAAACTCGGATTTGATTTTCTCTTCGGAAGGATCGACAACGACGGAACTCCGCTCCCCGAACACCATCTTCTCGACTTCGACGAACCCGAACAGGCTGCCATGCCCGACATTACGCGCATAGACCTCGTAAACCTGGCCCTGGCTCATGAATACGATCCGGTAGAGCGTTTTTGCTGTCATCGAGTCCTGATCCCGTCGCGTGCAAAACTGGCCGCAGTCTACCCAAATTGCGCCGCGGACACTGCACCGCGCGCTGGCGGCAGTGCAACTTTCTATATGGTAATATCTATCCACTTGTACCATGGGCAAACGCCCGCCGGTACTGATTATTGTGACCTGTTTGGCTGTGCCCCGCGCGGTTTCGCTGCACTATCTCACATTGCAACCGGGCTGCTGCGCACAGTGCCGGTGTACCCTCATGGCGGAATAATCGATGGCCCTCAAGCTTACAATAACCAGCACTCACAAGGAGTTAGTGGGTGACGATCATGTACGTGAGTTCAGCGACACCGGCGGGACGATCGGCCGCTCACTGGAAAACGACTGGATATTGCCGGACCCCGACCGCTTTATCTCCGGCAAGCACGCAACCCTCGATTTTCGCCGCGGTGCCTGGTACCTGTCCGATGTCAGCTCGAATGGCGTCTACGTCAATAGCGATATCGAACCGCTGGGCCGCGGCAATCCCCGGCGACTTTTCAACGGCGATCGCTTGCGCATGGGCGATTTTGAGTTCGCTGTAAGCATCGACGAGGGTGAGGGACTCGACGTCCAGTCGCATGTACTGTCGCTGGTGCCGGAAGGCGTCGGCGGCCAGTTGGTGCCGGAATCGCCGCAGAAAACGGGCATGCAGCTGCTCGACGAGGAAGAAATAACCGGCGACGAAGCGTTTCGTTCGACGCTATTCGGCAGCGGCTCGAAGCCGGCACCGTCGCCGATGAAACGTTTGCCAGCCAGTCCAAGGCCAACTAATGCAAGGTTGCCGGCGCCTGCTGCCCCGCCCGCGAAGCGCGAGACCCATTCGCCGGTCAAACGCACACCACGCGATAGCGGCGACATGACAGCGGAGCAATTGTTCGAGGAGTTCCTCGGCGGGCTCGGAATCGCCAGGGACGAGATCCATCCGGCTATCGATATGTCAGATGTCATGCAGAATGCCGGAAGGGTACTGCGCGAACTCGTGAGCGGCTTTGCCGACCTGATGGTTAGCCGCACCAATGTGAAAACGATGTTTCGCCTTGACCAGACCACGGTTCTGCCCCATCACAACAACCCGCTCAAGCTGTCGGAGAACATTAACGATTCGCTCAAGCAGCTGTTGATCGGCCGGGACGGCGAGTATCTGGGACCGCAGGACAGCGTGCGTGAAGTATGCCGCGACCTGAAGTTTCATCACGACGCCGTGATCGAAGCAATGACCGCCTCGGTGCGCGATTTTACGGAGCGCTTCGATCCTGCAGAACTGCAGCAAAATTTCGAGCGAGCCGGCACTCGAAAATCCCTGATCGACGCATTCGGCAAGATGAAATTCTGGAATCTTTATTGCGACCTGTATCCGGAGCTCGCCGATGCAGGCGACGGACAACTGCCAGTGCAATTCGGCGAAGAATTCGTACGCAACTACGAAAAGCGCATCGCCGATTTCAAGCGCGTCGACCGCAAGGACAGCGAAGCGGCCTGAATATCGAGGCGCGTATCGGAGGCTGCGGGTAATCGCCCGTAGTACGGGCGAGCGCGCAACTTCAGCGATTGCGACGATTCCTGATCAAATCATCGACTACCGACGGATCGGCGAGCGTCGAGGTATCCCCGAGGTTGCCGTAATCGTTTTCCGCCACCTTACGCAGAATCCGCCGCATGATCTTGCCGGAGCGTGTTTTTGGCAGCCCCGGTGCCCACTGGATGAAATCCGGTGTGGCGATAGGCCCGATCTCTTTGCGCACCCACTGCCGCAATTCGGCCAGTAATTCATCGCTCTGCGGTACACCTTCCATGAGTGTGACGTAGGCATAGATACCCTGCCCCTTGATCTCGTGCGGACAGCCGACAACGGCCGCTTCCGCCACCTGCTTGTGTGCGACCAGCGCGCTTTCCACCTCGGCGGTGCCCATGCGATGCCCGGAGACGTTCAGGACATCGTCCACGCGACCGGTAATCCAGTAGTAACCGTCTTCATCACGTCGCGCGCCGTCGCCGGTCGTATAGCGGCCAGGGAACGCAGAAAAATAGGTATCGACGAACCGCTGGTGATCGCCGTAGACAGAACGCATCTGTCCGGGCCAGCTGTCCTCCAGGACCAGGTTGCCTTGTGTTGCGCCCTCCAGCAGCTGTCCCTCGTTGTCGACCAGCGCGGGGCGGATCCCGAACATCGGCTTTGTTGCGGAACCCGGTTTGAGATCAGTCGCGCCCGGCAGCGGGCTGATCAGGATGCCGCCGGTTTCGGTTTGCCACCAGGTATCTACGACCGGACAGCGTCCGTCGCCGACCACGTGGTAATACCACTCCCAGGCCTCAGGATTGATCGGCTCGCCGACCGAACCCAGCAAGCGCAGACTCTTGCGTGAGGTCTTTTTCACCGGCTCGTCGCCGGCGCGCATGAGCGCGCGAATCGCCGTCGGCGCGGTGTAACAGATGTTTACCTGGTGCTTGTCACAGACCTCCCAGAAACGCGACGCGGTAGGATAGTTCGGTACGCCCTCGAACATCAGCGTGATCGCACCGTTCGCAAGCGGTCCGTACACAATATAGCTGTGGCCGGTGACCCAGCCGACGTCAGCAGTACACCAGAAGACGTCGCCGGCGTGATAATCGAACACATATTCGTGCGTCATCGAGACGTATACGAGATAGCCACCAGTGGTGTGCAAAACGCCTTTCGGTTTGCCCGTCGATCCCGAGGTATAGAGAATGAACAGCGGATCTTCGGCGTTCATTTCCTCGCAAGGACAATCGGCCGGCATGCGCGGCTCGAGTTCGTGCAGCCAGGTATCCCGGCCTTCGACCCAGTCGATATCTGTGCTGGTGTGCCGTACCACCAGCACTTTCTCGAGTGTCGTGACATCCGGACGTGCGGCGGCCGCATCGACGTTCGCCTTCATAGGAATCGCCTTGCCGCCGCGTACGCCCTGATCGGCGGTAATGACGATATTCGATTGGCAATCGGTGATGCGACCTGCCAGCGCGTCGGGCGAGAACCCGCCGAAAACTACGGAATGCACCGCGCCGATGCGAGCGCAGGCCAGCATTGCCACGGCCGCTTCCGGAATCATGGGCATGTAGATGGTAATGCGATCGCCCTTTTTCGCACCCAGCGATTTCAGGACATTGGCGAAGCGGCAGACGCGTTCATGTAATTCCCGATAGGTAATCTTCAGGTCGCGTGCCGGATCGTCGCCCTCCCAGACGAGAGCGACGTCGTTGCCATGGTGTTCGAGATGCCGGTCGACACAGTTGTAGCAAACGTTCAGGGTGCCGTCGTAATACCAGCGAACGTGCAAATCGTCCGTGTCAAAAGATACGTCCTTGACCTTTGTGAACGGTTTGATCCAGTCGACTCGTAGTGCCTGTTCGGCCCAGAATCCTTCGTTGTCGTCGATGGAGCGCCGATACAGGCGCTCGTAGTCTGCTGCATCGATGTGAGCGCCTTGCGCCCAGCTTTCGCTAACGTTGTAAGTCTTCGTCATTAAACTGCCCTGGTATTCAGCTGTTCGATCGTTTCAATTGCGCGGCAATTTCAAGTATACGTTCTGCCTGAAGCAGATGCGGACGGTCGAGCATTTCGCCGTTCATCGCGAGGGTGCCGGACCCGGGATTGTCGGTGAACAACTCGACAATCTGCTGCGCACGTTCTATTTCTGCACTACTCGGCGCAAATGCTGCGTTGATGATATCCACCTGCGCCGGATGAATGGCGAGCATGCCGCGGAAGCCGTCCCTGCGAGCCTTGGCCGCGTAGCCCGCGAGCCCCGCACTGTTATGAAAATCGGTAAAAACCGTGTCGATCGCCGGAACGCCCGCGCCCGCTGCCGCAATGAGGCAAAGCGATCTCGCCAGCTCGTAGGGTGGCAACCAGTTTCCTGCCTCGTCCCTGTTAGCGGTCGCCCCGATGGCCGCGCTGAGGTCCTCTGCACCCCAGGTGAGACCGGCCAGGCGCTCCGTAGCGCCCGCATACTCGTGCAAATGAAACAGCGCCTGCGGCTGTTCGGTGGCAATTGGCAGAATCCACGTTTTGCCCTGCTGCAGGTCATGTTCTTTCTCCAGACGGGTGAGGAGCTGCGCCAAACTGACGATATCGGCGGCACGTTGTGGTTTCGGTACGACGATGCCGGCCGGCGACGCCGGCATTACCGCATGCAAATCGGCCCTGGCATCGGCTGATTGCAGCGGATTGATACGCACCCAGATATTCAGCGTGCTGTTTGCCTGCAAAAAGCTACTGGTGAGTTCCCGCGCCCGTGGTCGCTCGGTCGCGGCAACCGAATCTTCGAGGTCGACGATCAGCGCATCGGCGTTGCCGGAAGCTGCCTTCTGCAACTTTTTCTCGCTATCGCCGGGTACGAAGAGGAAACTCCGACTCACTTGGGTTTCCGCATCATCAGCGCCGTGCGCTTGCATTCGCCAACCAGCTCGTCGTGCTGGTTGAAAGCCCGGTGCGCGAATACGACGATGCCGTTTTCCGGTCGCGACTTACTATTGCGCAGTTCCAGCACTTCCGTCTCTACATGTATCGTGTCGCCATGAAAAAGCGGCTTCGGAAACTTCACGCTGTCCCAACCCAGATTGGCCACGGTCGTGCCGACGGTCGTGTCTCCTACCGAAATGCCGACCATGAAGCCGAGCGTCAGGCAGCTGTTGACCAGTGGTTTGCCGAATTCCGTTTGCTTGCAGTACTCGGCATCGATGTGCAGCGGGGCCGGATTGTGTGTTATGGCGCTGAACCACACGTTGTCTGCCTCCGTGATGGTGCGTCGAATGCTGTGCCGAAACATCTGCCCGACCGTGAATTCCTCGAAATAAAGCCCAGCCATAACAATTGCCTTTGCCTGAATTCGGGCCGACGCGAGCCTGCTGCGGCCGTTGCAGCGGGCATGATAATGCGCTCGCCCCCGCATGAGAAACCCGCCAATCGTTGGGCTGCCGGGGTTCGCATTATGTCAAACTCGAGCAAATGAAACGCCTCCCGACCGGCTTGCCGCGGGGATCACCTCTGGCGGCTGCTAAGCTACGGCCGGCAGGCGAGGCGCCGCAGCGCCCTCGGATACATCGGAGCGACCGCACGGACAACAATATGGCTGGAAAAACGATCGTCATCGGCAACAAGGAAGTTCCTCCTGGTACGCGGGAAACCATTGAACTCGTAGTAGCCAATTTGTATACCCATACCGAGTTGCCGATGCCGGTGCACATCGTCAATGGACGTCGCGACGGGCCTGTGTTGTTTTTGACCGCGGCCGTTCACGGCGACGAATTAAATGGCGTTGAAATCATCAAGCGTGTTTTGCGCCGGTCTTCGCTCGATCGCCTGCGCGGCTGCATACTCGCCGTACCGATCGTCAACGTGTTCGGATTCATCCATCAGTCTCGCTACCTGCCGGACCGCCGCGATCTCAATCGCTCTTTCCCCGGGCGTGGTACGGGTTCGATCGCGGCACGTATTGCCAATCTTATCGCTACCGAGATTGTCGCAAACGCCGATTTCGGAATCGATTTGCACACGGCCGCCATCGATCGCATCAATTTTCCGCAAATTCGTGCCGATCTGTCCGACCCGCAGACACGCCGGCTTGCCGAAGCATTCGGTGCTCCGGTAGTGATTGACGCCGCCGTACGCGAAGGGTCCTTGCGGCAATACGCGAGCGTGAACGGGGTGCCGACGTTGCTTTACGAAAGTGGCGAAGCGCTGCGCTTCGACGAGCTGTCGATCAATACCGGGGTGCGGGGCGTCCTGCGTGTGTTGCGCGCACTTGACATGCTGCCGCCAAATCCGAAGAAAACCTCGCCCACGACGCCCAACTATACGAATACCACGTCCTGGGTACGGGCACCGATCAGCGGCATCATCAACACGCAATGCCGGCTGGGGCAGCGCGTGCGAACTGACGAAGTGCTTGCGACAATCAGCGATCCATTCGGTGAAGTCGAAGTCGGCGTACTCGCGTCCAACGGCGGTATCGTGATCGGCCGCAGCACCTCGCCATTGACGCACGAAGGCGATGCGTTGTTTCATCTGGCGAGATTCGACGACACGCGGGAAGCAAAGGCCACGGTCGACGAATTTCAGGATGCCAACGCCGTCGATATGAGCTGGGGCTGAGCAATAGTCATAATGGCAGAATCAAACAATCCATCGGTAACGGTCGGCTGGCGTGAGTGGGTCGGTCTGCCGGAACTCGGCATTCCGCGCATCAAGGCCAAGGTCGATACCGGCGCAAGAACCTCCGCTCTGCATGCGTTTCACGTGGAGCCATTCACAAGGAACGGCGCCGACTGGGTGCGTTTTCGCATCCATCCAAAACAGTATCGAATCGATGTGGAAGTCACCTGTGAAGCGCCGGTCAAGGACCAGCGCATCGTCTCTGATTCAGGTGGCCACCGGGAATCGCGCTATGTCATTGAAACACGGGTGCAGCTGCTTGAGTTATCATGGCCGATAGAAATTACCCTGACATCTCGTGACGACATGCGCTTTCGCATGTTGCTCGGCAGGACGGCGCTGCGGGATCGCATTATCGTCAACCCCGCCCGATCCTACGTAACCCGGCGTCCGCGACGCCGTCGTTAAGGAATTCATTATGAAAATCGGCATACTTTCAAGAAACAAGCGGCTGTATTCGACCAAACGATTGGTCGAAGCCGCCACCACGCGCGGTCATGAGGTTCGCGTGATTAATCATTCACGCTGTTACATGAATATCGCGAGCTTTAATCCGAGCATTCACTACGACGGCGCCCTGCTGCCGAAATTTGACGCCATCATTCCCCGCATCGGTGCATCCGTGACCTTCTATGGCACAGCCGTCGTGCGGCAGTTCGAGATGATGGGCACGTTTTCGTTAAACGAATCGGTTGCCATCTCGCGATCGCGCGACAAACTGCGATCTCTGCAATTGCTTTCGCGCAAGGGTATCGGGTTGCCGGTTACGGGCTTTGCCAGTTCGCCGGCGGATTCCAGCGACCTCCTGAATCTGGTCGGCGGCGCGCCAGTCATCCTGAAGTTGTTGCAAGGTACACAAGGCAAAGGCGTGGTGCTGGCCGAGACCCGCAATGCGGCGGAAAGCGTGGTCGAAGCATTCCGCGGTCTCAACGCGGATTTCCTGGTCCAGGAATTCATCAAAGAAGCGGGTGGCGCCGATATTCGCTGCTTTGTGATCGGTGAAAAAGTCGTGGCGTCAATGATACGGCAGGCCCAGGACGGCGAGTTTCGTTCCAATCTGCATCGCGGCGGGTCTTCCAAACTGATCAAGATAACGCCCGAGGAACGTTCGACTGCCGTGCGTTCCGCCAGAATCATGGGTCTGAATGTTGCCGGTGTCGACATCCTGCGCTCTAATCACGGCCCGGTGGTTATGGAAGTCAATTCTTCGCCGGGTCTCGAAGGAATTGAAGGCGCTACCGGCAGGGATATTGCCGGAATGATTATCGAATACATTGAAAAGCACTCGAAGGAAGGCAATACCCGGACCCGGGGTGCGGGTTGAAGCGCTGAAAATAAAAACCGGAGAAAAGTGACATGAAACTCTACGCTATTCGGCGTCAAAGTAACTGGAAAGATGCAGCCGAACTCGAAGTCGCTGCGGGACGCTCTACAAAGGTAGGCAATGAGGATATGCCGGACAAGGTTCGCTGGATCCGCTCCTACGTAGTGAGTGAAGAGGATGGACGCCTTGGCACCATCTGCATTTACGAAGCGACCGACGAGGATGCGATTCGAGAGCACGCACGCCGCGCCGATTTGCAGGCCGACAGCATCCTGCCGGTCGTAAACACAGTCGTGGTACGTCCCGATCCTGCGTAATTAACATGAAGGGCCGCAACGGCCCTTCGTTGCAATTAGCGTACAGGTATTTGCTGCAATCATTATGGGACTTTCACCCGCCGAACTCAGCGAACTGAGGCAAGCCAAATTATTGCTCGAAGAACCCGGACTCGCAGCAAAGATCAGTGATGCCATCGGCGGCCCGATCGAAAAGGGCTTCGAACTCCTGCCGAAAAAATGGAATTCGATGATTGTCGACGTCACGCGGAAATCCATCGAAAAGGCCTTGGATGTCGCGCTCTCGACCATGCATCACGGCCAACATCACAAGCCATCCAACTGGTGGCACAAATTGGCGGTCGGTACTACCGGTGCAGCCGGCGGTGCCTTCGGCCTGTCCGCACTCGCCATCGAGCTTCCTGTTTCCACCACGATCATTTTGCGCTCGATCGCAGATATTGCCCGCAGCCAGGGGGAAGACCTTCGGACGCCGGAGGCCAAGGTCGAATGCGTTCAGGTTCTGGCGCTGGGAGGAAAGTCCGTACTCGATGATGCATCTGAAGCCGGCTATTTTGCCGCGCGTGCTGCGATGGCGTCTGCGGTTTCCGATGCCATCCGTCACTTCGCACAGAAGGGGGCCGCGAAGAGCGGCGGACCGGCCATCGTGCGTTTGATCACGATGGTTGCATCGCGGTTTTCGATCAACGTCTCGGAAAAAGCAGCCGCTCAGGCCGTACCGGTTGTTGGCGCTGTAGGTGGCGCGATCATCAACACCCTATTTATCGATCACTTCCAGGATATGGCGAAGGGTCACTTCGTCGTACGCAGGCTGGAGCGAATTTATGGGGTGGAAACGGTCAGGCGGGTTTACGATGAAGTCCAGGGGTCTGCGCGGTAGAAACGAATGAGGCGAGGCGTTCGCGGTTCGAAACCATTTTTTTCGATCGTCCGGGGAGAAAGACGCGTGATCCCGCTTTAGGCGGCGATACAGCCTTGCTGTGAGCGACATTCTGTCATTCGCGGGCATTCGGATCGTTGGCGCTTTCATTGCCTGGCGCAATGCGCCAGATCGTGTTGCCCACGTCGTCTGCCACCAGCACTGCCCCGTCCTTTGCGATCGCGACTCCAGCCGGCCGACCTTTCGCCTCGCCTCGATCCGACAGGAATCCGGTCAATATATCTTTGGGCAGGCCTTGTGGCTCACCGTTCTCGAATGGCACAAAAATCACCTTGTAGCCACTATGAGAATGCCTGTTCCAGGAGCCGTGCTGGCCGATAAACGCGCCGTAGCGATAACGTCGCGGCAACAGGTCGGCGTCATAAAACGCAAGTCCCAGAGACGCGGTATGCGCACCGAGTGCATAGTCAGGTACGACAGCGGTGGCGACCAGGTCGGGGCGCCGGGTCTTTACGCGCTTATCCAGGTGCTGACCGTAGTAGCTGTAAGGCCAACCGAAAAACGCATGCTCGGATACGGAAGTCATATAATCCGGTACCAGGTTATCCCCCAGCTCGTCGCGTTCATTAACCGTTGTCCAGAGTTTCCCGGTCTCGGGTTGCCATGCCAGGCCATTGGGATTGCGCAGACCGCTGGCAAAGATCTGCGTATCGCCGGACGTCGTATTTATTTTGAGAATCGCTGCGCGCATGACTTCTTTATCCATCCCGTTCTCGGCGACGTTGCTGTTCGACCCGACGGTGACCAACAAGTGATTGCTCCCGGGAACCCCGATAACATTTTTTGTCCAGTGGTGGTTGAGGGGGCCCGCAGGAAGCTCAGCGATACGATCCGCGAGTCCGGTCAGCTCTGTGCTGTTGGCCGCATAGTCGAAACGCAGCAATGCATCGGTATTCGCAACGTAGAAATCGCGGCCTTCAAGATACATGCCAAACGGTGAATTGAGGTCCTCAAGGAATGTGCTGCGAAAGTCCGCCACGCCATCGTGGTTCGTATCGCGCAACAGTGTTATCCGGTTCCTGCTCGGCACCGCGGCCCCTGCGCGAGCCATGATTTTGTTCATAAACCAGGCGCGAAGCCCTTGGTTTCGCGCCGGCCGGGCAGGTGCATTGGTTTCCGCGACCAATACGTCGCCATTCGGCAGCACGTAAAGCCAACGGGGGTGATCCAGTTCAGTGGCATATGCCTTGACGGCAAGGCCTTCGGCGACTGTCGGTTTGCCACCGTCCACCCAGCCAATAGCTGGTGCAATATTAACGGTCGGGAGAAGTGACTGGTCCGGATCCGGGAGCTCCGGGTCCGCTCCCAGCGTTGAGTCAATCGGCGCGCTGCTGCTACTGCAGCCAACTATGAACGAGGCTATCAGAAAGAAGCAAACTCTCAGAGCTGGGCTGATCCTCATCCTTCGATCCCCGTCCGGTCGATGGTTTGTCGATTAGATTGAACAATTATGCAACTTGGGTGCCAATCGAGCGGCTCTCGAGGAAGCCTCAGGCACCAGCTAGGTCCAGTCTTTGCTGGTACGAAAGTTGCAATGTTCTGGCATGCCACATGCGATTAACCACTTTGAGGCTCGAACATGGCTGTCTGCGACAATTGCGGCAACGACTATCATCGCGCGTTCACGTTGCGCCTGGGCGACGAAACACTCACGTTCGACTGCTTCGAATGCGCCATCGAGCGTATCGCGCCGCGTTGCATGAATTGCGACACACGCATCATCGGACACGGCATCGAAGGTCCGGAGGGCGACATGTATTGTTGCGCGCACTGCGCTGCCCTTGAAGGCGTTAGTGAAGCGGTGGATCACGTCCGCTCATGAGTAGAGATCTTGAGCATGCCTGTGTTGCCGTGTAAGCGTTACACGTCGAATGTAATAATTTCTTGAGTCGCGAGGGTTGCGACTGGGCGGGGCGATCCGCGACAGTTCCAGGACTTCCCGAACAAGTCCCGACAATTTCGATTCTCATTATTTGTTCTGAACTCGAGGAATCGATGCGACGAAATAAGATTCTTCCGGTCGGGCAAATTGCGTATCAAGCACCATGCTGCAGATTGGACAGGCGCCGGGTTTGTCGTGGATGACTTCCGGATGCATCGGGCAGGCCCGGATCGTGTTCGAAGCGTCGGCGCGGGGCGCACATGGTGTTGGCAGGCTACCTGTTCGCCCGCCGCTGTGCCCGCATGACTGTTTTCGCTCGATTCGTTCATGAGTTCGTATTTTCCCGCATGCCGCGCGTGTCACCGACTGCAGCGGCACCGCGGCTGTACCCTTGCAGCCGGGCGCCGGAATCGTTAGGCTGGAACGTCATTCGGCTGACTCGAAATTGGATGGGTTCGCCGGTCAGGAGGTTGTCTTCATGGTACAGAGCAAAGTTGTGCAGTGGTCTCTTCGGGGTCGGGGCTACGAATTCTGCAATTGCGATTTCGGCTGCGGCTGCAATTTCGCCGGGTTCCCGAATTCCGCGGACGGCAGCTGTCGCGCGCTCGTCGGCATGGACATCGACGAAGGGTCTTGCGGCAACGTCGACCTGTCGGGCGTGAAATGCGCGGCGGTCGTGCACTGGCCCAAAGCCATCCATGACGGTGACGGCAAGTGTGTATTCGTCGTCGATCCATCGACAACCGACGAGCAAATCGACGCTTTGTCGAAAATCTGCACGGGACAACTTGGTGGGCTTCCTTGGGAATTGCTCGGGCCGACGTTCGAGGTCATCGGCCTGGAAAAGGCGCGAATCAGCATTGACGGCGAAGGGCTCAAGAGTGTGTTCCGGGCCGACGGCATTGCGGAAGGTCGCGGCGACACATTCAAGAACCCGGTAACCGGCGAAGAACATTTCGCCAACGTCGATCTGCCGGACGGCTTCATATGGACCCGCGGCCAGTGCGGCCAGGGCACGTTTCGTGCGAAGGCGGGTGGATTGTCGCTGGAATTCGAGAATACAAACTGGATTCTCTACGACTTCGACTGGACCAACACGCCGGCTATTGCTGCCTGATCAGCGCAGCAGCAGCCAGGAAGCTGTTGCGATCAGAAGAACTCCGCTGACACGTGCGAGGTGCACGCCAGACGGTAGCAGCTTCTCGAGGACAACCCAGAGGGTGAGGATCGCAATAACCGCGAGGTTCATTACCCCTCCCGCAAACAGCAGCAGCATGAGCGCCCAGCAGCATCCCAGGCAGTAAATGCCGTGTTCCATGCCAAGGCGGAGCGCGCCCGGCCAGCCGGGTTGCCAGCGTCGCATGAGAAACGACAACGGTGACCGGCAGGCGCGAAGGCAAGCACCCTTGAGCGGCGTCAACTGGTAGGCACCGGCCAGAAACAGGATGACAGCGCCCACGATTGGTGTCGCCGGTTCCATCATGGGCGACAGTAAAGCTCGGGTTGCCAGAAACCGTTGCAGCAATGTCGCGCCGATACTGAATAGGGCCCAGATGAACAGGTAGCCGCCTGCCAATGCATAAAGCCGCCACACTGAGTGTGCGTCTGCGCCTTGCGCCCGCGCCGCTCGCATATAAAGAAGCAGGGTCGGTGCCACCGCCGGCAGCATCATACCTGCCATCATGACCGCCCACATGGCCCAGAGCAGTAGCAGGTGCGTGACATCCCAGACGGGCGTCATCATCCAGCCCGACGATCCGGACATGGAGCCGTACATGTCGCGCGCCATGACGACAATCCACAGCCAGCACAATGTGGTGATCAGAATCAGCACAAGACTGAACAACAGTCGCTCGCGCCTGAGCAGAGACTCGAAAAGTGTGAGTGATCGAGTTTGCTGCGAGTTCAAACCGACTGCTGTCCTATCGACGTCGCCATGTGAAGATTATAGTAAAAGCACGACAATGCCGTGGGTTCGTCTCCATCCGGCCCCGGCATCGCAGCGACAGGTCCGCGACAAACGGAATAGAAAAGCATGGCACTTTCTCTGTCCGACGATCCGAGCACCGTCGTCGTCGGTGTGGATTGTGACGCGGTGACGAGTTAGTCGAGCGGGGCACGGCACGTGAACTACGCGCCCCGCCACTTCGAGAAATGTCAAAGCTTTTGCTTGCGCCGACTGTCGAGCGAAAGCACGTCGTCGTCCTGAAATCCCTGTAACACGAGGGCCGCCGCGAGAATGATCAACGACGGATAGAACAACACGTTGGTGCCCTCAAGGAACCAGCCCCACGGGTCCACAATCGATTTCCAGACGCCAAGGGCTGTAACCGCAGCGATGAGCGTCTGCGCCGGATATGCGAAGCGGCGAAACAGCCCGGCAATCAAAAGCACGCCAAGCAGGATCTGCAGGCCACCGAACAGGTTCTGCAGTGTCGCGTTGGCGCCGAGGCCCAGGTAGAACGATTCGGCAACCCGCACACTGTGTTCGACGTTGACGATCTTGTCGATACCCCAGAGCACCTGTAACCAGCCCATCGAAACGCGCAGAAAGAGCAGTGCTGTTGATTTCATGAATCCTCCATCGGTTGAGCGCACTCAAATCGCAACATCGTCGCAGAAAGACAATCAATCGAGAATGTTGGCAATGTGCCCATTTCCACGGCACACGGACTAAGAAAGACCTGATGACCGACCGCATTGTTACAAGGTTAGCAGATAAAGGTAACATGCCGCGGGTGGCGCGCGGCAATTGAGCGCTTTGAAACTTCGGTTCGACCGTTTTAATGAATCCGGTAATGCAGGCGATGGCCGACTTACGTCGGCCATCGCACTCCTGTTGACAACCATTCGCGTTCGCTTACGGAGATGTTGCCGCGCCCGACGCACAGTCTTTGCGTGTCGTATGACAGTGACGCGTGCGTCTCGTCTGCGATCGGTTGACATTCGAACCGGCGTTGCGCGGAGTTGACCACCAGAACGGCAGAATCCGCGCCTGCGACTAATACGCATTCTGCCCACCGAAGGCAGGGGTCACAGGCCCGCAAAGGGAGAAAGTGTTACCCATGTCTCCGGAAGGAGGTGTTACCTATCTCTCGGGTAGCTCACAATAAGATACGCGTGAACTGCGTTTCTATTTTTCCTTTGGGTAGCGTGATGGGTAGCAATTCTCGGAAATTTGCGCTTCTAGCCCCATCCTCCAAACTCCCGTTATTGCCTTGGCGCAGCGGCGATAACTCGGCGCGATT
>JBGTHC010000011.1:0-5168 GCA_041746375.1 Woeseiaceae bacterium
GCGGCAATGGCGAAAGGTTCAGGCCTGATCATCGCAGTCATCGTCGCACGATTTCTCGGTGCGGAGGCACTCGGCATCTATGCCGTCGTGATTGCGCTGGCGATGATCCTCGAGATTGTCGCGCCACTCGGACAGCAGGACGTGTTGATTCGCTCGGTAGCGCGGGTGCCGAAGTCGATGCTCCGTCTGTGGGTCGAATCCGGCGTTACCACCGTCGTTGTCGCAGTGCTGTTCTCGGTCTGCCTTGCCATGGGCAGTCGTGCGATCGGACTTGCGCCAGACGTTCAACTGACGGTCGACGTCGTGGCCTTGAGCCTGCCTTTCGGCGGCACGAGCATGGTGTCGCAAGCCGTGCTGCAGGGTCTCGAGCGTCTCAAGTTCCTGACTATCGCCACGACCATCGGCCGGGTCGCGAACCTGTGCGTGCTGACGACGCTGATCCTGCTCGACTTCGGCATTGTCGCCGTGTTCATCGGCCGGATGGTTTTCCATGTCCTGACGCTCGCTGTTCTTGCCATCGAGATCGTCCGGGCGGGCCGGTCTATCGGCGCCGATACCGACTGGCAACTCACGCCGCGGCATCTCGCCCGGCGGGCCATCGCGGCGTCTCCCTTCGCCGCACAGCGCATGCTTGGAGAAGCATCCGTTCGCGGCAGCGTCCTGATACTGCCCCTTCTGATTAGCATGCAATCGGTTGGCTTCTTCGACGCCGCCGACCGCGTTCGCCAGACCATCGCCACGATGATCCCGATCGTAATGCTCGCCATCATGCCCTCTTTTTCGCGCACGTTCCGCGACGACCGCGCGCAAGGTGCCGTGCTTGCCACTTATTCGATGAAATTCCTGCTGATCGCGGTCCTGCCAATGACCTTCCTGGTTGCGGCGGCGGCACCCGGGGTCATCAGCCTGTTGTACGGAAGCGGTTACGGCTCATCGGTTTCGGTATTGCAGATCGTCATCTGGGCGCAGGTCTTCCTGGCGGCGGATACCATCCTGAAGCAGGTCATCATCGCCAGCGACCATGAGGTGTCAATGCTGCGCCGCTCGGCCGCCGGGGTACTGGTGCAGATCCTGCTGACGATCCTGCTGGTCTCGTTCTTCGGCATCAACGGCGTCGCCATGGCCATCGTAGGTGCCAGTGTGTTCATCGTCGCGCTGGATGCGCATTTCGTGGTGCGGCACGTAGTCCGGCTGGATTTCGCGGACGCCATCGTAAAGCCTCTGCTGTGCGCCGCCGGCGCCGGTGCGGTCGCGCTGATCCTCGACGGTTATCACCTGCTGCTGATTGTCGCAGCGGCCGGATTCACCTACCTCGCAGCGCTGTTCCTGTCGCGTACGTTTTCCGCCGATGAACTGAGCCTGATGCGCAGCATTCCCGGTGGCTTGCTGAAGAAGCGCCGCTGAAGCAAGATACGCGGCTTTTCGACCACGCAGATACCATGAAAGCAATCATTCTGACATCGCAGCGATCCGGCTCGACGTTCCTCGGCGGCTGTCTCGAGTCTCACCCATCGATCAAATCCTATGGCGAGCTGCTGGTCGGCGGCAATGTCGTCGCGCCGTCGCCGCTGCGCGGCAAGCGCATGCTTACCACGCTCTATCGATACATCGTGGTTCGGGCATGGGATCCGGTCGGCATTATGGAACGCTACTACGCCCGTGAGGAGGCGCCGGTCGTGTTGTTCCGGGCGATGTACAACCACGTCGACAACCGTGCTGTCCGGGCCTGGCTGGTGGCGCATAAGGAAGTGCGGGTCATCCACCTGCGCCGCGACAATCTGCTGAAGCAGCACGTGTCGAAGCTGCTTCTCGGCGCGAAGCGAGAGCGGCCCTGGCAACCGCATACCGACCACAAGATTCCTGTCGTGTCCGTACGTGTGTCACCGGAGCGTGCAATCAAGGAAATCCAGCGTGTGCGCGACTATTTCGCCCGATTCGAGCAGCTGCTTGCCGGTCACCGCAAGATAGAGCTGGTTTATGAACGCATGTACAACGGCCAGACGTTGTCCCAGGAGGCCTGGGGGAAGATCAGTGGGCTGCTGGAGGTCGATGCCGCAAACGTGGGCAGCGAGCTGGTCAAGATGAACCCGAATGACCTGCGGCCTATGGTCAGGAACTACGACGAGCTGGCTGCGGCGCTGGCCGGCACAGAATTCGCACGTTTTCTCGACTGATGCCTGCCATTGTGCATTTGGAGTGCGTCCCCCACAGCGATAAACCGTTCACAACATGCCGGCTGGAATTTTGCTATGAGTAGCCGGTCAGGGACGGAGAACGGCTAAATCGCCGTTCGGCTTTGCCTCCCCTGGTTCGCGCACAGGAGGAGTTCCCGAAATTGACATAATCACCAAATCCAAGTCAGGTTGACGCTAAGTTTATGAAAGATAACGGACATATCAAGCAGGACTTACCGGTTGTGTTCGCGGCGCTGGTTCGGCGCATTGCAGCCGCGCTGGTCGTAGTCGCGACCTTGCGATTTGGCATGGTTGTTTATGATGTGGATCTGAGCGATCCCTACCAGGCCCTGCTCATTATTGCGGCGCTGCTTGCGCTGCTGCTGTTTCCGGGGTCGGGAGACTCGGAACTGCAGGTGACACCCCGATTTTGGACCACCGCGATTTCGACGTTATGGATCTGGTGCATTTTGTTCGCCGTCCTGTTGGTTTTTGGGTACGCGACCAAGACCTCTGCAATTTATTCTCGGAGATTGCTTTTAAGCTGGGCGGTTGTCGCGCCGATTGCGATCCTGTTCGTCCGTGTGGTAATTGACAGGTTGATTGCCCACGTCTCTCGCCTCGGCGCGCCGAGGCGACGCGTGGTCATCGCCGGAGTTAACGAGAACGCGCGCTCGCTGGCCACCAAGATCGAGAGCAATCCGCACCTGGGCCTCGCGCTGGATGGACATTTCGACGATCGCAGCCTTGAGCGCCTGGGCGAAGTGCCCAGGGAACACCTGCTCGGAAAACTCGCGGAACTACCCGGCTACGTGCGTGCCAACCGAATCGATCTGATCTACATCGCACTGCCGATGCGCAACATTCAACGGGTTACCGAACTCCTGGACGAGCTGCACGACACTACCGCTTCAATCTATTACGTGCCGGACGTTTTCGTGTTTGATTTGATCCAGTGCCGAACGGACGAGATCGACGGGACGCCGGTGGTGGCGTTGTGCGAGTCGCCATTCTTTGGCCGACGGGGCATTGTCAAACGGGCAAGCGACTTTGTCTTCGCACTTCTTATCCTCATTATGATCAGCCCTGTACTGTTGCTGATTGCGCTGGCCATCAAGCTGACCACTCCGGGCCGAGTGCTGTTCAAGCAGCGCCGCTATGGTCTCGACGGGCGGGAAATCATGGTCTACAAGTTCCGCACGATGTCTGTATCGGAGGACGGCGCGAACGTACGGCAGGCCACCCGCAAAGATGAACGTGTCACACCGGTGGGCGCTTTTCTGCGCCGCTATTCCCTGGACGAACTGCCGCAGTTTTTTAACGTGTTGCAAGGGAGAATGAGCGTGGTTGGGCCGCGCCCGCATGCCGTAGCGCATAACGAAGAGTATCGAAAGTTGATCAAGGGATACATGGTACGTCACAAGGTCAGTCCGGGCGTGACAGGGCTGGCGCAGGTGCGGGGACACCGCGGGGAAACGGCAACGATCGAGGAAATGCGGCGCCGCGTCGAATCCGATCTCGAGTACCTGAGAAACTGGTCGCTTGAACTCGACATAAGAATTATTTTCAAGACCGCGATCATAATGTTCAAAGACAAGAAAGCTTATTGACCCAGAGTCAGAACTTCCCCTAATTGACGATTTTTTCGATCGTGTACTCTTTCAGCTCGCCCGCATGGGTGAAAATAATCAGCTCGCCGATCAGGCCCAACGCGAAAATCTGCAGCCCGAGAACGACCAGCAGCGAGCTCAGGAGCAAGGCCGGGCGGTCGGAAAGTGCGGCGTCGAAAAACAGGCGCTCGATAACGACGTAAGTCAGAAAGAGAGCGCCAACGAGAAACATGACGCTGCCGATCATGCCGAAGAACCGCAAGGGTTTTTTCGTGAACCGGACCAGGAAGACGACTGTGAAGATATCCAGGATACGCTGCAGGTAAGTCTTCGCGCCGTAGACCTTGTCGTACTGGTCCTTGTCGGATTGACGCACCTCCACTTCCTTGACCCGAAAGCCCCGTCGAAGTGCCAATAGCGGAATGAACCGGTGCTGATCGCCGTAGATAGGCACCTCGTTCGCCACCTCACGGGTAAAGGCCCTGGCGCCGCAGCCGAGATCCGTAAAGGATATGCCCGAAACTTTCTTTACGAACCAATGGAAAGTGTTGCGTCGAAACACCTCGAACCGGGACGCTGCCGCCCTGGGCCACCTGGCTGCAATTGCCATTTGGGAGTGTTGCAGTTCAGCCAGCAGTTTGCCGATTTCGTCCGGCTCCACCTGATGGTAAGCAGGCAGTGTGAGAACCGTCCCGCCCTGCGTGTTCTCAATTCCGGCCGAGAGTGCCGTCGCCTCGCCGAAACCCTTGGCCAGTTGAATGATACGCAGTCGCGCGTCTTCGCTGGCGATCGCCAACAGGCGCTCACCAAGAGCCGTATGCTTGCCATCCAGCACGAACACCAGCTCGAAGTCCCTTCCCGTCTGCTTTAAAGCCTCCAGGTATTCCCTCGCCAGCGATCCCGAACTATCGTATCTCTCACTAACTGGCACGATCGCCGATACTTTCGCATTCTCAGTCATTCACGTTATTCTCTGGTCTCGGGTATCTGTCGGGCACTGCGCTTCCGGACGGCTTGATCTCCACCGCGGTAAGGAGCGGCAATTTTGCGACTTGCGCATCGCCGGTTCTGCTTATCAGCTCCGCAATCCCGCCACTGAACAGGAGATACAGTCCGAGCGACCCAAAGAAAAGTCCCGACCCTGTCAACGGCAACCCGGAGTTGTCGCTAAGGAACATTACGGTAATTCCACCTGCGAACATTGCCATCGACATCAGGATAAAGGGAATCGCAAGCATGGCGAACCAGCGAAGCGGGCGCGTTGCAAAGCCGGTGATCGTTTTAATGGTGAGCAAATCCAGCAGCACCTTGTACACCCGGGATAGCCCGTATTTCGACTGGCCGAACTGGCGAGCATGGTGGCGGACTTTTATTTCCGCGATTC
>JBGTHC010000012.1:0-9131 GCA_041746375.1 Woeseiaceae bacterium
CCCCCCCCCCCCCCCCCCCACGCCCGTGGCCGCATGGTCCTCGCCTCCCTCAACGTTGGAAGGAAGCGAAGTGCCAGGAGACTGTGTTGAGCATCGTACGGACTATGGACGCCATTCGACACCCACAACGATAGGAGGAAGCGGTGTGCCAGGGAACTGTGTTCAGGATCGTGCGAGACAGGGATGTCGAGCCCGGAGCTTACAGGGATGTACTTGCAGCGTTCCGCAGACGAGCCCCTGACCGTGCCAACGCCATTCGCGATAGGACCTCCTGCGCAAAAACGAGCAGAGTGAGCGAATCCCCGCGCATATGGCGGCTTGCGTTACAATTGCCGCGCTTTTTTGCCCCTGCGGTTGCCCGCCTGCCACTTAGGAGATCCCGCTAGATGTACGTCGACTCGTCGTCCCTTGAAGAATTCGATCCGGAGCTTTATCAGGCAATTGTCAGCGAAGATCGCCGCCAGGAAGAGCATATCGAGCTTATTGCGTCTGAGAATTACACGAGCCCGCGTGTTCTGGAGGCGCAGGGCTCGGTGCTTACCAATAAGTATGCGGAAGGTTATCCGGGCAAGCGTTACTACGGTGGATGTGAGTTCGTCGATATAGCGGAGACGCTGGCCATTGAACGGGCGATGGAATTGTTTGGTGCGGACTACGCGAACGTACAACCACACTCGGGGTCGCAAGCCAATGCGGCGGCGTGCCTCGCGCTTCTGCAGCCGGGCGACACTATTCTCGGCATGAGCCTGGCGGATGGCGGCCATCTCACGCACGGTTCGAAGGTCAACTATTCGGGCAAGCTTTTCAACGCAATCCAGTACGGCGTGCATGCGGAGAGCGGCTTGCTGAACTATGAAGAAGTGGAGGCGCTCGCGAGGGAACATCAACCGAAGATGATCATCGCCGGGTTTTCCGCGTACTCGCGGGTGCTCGACTGGGAACGTTTTCGCGCCATTGCCGACAGTGTCGGCGCGTGGCTCATGGTAGACATGGCGCACGTTGCGGGGCTGGTGGCTGCAGGCCTGTATCCCAACCCGGTGCCGATCGCCGATGTGGTGACTACGACGACCCACAAGACTTTGCGCGGGCCTCGCGGCGGTCTCATCCTGGCGCGCAAGAACGATGAGATCACGAAGAAATTCAGCTCGCTGGTCTTTCCCGGTACGCAGGGCGGCCCGCTGATGCACGTGATTGCGGCCAAAGCGGTTGCGTTCCTCGAAGCGATGCAACCGGACTTCAAGGTCTACCAGCGCAAGGTGGTGGACCACGCCCGGGAACTGGCCCGGGTTTTCGTCGAGCGCGGCTACGCGATCGTGTCGGGTGGCACGGATAACCACCTGATGCTCCTGAACCTCATTGAGAAGGACATCACCGGCAAGGACGCGGATGCAGCGCTCGGCCGTGCCAATATCACTGTCAACAAGAATGCCGTGCCGAACGATCCGCGGTCGCCGTTCGTAACCAGCGGCCTGCGGCTTGGCACACCCGCCATCACGACTCGTGGTTTCGGGCTGGCAGAGACGCGTAAACTCACCGGCTGGATCTGCGATATTCTGGATGATCTCGGTAACAACGCTGTGATTGTGCGCGTGCGCGACCAGGTATTGGAGCTGTGCAAACGCTATCCGGTGTACGGCTGACGGGTGTACGGCTGACGATCGCCGTCCGCTCACAAGCGAAAGCGAATCAGGAATCATGTTCTGTCCATTCTGCAGTCACGTGGAAACCAAGGTCATCGATTCACGACTGGCCGCGGACGGGCGCCAGATACGACGGCGTCGCCAGTGCCTGGATTGCAACGAGCGTTTTACAACTTTCGAGTCTGCAGAGCTGGTGATGCCGAGACTAATAAAGAGCGACAGCAGCCGGCAGCCTTTCGATGAAAACAAGCTGCGCAACAGCATGACTCGCGCGCTCGAAAAACGCCCGGTGCCGGCCGACGAACTGGAACAGGCAATCGGGCGACTCGTACACAATCTGCGCACCATGGGTGAACGTGAAGTCCCGGCGCGACTCGTCGGTGAGCTGGTCATGGAAGAACTGCGCAAACTCGATGAAGTCGCTTATGTGCGGTTTGCTTCCGTGTATCGCAGTTTCCAGGACGTGACGGAATTTCAGGACGAGATCAAACGACTGCAGGAAATTTCCGATGCGGCGGCGAATCGCGAGCAAATGTCCCTGTTGCCTGATTTGCTTGGCAGGAAATGAGCGACTTCTCCGCGGCCGATCATCGCTTTATGGCGCGGGCGCTACAGCTGGCGCGAAAGGGTTTGACGACCGCGCATCCGAATCCGCGCGTCGGCTGTGTGCTGGTCAGGGCCGACACGATCGTCGGCGCAGGCTGGCACGAGCGAACCGGCGCAGCGCATGCGGAAGTGAACGCGCTGGCAATGGCCGGAATCGAGGCGGCGGGCGCAACCGCGTACGTTACTTTGGAACCCTGCGCACACCAGGGTCGGACCGGGCCGTGTACCCGTGCGCTGTTGGACGCCGGTGTGGCGCAAGTCATCTGCGCGATGGAAGACCCGTCAGCGCACGCGTCCGGTCGCGGACTCTCGCAACTTGCCGAGGGTGGCATGAAGGTGGCCAGCGGACTCATGCGCGCGGCTGCCGAAACACTCAACGCCGGTTTCCTGTCGCGCGTTCGCCGCGGTCGACCCTTCGTTCGCTTGAAAATCGCCTGCAGTATTGACGGCGCTACCGCGATGCACGACGGCCGCAGCCAGTGGATCAGCGGCGCTGCATCGCGCGCCGACGTGCAGAGACTGCGTGCAATGTCGGGAGCGATCCTGACCGGTATCGGTACGCTCTTGGCTGACGATCCGCTGCTGACGGTGCGCCCGCCGGAGTCTTCGATAGAGGAGCCGCCGCTTCGGGAGCCGCTGCTCCGGCAGCCGTTGCGCGCGATCGTCGACAGCAAGTTGCGGACACCGCCGCGATCGCGATTGCTGACCGAATCCGGCCAGATCGCCATTTTTTGCCTCGACGATTCCGGCCGCTCCGAACTGGAGTCAGCCGGTGCCCGTGTATTTCAGGTTCCTGCTGCCCCGGGTGGCGTCGATTTGTCGTCCGTCCTCGCGCTATTGGCGGACGAATACCTGGTCAACGACCTGCTGGTGGAGCCCGGTAGCGCGCTGGCCGGCAACCTGCTGGCCGCGGGTTTAGTGGACGAACTTGTCATTTATCAGGCGCCCCATATCATGGGTAGTGAAACGCGGGGCATGTTCAACACCCCGGAGTGGACCCGGTTTGGCAGTGGCCAGCCACTCGAGATTATCGATGTGCGCCGCGTGGGTCCGGACACGAAGATCACAGCGCGGCCGCGACCCGGGGATAAAGCCTGAAGCAACATGTTCACTGGAATCGTCAAAACCATCGGCAGCGTTGCCGGAATCGAAGATCGTCAGGGCGACCGGCGACTGCGCGTCCGCGCGCCTGACCTGCCGTGGCGTGAGTACGAGATCGGCGAGAGTGTCGCCGTCAACGGCGTCTGTTTAACGGCTATTGACTTGCATGAGCAGGGATTCGACACAGATGTCTCGCGGGAAACGCTTGCAGTTACCACTTTGTCGGCACTCGAACAGGGAAGTCCGGTGAACCTTGAGCCATCGCTAGGCTTGGCCGACCGGCTGGGTGGGCATCTCGTCAGCGGACACGTCGATTGCATCGGAACGGTGTCTGAGAGACGGCAAGATGCCCGTTCGATACGCTTGCAAGTCGACATACCTGCCGAATTCAGCCGCTACGTGGTGCGCAAAGGTTCCATTTGCGTCGACGGCGTGAGTCTTACCATCAACTCGGTATCCGGCACTTCGTTCGCCACGAATATCATTCCGCACACGGCCAGTGCCACAATACTCGGCGAGTACCGGGTCGGCACACGGGTTAATATCGAAGTGGACCTGATCGCACGTTATCTGGAGGGCCTCATGCAGAGCGGCGGCGAGCCAGGACTTAATAAGGAGTTTCTCGAGGCACATGGCTATGCGTAACAACACAACCTTGCACCCGGCAGCAGCAAGCTCTGCATTCAGCAGCATCGACGAGATCATTGCCGATATCCGGCAGGGCAAGATGGTCATCATGGTCGATGACGAAAATCGCGAGAATGAAGGCGATTTGCTGATGGCAGCAGAAAAAGTACGGCCCGAGGATATCAATTACATGGCCCGCTACGGTCGCGGCCTGATCTGCCTGACGATGACGCGCGAGCGCTGCGCGCAATTGCGACTGCCCCTGATGGTCGACGACACCGATCGTCGGCATGCAACCAATTTTACGGTCTCCATCGAAGCAGCCGAAGGCATAACTACCGGGATCTCGGCGCACGATCGCGCTCGCACGGTGCAGATTGCGGTGGCGCCCGACGCGAAGCCGGAAAACCTGAGCCAGCCCGGTCATATTTTTCCTGTGATGGCGCAACCCGGCGGTGTGCTGACGCGTGCCGGCCATACGGAAGCGGGCTGCGACCTCGCGCGCCTCGCCGGCTTCGAGCCTGCCGCAGCGATTGTGGAGATTCTGAACGAAGACGGCAGCATGGCGCGCCGCCCCGACCTGGAAGCATTTGCACGCCAGCACAGTGTGCGCATTGGCACCATCGCGGACCTCATACGCTATCGCCTGGAGAAAGAGCGCTACGTCGAGCGCATCGCCGAGAAAACCGTGCAAACGGCGCACGGCGAATTCGGGTTGTATTGCTATGACGATCACGTCAATCGCACTGTGCATGTGGCGCTGGTCAAGGGAACGATCGGTAACGAAACCAATCCGCTCGTCCGCGTGCACATCCAGGACACGCTCGGCGACGTACTTGGTGTGCAAAGTCCGGTGCTCGGCTGGCCCCTGCAAAGCGCTATCGAGCGCATTTCGCGCGAGAAAGCCGGCATTGTGGTGGTGTTGCGGGAACGTGAATCGTCCCGCGAACTGATGGAAGCGGTGGAGATCCTGTCGCTGGCACAGAACGAGCTCGCCGAGCGACGCAGTGGCGAGGCCGTTCTCAAGACTTACGGCGTCGGTGCGCAGATCCTGCGCGATCTCGGCGTACAGCGCATGCGCGTGTTGTCTGCACCCAAGCAAATGCACGGTATTTCCGGGTTCGATCTGGAAATCACCGAATACGTAGAAAGCTGAGGAACTATGGACAAGATCAAGACGACCGAGGGTGATCTCATGGTTCGTGACGCCCGGATAGCGATTGTCGCGTCGCGATTCAACGATTTCATCGTCGAATCGTTGATCAAGGCGGCCGTCGGCTGCCTGCGACGCCAAGGTGCCAACGATGCCGCCATTGAACTCGTTCGTGTCCCAGGCGCCTTTGAATTACCGCTGGTGGTTGACAAGATCGCTGCCTCGCGACGCTGCGACGGAATCATCGCATTGGGCGCCGTCATACGAGGGGCGACGCCACATTTCGATTACGTTGCCGGCGAGTGCGTGCGTGGTCTGGGTGCCGCGAGTCGTGCTCACGGCGTACCGGTCGGTATTGGCGTACTGACTGTTGACACCATTGAGCAGGCCATCGAGCGCGCCGGCACAAAGGGCGGCAATAAGGGCGAGGAAGCAACTCTCGCGGTGATCGAAATGATCAACGTGCTTCGCCGACTCGATTGACCGGGTCGATCAGCAACCATGGCGCAGTCATCCGGGGCACGTAGCCGCACACGCGATTTGCTCGTGCAGGCACTGTATCAAATGCAGATCACTGGCCACGATGGCGCCGAACTGCAAAAACAGTTTCGCGAACGACGCGACTACGAACGCGTGGACCAGGCTTACTTCGACACGGCGCTCCAGGCTATTCTGGATTCACAGGCAGAAATCGAAACAAGCGTAGCCGACCTGGCTGACCGGCCGCTGGCGCAACTCGACCCGGTGGAGCGGGGCATCCTGTTGCTCGGTGTGCACGAGTTGAGTTCGCATCCGGAGATCCCGTATCGCGTCATTATCAACGAAGCGGTTAACCTCGCGCGGCGCTTCGGATCCGTCGACGGCCACAAGTATATCAATGCAATTCTCGACCGCGCGGCGACTCGAATTCGCCCCGATGAGAATCGGCAAAGCCCGCGCTAGACGTGGATGAATTTGAAATCATTCGCCGCTTTTTTGTTCGCTCGAGCGACGACGAGTCGGTGCTCCTGGGTATCAATGACGACGGTGCGGTGTTGTCGCCAGCCGCGGATCGCGAACTTGTTTGCGTGGTCGACACAATCGTGGACGGCGTGCACTTTCCGCCGGAATTTCCTGCGGCGGATATCGGATTTCGTGCGGTGGAAGTTAACCTGTCCGACATCGCGGCGATGGGCGGCCGACCGCGCTGGATGACACTTGCGCTGACGTTGGCGCGAAGCGACGAAGAATGGCTGGGTGAATTTGCCAAAGGACTGTTCGAGGCAGCGGCAACGCACGACGTATCGCTGGTGGGTGGCGATACCACGCGCGGTGAGCAAACCGTGGTCAGCGTGCAACTCATCGGCGACGTCACGGCCGGAACCTGGATCACGCGTGCCGGCGCGTCAGCCGGCGACCACATTTTTGTGACCGGAACACCGGGCGACGCCGCGGGTGGCCTGGCGCTTCTGCAAAATGGTGACGACGACTCTGCGGATGCCCGTTACCTCAGACGACGCTTTTCGCGTCCGACCGCCCGGGTTGCGTTCGGGGCAGCTATCGCGGGTTTCGCGAGCGCTGCGATCGACCTTTCAGACGGGTTGTTCGGTGATGTGCAAAAACTACACACCGCGAGCGGGGCGGGCGCCGCGCTGGACTTCGATCGGCTGCCATTGTCAGCGCCACTGCGACGAGTTTTCGGTGACGAACGCGCCCTGCAGTTTGCGCTTGGCGGTGGTGACGACTACGAACTCTGTTTCACGGCGCCCGGCCGTCACGAGGCGAGAATCCAGGCCATCGGCGAGAAATTGGGGCTACCGGTAACCCGCATAGGGACGGTGGAATCGGGATCGCAGCTGATTTGCCGTCGCAACGGCCAGGAAGTCGGGTTCGAGAGCGGTGGCTACAAGCACTTCTGAAATACAACGCGCTGTCCTGCGCAACCCGGTCGTGTTGGCTGCGTTCGGCTTTGGTACCGGTTTATCGCCGGTCGCTCCGGGCACCGTCGGCACACTGCTTGGGGTGCTCGGCGCCTGGTCCGCCTTGCCGCTGGATTGGCCAATCAGGCTGGCGATAGGTGTCGTGCTGGTGCTGGCCGGCATCTGGATTTGCGCCGAGGCGGCGCGGCGGGTGGGCGTGCACGATCATCCCGGAATCGTCTGGGACGAGATCGCCGCCATGTACCTGGTGCTGCAGGCAATACCTGCCTCGCCGGGGCTGTGGGCCTTGGCGTTCCTGCTTTTCAGGCTTTTTGACATCCTCAAACCCTGGCCGATTCGGGACCTGGATCACAGACTGGGCGGAGGACTGGGAATTATGCTGGACGACCTCGCAGCCGCCCTTTACGCCGTGTTTTTGCTCGCTTCAGGCAGGTGGCTTTTGTCGTGACATAACCGAGAACCCTATGTCCAGTAACGTATCCGAACTCAAGCGACCGGCCGAGGCGCCGCGCAAGATCGGCAAATACGTCATTATCAACAAGATCGGCAAGGGCAGTACGGGGACAGTCTATCTTTCGCACGATCCGTATTATCGCCGCGACGTTGCCATCAAGGTTTACAACATCGAAGAAGACGCCGATGCGGACCGCGCACGCGTTTCGCGCAAGATGTTCTTCAACGAAGCGCACATGGTCGGCATGCTGCAGCATCCGAACATCATGCCGATCTACGATGCGGGCGAGGAAGACGGCAAGTATTACGTCGTAACCGAGCACATTCAGGGCGCACGCACGCTGTCGTCCTATTGTCGTCCGGATAACCTCCTGCGTGTCGACGACGTCGTCGAAACGATCTACAAATGCGCCAAGGCGTTGCATTATGCGCACAGCCGTGGCGTCATCCACCGCGACATCAAGCCCAGCAATATCATGCTGACGGTCGACAACGATGTACGCATCATCGATTTTGGTATCGCCATTTGCACGGATTCCGAGGTCTCGAGAATCGAGGGCATTGCGGGTTCGCCCAGCTATATGTCACCCGAGCAGGTACAGTCGGAGGAGCTGACCTCGCGCTCCGACATTTACTCGATCGGCGCCGTGCTATACGAGTTGTTGACGGGCTTTCGGCCGTTTCGCGCAGATAATCTCTCGAAACTCCTGCACCAGATCGTCTACGCAACGCCGCCGCCCATTCACACCTATCGTAACGACCTGCCCGAGGAACTCGAGAACGTCGTGGCGATGTGCCTGCAAAAGGATCCCGCAAAACGCTGCCCGAATGGCGCCGCGATGGCCGCGGATCTCACGCGCGTGCACAAGGCGCTGCGCACGAAATATGACAGCCTCGACAACCAGGAACATTTCGACCTGTTGCGCACACTGACCTTCTTCCACGAATTCTCGCATTCAGAAATCTGGGAAGTGCTGCGGGCCAGCGACTGGCACGAATATAAAAACGGCGAGGAAATCGTTCGCGAAGGGGAGATGGACGATCGCTTTTACATTATCGTTGCCGGACAGGCAGATGTGGAAGCCAATGGCAAGAAATTAGGCGTGCTGTCGAACGGCGACTGTTTTGGTGAGACCAGTTACGTTCGCGGCGCGAAGCGCACGGCATCGATTCGTGCGACCGGCAACGTGACGATCCTGCGCGTCAGTTCGACGCTGATGGAGCAGGTGTCGTCGGCTTGCCAGCTGCGCTTTAACAAGGTGTTCCTGCGCGCCCTCATTACTCGCTTGCAGGGCGACAGCGCACCGCCGATCGAGGCATAAACTGCTACGCACAACGTTCGAAGAACCCCCTGTAGGAGCCCGCTCCGCGGGCGAATGCGCAGACCATCGACCGCATCCCATTCGCGCGCAAGGCGCGCTCCAACGCCCTACGAAGAAATCCGTTGCGACAATTTGCGCCGCTCAGTCTCCTTCGACGTCGAAATCCTCCAACGCTTCATCGCCGCCGGCACTCTTCAACAGAATCTCGACGCGTTGCTCCGCGTCCTTCAGCGCCGACTGGCAACTGCGTGTCAGCCTGACGCCTTCCTCGAATTTCTTCATTGCCGTGTCGAGCGGCAGGTCGCCGCTC
>JBGTHC010000013.1:0-2405 GCA_041746375.1 Woeseiaceae bacterium
CGAGCCGACGAGCGCCACATCGCGTGCCGCGAGCCACGTTGCGACGCGCGGATGCACGCCGGCTGCGCCTTGCATCGGGTCCCACGGACCTTCGGCCGCTCTTTTCACCCAGCGTCCGGTACGTATCAGCACCGCATCGCCGCGCCGAACGCGAGTCCCGGAGTCAGCTTCCCATCGATCCAGTTCCTGGATCGTGATGACATGATCGTCGGGCAGGTACTCGACGTCCAGGTAGGCCGGCAGGTCGATCAGCACACCGCGCGTCAGGATGCCGTCCTTCATGTTCAATACGGACAATACTTCCGCCCCGTGCGGTGTAACTCTCTCTTGCGAATGCCCGTTGTACAGTTTGCCATCGTGAAAAATATGGCACAGCGCATCGATGTGCGAGTGCACGAAGCCGTGAAATGCAACATCGAATCGATCCGCGCCATAGCCGCGCATGAGGCCGTCTTCAGCCGCCAGCGTACCGACAGCAATCATGTCATGACCGAACGGCGACTGGTTGTCCGCGGCCTTGCCGGTCTCCGCGGTGCGGGCAAGGGACACCGAAATCCCCTCCTTCACTTCGCGCGCGGCGGATCGACGGATCCCTGCGTTGATCAGGTTCAGCGTACCGAGTTGGTCGTCCGGACCAAAGCGTCCGTGGTTCGACACTTGTTCAAACCATGCGTTGAACTCGGCACGATCGACGGAAGCGGGTCTTGGCTCTCCGTTCGACGTTCCCGAACAGATCAGAATTAGCAGCAACAACATTTTTCGCATCTATCGATCCCGCGGTGATCACAACGACATTGTAGCCGCTAAGGCTCCGCATGCTCAGCTTTTCACACGACTGGAATCTCCACCGATACGACGACACGCCGGACCCTCAAAATGAGGCCTGCACAAAGTCTGGGCTGACGTCGCCCAGGTGGCTGTGTCGGCGCACCTGTGTGGCGAATTGCGACTCAAGCTGCGATAGGCAGCTGATACAGGCCTCGGCAGTGACTCTGCCAACGGTAAGAATGCAGAGCTGCAACCTTTGACTGCAACTTCCGGGTCTTTGCAGTTGGTGGTTGGCCATTCAATGCATGATGGCAGCGCTGATGATTGTAGAATTCTTTGAAGTGATGCAATTTTCTCCGCAGGTCCCCGGCGCTCCAGAAAGGTACATGGTCGAGATATTCTCGCCGGACAGTGGCAATGAGTCGTTCCACGAAAGGGTGAGAAAGCGGTACATGGGGCACAGCCTTAATTTCGGTGACCTCGAGTATCCGGAGATTGGCCTTCCACCGATGGAAACGGAACAGCGGATCATTGTCACTGCTGACGTATCGCGGCGCACGTGATGCACGAATCGCTTGGCCAAACATCCGACAGAGTACCGGGCCATCAACAGTTCCTGCGTGTATGCCAAAGCCGATTTTTCGTCGGCTGAACTGATCCATGACGACGAGAACCCGGTGGCTCTTAAGTATGAGCGACTCGCAGCGAAACAGATCGACGCTCCATCGACTATCTTTTGAGTGACCCAGCGGCGTTAGCCAGGAAGGCCCAAGCTCACCAGGGTCAGAACGAAAATGGTTGGAGAGAACGCGCCGCACAGTATCTTTGTCGATCTCAATACCAAACACTAAGGAAAGTTGCTGAACGATTCTGCGGCAGCCCCAGCTCGGATTTCGGCCAAAAGAGGGGCAGTGACCTTTTGACAGAATAAAGGTCACTGTCCCCATTTAGGACCAGACCTATAGCTGTTTGCAGGCACGCAGTTGCTGCGTCAACACGAGCAGATCTGCAAGATACGCCCGGCCTTGTTCTTTCGTATAGGCACTTTCTCGCATCCTGAGATCGATCGCGTCGATCGCATCCCGCGTCGTTTTCTGGCACTCGGCGCGGTCCTGTGAGCCCGGTTCGGGCAGCGTTGCCTCGGAGTGCGTGGGCGGGCTTGCGGGTTCGTCAAAAGGATTAACAAAGCCGGCTACCTCATCATTGACTGCGGGTGTCTCGCTATCTTCATGACCGTCAACAGTCTCAACGCCATCGTCGGTACTGACAAGGGGCACGGGGCACGGCATTTCCTGGTAGGCGAACGTACCATCCTCGAGTGCGCATCGATGGATCTCGGTATCTGCGGCAACGCTCATGCCAGCGAGTATCAATACGATCAAGCCGAAGCGCATATGCCGTTCCTGCCGGGAGTCGCTGCCATCATTCCTGGCTAGAAGCCCGCGACGCCGCTCGGATACGCCGGTGCATCGCCCTCGGTGTGGCCGTGTTCTTCAACGTGCCGGATCGCCTCTTCCATGATCTCGAGCCCTTCGCGAAGCACTGCCTCGTCCATATTCAGGGCCGGATAGAGGCGGATGGTGTCCTCATGATCGGAGATCGCCCAGACACCGTTCTCGAGCATCCGGCCGCGCACA
>JBGTHC010000014.1:0-7129 GCA_041746375.1 Woeseiaceae bacterium
GGCGATATGCCAATCCGCGCGTACCGGCATATCGCCCGCGAGGCGCGCTCCTCCGTTGGGCGAATTAACGGCTCTGTACGCCGCGGATCGCCCCCTCGATCAAATTCAGCGCCGCCTGGCGGCTGACGCCGTTCGGGTCCAGCGGGCCAGCGGGTGTCGATGCGATGCCGATGGCGATCGACTTCGGATAGCGAAACATCATTGTCATCGCGGCGGCCAGGTCCTTGCTGCTCGGGCCGTCGAGGACCGCCAGGTCGTGTCCAGGCACTTCCTCGGGATCGAGCACGTCCATGTCGATGTGCACGTAAATGGCGTCGACGCGTTCGGAAAGATTGTCCATCTGCTGTTTCAGGTTGCCGGACAGGTTACGAACATCGTCGACCGAGAACTGCTGCACTTCGTACTCACGAAAACGATCGGCTTCCAGCGGGTCCAGATCACGAACGCCGCCCCAGACGATATCGCTCATCGGCAACGGCTCTTCGAGACCGGACGTCCTGCGAATATTGTGCAGTGCGTGACCCGCGGCAACAGCGACCGGCATGCCGCCCAGCATGCCAGACAAGGTCGTCTCGGGCACATTGAAGTCACCGTGCGCATCAATAAAAACCAGGCCGACGCGCTGACTGTTGCCGTCTTGGTCGTATTTTAGTCCGGCCAGCATGCCGAGCAATACGTTGCAGTTGGATTCGAGGCCGACGATCAGTGTGGCATCGTCGCGACTTTGTCGCACCAACTCCGCCATATTCGAGTTGGCCAATGCCATGCGATTCCAGGCGCCGTACTGACGATCCTGCTCGGGGCTCAGGCGGACATCCTGCACCGGCCGCAGCAGGTCAGCGTCCCATTCGTCGATCAGCCGCTCGAGACCGCCGGCGTGAATGTAGTCCGGATTCATCGAGATTTCCGCCACATTACGGGCACCACCATACGGCTGTTTGATCACGTCGACGACAACACGATCGGCCGCGACGCCGTCACAGGGAAGTGCGGCGACAAGCAACGCTAACGCGAGGAAAATCACATTGCGCATAGTAAACTCCTGTCAGTCGGATTCAGGTTTCACGAGTTGCGGATAATCGACGCCAAGTTGCTCGAGATAGGTGTCATAGCGCGAGGGATCGTAGTAAAACTCGCGCATGCGTTCCCGATAGGAATTCATGATGCCCAGGTTCTTTTCAATTGCGGGCGGATCGTCCTTCGAGATAAACGGCACATACTCTTCATCGCCTAGCTGCTCCTCGCGGAAGTAAGTCCACGCGTCATCGCGCAACTCCTCGTTCTGCAACAGATCAAGGACTGTTGCCGCGATGACTTTTGCGCCTGCTGTGGCCCCCTTGTGTGCGATCGGCGTGGCCATGGCCATTGCGCTCGACCAGTGATGGAAGGTCATGCCATCAACATTGGATGGGAAGCGCAGCGTAACGGTCGGCACATTCCAGGAAACGTCGCCGATGTCATCGGAGCCACCGGACACGGGATCTTCTTCCGGTTCCTCGATGCCATCGAGTTCCGTGGCGAGACCATTGATTTCGTCGGCCTCCATCAGTTCCTGCAATGCCCGTGCATATTCCTGGTCGTCCCCGCTCCAGTCGGGAAGTCCCACAGCCTTGATATTCTCGTCCATGGCAAGCGCAATCGGCTTATTGAAATGCCGTGGATACGCGGCTCCGACGATCCGTCGGGATACGGTCGTGTCGGTCATTATGGCCGCGCCTTCGGCGACACGCTGTAGCGTGTCGAAGTTTTCACGGATTCCGTCGGCAGTGATCTCGCGGATGAAATACCAGACCGTGGCCTTTGACGGCACGACGTTGGGCTGATCACCGCCGTCGACGATCACGTAGTGCGAGCGCTGCAGCGGATGCAAATGTTCACGGCGAAAGTTCCAGGCCACATTCATGATTTCCACGGCATCGAGCGCGCTGCGCCCTTTCCATGGGTCACCGGCGCCGTGCGCGGCGACACCGTCGAACGTGTACTCCACGGAGACCAGCCCGGTACCCCGCGGTCTGCCCCAGCTAACCGACATGTTGTCCGAAACATGCGTGAAAAGAACGGCGTCGACTCCTGCGTAACGACCGTCCCGCGCAAACCAGGCTTTAGTCGCCACCAGCTCCTCGGCGACTCCCGGCCACAAAACGATCGTACCCGGCAGCTTTTCGCGCTGCATGATGTCCTTGATTGCCAATGCGGCGGTGATATTGACCGCCTGGCCCGAGTTATGACCTTCGCCGTGCCCCGGTGCGCCCTCGATCATTTCCTCGCGGTACGCCACGCCCGGCATTTGCGATGACTTCGGAATGCCGTCTACGTCCGAGCCCAGGGCAATGACCGGCTTGCCTTCACCCCACGTCGCCCACCAGGCAGTCGGTATTCCCGACACGCCACGCTCAATAGCGAAGCCGTTCTGTTCCAGAATAGCCGTGAGATAGCGTTCCGTCTCGATTTCCTGGAAACCCAGTTCGGCACAAGAAAATACACTGTCGACAATTTCCTGCGTGAGTTCTTCCATGCCATCGATCATTGTGGCTGCTTCGGCTTTAAGTCCGGTCAGTGGTGCGTTGCCGGCGCTGCTTTCCTGGGCAAACGCCGGGCCGGCAGCGGTTGCAATAAGGATCGCGGCGCAGATGGTCAAAGAGCGTGTCATGCATTCCCCCTGGTGTTTGTGAGTACTGCGTGCGCTGCGCAGTCGCGGGAATGATACCGCAACGCGTGGGCGCAGCCACGTTGATTCAGTTACAGTCGAACCGGTCGCAAAGTTCTACACGGAGGGCGGAGTGCAGGAGCGCGCCTGCGACGGTTAGCCGTAATCGCTGAACGGGTCTTGCATGTTGCGGAAGAATGCCTGGTGCTCCTGCACGATGCGTGTAGCGGCAACCGCGTCCGGTGTCATCGACCACTCGTTGCGCTCAAAAGTGCCGCCCAGCAATACGCCATCATTCCGCGGAAACATGTAAATGCCGTTGTAAATCATCAGGTAATTGATGCCTTCCTGCGGCAGCAGGACGGAAAGCTGGCCTTTGGCCGGAAGCAGCTCCTGGTCGCCGAATAATTCGCGGGAGCCCAAGCCCGTGCAATTGAAAATGACCGGTTCGACGAGCAATGCAAGATCCGCCGGAGTAACAAATTCGCGCACCACGATTTCGCCTCCGGAGTCAAAGTAGTCACGCATTATCGCGGGCAGGTAGACCGGTGGTTCGATGAACATCGTATTGAAATGACGGGCATAGGCTGCCGGAAACGGGTGTTCGTCAGTGCCCAGATCACGCAGTTCCGGGTAGAGATGCGCGAAGCGGCCCAAAACGTCGTCCTCTCGGAACGGCCGGTTGTTCAGCATGTAGTTACTGACCCAGCGGATGCCGTAACGCTCGCCGACCAGCTGCTGAAAGTGCCTGTACGAGTGTTGCAACGCTCGCTCCAGTTCGCCGTAAAAGGCCGGCGAAACCGAGTTGCGATCAAATACGGACGCCGGTGACCACTGCGCGCCGGCAATATTCGAGGTCGTGTCCGGCGGCAGGTCGCGAGCGTAAATCGTTACCTCCCAGCCCTGTCGCTGCATCAGCCGCGCGGTTGCCAGTCCGACAGCGCCGCAACCGATTACCGCGCAGCGACGATGCTCCGCAGCAAGGGCCATCTCCATTGCCAGGTGCGCGGTGCCCCAGGACAGCGTAATGCCGCCACCGCCGTGACCGTAATTGTGAATGAGAAGCTTGTCGTCCAGACGGTCCGCGCGCAGCACGAACCCCGCATCGCGGTACGGGCGCAGTCCGACAACGGTGCGAATGACCCGGTCCGCTGCTACGTTGACCCGACGTAGTGGCAAGCCGGACGGTGTGAAGTGCCGGTCGGCAACAGTCGGGCCGCGTGACGCGCAAGCGCTAACAATTGGCAGCGCCGCAAGTGCGGCAACAACTTTTCGCCTTGAGATCGTATGCATGTGCAGAACCCCCGCGGCATGATCGGAGAACTATGCTCGAAGTGCAACGTCAATGCAGGATCATCGCGGGACGACTTATCGCGGCCCACCTGACCGCAGGACGACAACGAGCAAATCGGCTACGATGCGCCTCTCATGGAAGCTGGCCGCATGAATTAATGAATCAGGACGACCTGACAGTCGGCGTATTGGGTGGCATGGGCCCGGAGGCCACGATCGATTTCATGTCCCTCGTCGTTGCACTGTCAGGCGCGAGCAAGGACCAGGATCACATTCACCTGATCGTCGACCAGAATCCCAAGGTCCCGAACCGCCAGCAAGCACTGCGGGGGGAGGGGCCGGATCCTGACGCGGAATTGGCGACGATGGCGCGCCGACTCGAACAGGCGGGCGCCGATTTTCTGGTGATGCCGTGCAATACGGCACATGCCTTCGTTGCTGCCATTCGCGAAGCTGTGACAATTCCGTTGATCAGCATTATTGACGTGACTGTAGAAGAAATCGGTGTGGTCTGCCCGTTGGCACACGAGGTCGGTCTCATGGCGACAGACGGCATGCTGCAGGCGGGCCTGCTGCAAAATGCGCTGGCAAAATCGGGCCGTAACACTATATTGCCTTCCGACGACGAATTACTCCTGATGATGCAGCTGATTCGTCGCGTCAAGGCCGGCGACAAAAGCAGCCCTTTGCGACACGCAATGGCTGCACTTGCGAAGGCCCTCGAAAACAAAGGTGCTGAAGTCGTCATTGCCGCCTGCACGGAGATTCCGCTGCTCTTGAGCAAGAGCGATGTCACTGTTCCCCTCATCTCGACGACCGAGGTGTTGGCGCGTCGCACCGTATTCCTGGCGCGTCGGACACTGCCTTTGAACGCAACCAACTGAATATAATAAGGATTCTGCAATGTTGCTATCCCGATTTCCGCGCATTAGCCTGGCTCATCTGCCGACACCGCTTGAATTCCTGCCGCGCCTGACGAAACAGCTGGGCGGGCCGAAAATCTGGGTAAAGCGCGACGATTGCACGGGGCTCGGTACCGGCGGCAACAAGACACGTAAACTCGAGTTTCTCATGGCGGATGCTCGCGACCGCGGCGCGGACACCGTGATCACTCAAGGCGCGGTACAGTCGAATCACGCTCGGCAGACCGCGGCCGCTGCTTGCAGACTTGGTTTGCATTGCGAGCTGGTATTCGAGAAACGCATCGCAGGCGCGAGCGACGCCTACCTGCAATCCGGTAACGTTTTGCTCGACCGGCTGTTCGGTGCAAACATTCGCGAAGTCGCGAAAGGCGCCAATATGGATGCGGAACTCGATAAGGTTGCGGACGAAGTTCGCAAAAAGAGTCGGAATCCGTACATCATTCCGGGCGGCGGCTCCAATCCTGTCGGTGCGCTCGGCTACGTCGACTGCGCACAGGAACTCGTTGCACAGGCGAATCAGCAAGGGCTTGTCATTGATTGCATCGTGCATGCGACCGGCAGCGCGGGAACCCAGGCCGGACTGGTGGTCGGCCTGAAAGCTAACAACTGCCGGATCCCGCTTCTCGGTATCGGTGTCAGTGCGGGCAGCGAGGAGCAGGAAGAAAAAGTATTCAGATTGGCCGAGCAAACGGCCGACTACGCGGGTGTTCCGGGAATCATCGAGCGCAGCGACGTCGCCTGCAATGGTGACTATGTTGGTGACGGCTACGGAATTCCCACCGAGGCAATGAATTCGGCGCTGCTGCTGCTGGCGCGTCTCGAGGGCCTGCTGTTCGACCCTGTGTACACCGGTAAAGCGCTGGCCGGTATGATCGACCTGGTTGGCAAGGGATATTTCAATGGCACGCAGAATATCGTGTTAATCCATACTGGTGGCGCAGCCGGATTATTTGCTTACGTCGATCAATTGCGGACCTGAATGGTTTGCGCATGGAGTAGCCTATGCCTGTTTTCAGATTTTTCCTGACCGGTTTCTTTCTGGCAGCCTGCGTGACCCTGGCCAGCGCGGAAGATCGACCACGCGCCCGTGATGTTGGCCTGGTCGTTGGCATATTCCCGACCGGATCGCTGAACGCCATTACAGACGTCGCCGGCGTCAGGGTCGGGCAAGCGACCGTAATCGAAGGGGATGATTTGCGCACCGGAGTTACCGTGATCATTCCGGCGCCGGGCAATCTTTACACGCATCCGGTTCCCGCATGGATTCACGTGGGCAATGGCTACGGCAAGTTGATCGGTGAAACCCAGGTGCGTGAATTCGGAGAAATCGAGACACCCATTCTCCTCACCTGCACGTTGTGCGTCTGGAGCGCGGCGAATGCTCTTAAGGAATGGGTATACGAGCAACCCGGCATGGGAGAGCACACGGTCAATCCGGTGGTCGGCGAGACCAACGATTCAACGGTCAACAACATGTGGGCCGATCCCGTGCAGCGGGAAGAGGTTTTTACCGCGCTGAACGATGCCGATGGCGGACCGGTCGCCGAAGGCAGCGTTGGCGCCGGCACCGGCACGCAGGCCTTCGCCTGGAAGGGCGGAATCGGGACGAGTTCGCGGGTTCTGCCGGAATCGCTTGGCGGCTATACGATCGGCGTGCTGGTGCAGACCAATTTCGGTGGTGTCCTGACGATGAATGGCGCCCCGGTCGGGCGGGAACTTGGCAATTATTCGTTCAAAGAGCAGCTGGAAGCGGTGCCTGTGGACGGCAACCAGGAAGATGGTTCGATCATGATGGTCGTTGCGACCGATGCGCCGCTCAGCGCGCGCAGCCTCGAGCGGCTTTCAATGCGTGCGATGATGGGACTCGCCCGAACGGGATCTTTTGCGAGCAATGGTTCAGGCGACTATGTCATCGCGTTTTCGACAGATCCTTCGGGTCGCAAGCCGCGCGGTAGTGACAAGCCGATCACGGTACAGACGCTGACCAACGAAGCAATGTCACCCCTGTTTGCCGCGACCGCCGAAGCGACGGAGGAAGCGGTTTACAACGCGATCTTCAAGGCGACCACGGTCGAGAGTGCGCGTGGCAAGCTGGAAGCCATACCTGTCGATGCGCTGGTGCGCGTGCTGGAAAAATACAAGGTGCTGGGGTGGGACAAAACGTTGGCGCCATCGGTAAGCACCGAAAATTAATTGTAGGAGCGCGCCCTGCGCGCGAATGGGAAGACCTTGATTGTTCGCCTCCGCATTCGCGCGCAGGGCGCGC
>JBGTHC010000015.1:0-1609 GCA_041746375.1 Woeseiaceae bacterium
ACGCGACCACCGCGGTGGCCCGGTACCGCACCCTTGACCAGGATCAGGTTGCGCTCGGCGTCTACCCGCACCACTTCGAGGTTCTGCACGGTACGGCGCACGTTGCCCATGTGCCCGGACATCTTCTTGCCCTTGAAGACACGTCCCGGCGACTGGTTCTGGCCGATGGAACCCGGTGCGCGGTGCGACAGCGAGTTGCCGTGCGTGGCGTCCTGCATGCTGAAATGATGGCGCTTGACCGTTCCGGCGAAACCCTTGCCGATGGTTGTGCCAACAACATCGACCTTCTGCCCGGCCTGGAACAGATCAACCCTGATCTCGTTGCCGGGCTCGAATTCACCCGCGTCGCCATCTTCCAGGCGAAACTCGGTCAGCGAGTCGCCGGCTTCGACTTTGGCGCTCGCGAAATGGCCGGCTGCCGGCCGCGACACGTGGGACGCCTTGCGAGCCCCGGCCGCTACCTGAACGGCGCGATAGCCGTCACGTTCCGTCGATTTGACCTGCGTAATACGATTCGGATGCGCCTCGATCACCGTTACCGGTATCGAATCGCCCTCGTCCGTAAATACGCGCGTCATGCCGCACTTGCGGCCAACAAGACCCATCGTCATCTGAACTCAACCTCGCACTGACTACGATTGGCCAGTGCTATCTATCGGCTTGCCAAAAAGGCTCACCAAAAAATACGCTGTTACACCGCACCGACTTCGATTGGCCGATGCTGAATATCTCAAACACGCGAAAGGGCCAGCGCCATCGCCAGGAACATTTCAGTGCTGTTCCGTTGCTGCGGTGCTGACCCTGCGCCAGTCCTGGGACCGGATTCCGGGATTTGCCGAGTACGCCCTGTTATTCGGGGCGACCTAACGTTGAGCGCCAAAGCCAGTGATACCGCCATCTGGCGCCGTTTTCCGAACCTGGCCGACTCCCGGCCCGGCCAAGTCCAGTCGAGCCCGGCATTATGCCGGTCGTGATCTTCCGTGACAAGGCCTTCAGCGCCTTGCCCCGTGTCATTTCTTCCTCAGGCCTGCCCGCCCTCGTTGGGGAGCGGCGACGCGCATTCCGGCCGGCACGAGCCAGCGAGCGGAAGCGAGACCGCCTAGTTCAGCTTTATCTGCACATCCACGCCCGCGGGCAGCTCGAGCTTCATAAGAGCGTCAACCGTCTTGTCGGTCGGGTTGACGATGTCCATCAGGCGCTTGTGCGTCCGGATCTCGTACTGGTCGCGCGCGTCTTTATTGACGTGCGGCGAAATAAGGATCGTGAAACGCTCCATCTTCATCGGCAGCGGGATCGGGCCTTTGACGGTCGCGCCGGTACGTTTCGCGGTATCGACGATTTCGCGTGCCGATTTGTCGATCAGGCGATGATCGAACGCCTTGAGCCTGATGCGTATGTTTTGATTGGTTGCCACGATAGTTACCGTATTCCCTTTTGACTGCTGCTCCGACAGTTATTGTCGGGTCGTCGATCGCCCGTAATACGGGCTCCTACAAAATCCTCTTGATCGCCGGTAGTACTCGCTCCTGCAGGTTCTATTGCAGGATCTTTGCCACCACGCCTGCGCCTACCGTGCGGCCGCCTTCGCGGATCGCAAAGCGCAAGCCGT
>JBGTHC010000016.1:0-26453 GCA_041746375.1 Woeseiaceae bacterium
CGGATTCCACCGCCACAACCTCGGCACCGAGCCGCCGCATGCGATCGACATTGGGCGACTGGCGCTGCATGTCGACCGCGCCCATGTACACGCGGCACGGCAGGCCGACCCGCGCACACGCGGCAGCCGAAGCGACACCATGCTGACCGGCGCCCGTCTCTGCGATGACGCGCCTGGCACCAAGGCGAACAGCCAACAGGGCCTGGCCGATTGCGTTGTTGATCTTGTGAGCGCCGGTATGTGCGAGGTCTTCGCGCTTGAGCCAGACTTCTGCGCCCCAGCGCTCGCTCAGTCGCGGAGCAAAGGTCAGCGCCGTCGGTCGGCCTACCCAGTCCCGCAACTCTCGGCGATAGGCTTGCTGGAACTCGTCACCGGGAAGTATTCGCAGAGCGCCTTCCTGCAGGCGCTCGAATGCAGGCACGAGCGTTTCCGGCACGTAGCGGCCTCCGAACGGACCAAAGCGGCCGCGGCTGTCCGGCAACCGGCCGGCAAGTTCGTCTTGCAACAATGCCTGCGCCTCGTCCGGCTGCAGTACTGATTTCATCTCAATGCTCCTTGCATTACTTTGCAGCACCTTGCTCCGTCGCACGTGCCGCCGCGATGAAACGCGCGATCAGTTCCAGATCCTTGATGCCGGGAGAAGACTCCACTGCACTCGATACATCGACTCCGAACGGCGCAACGGTTGCAATCGCCTCTGCAACGTTCTCCGGTGTCAAGCCGCCCGCCAGGATCATTCTGCCCTTCTTCGCGAGGGCGGCGGCCACCTGCCAGTCGACTGCTTCGCCCTGGCCGCTCGCCTTGCCTTCATAGACGAAAGTGTCCGGCAGTGCGGCCTGCTCGGCGACGCTGCCTTCGCGGATGACCGGCCAACGCGTTATACCAGCGGGTACTTCGAGATAAGAGAAATCAGCGGCATCCGTCTGCAGCACGTCGGGACAGAAGATCAGCTCAACTTCGCGCCACAACTCGATGTCCGGATTGCGCATTACCGCCACTCGCAACACGCGTTCCGGTATGCGGCTCGCCAGCAGGGCGGCCTGCCGCGCCGTTACCTGGCGCAACGATTCAGTGAATACGAAGCCTAACGCGTCGGCACCTGCCTTGATCGCTGCTTCTATACTGGCAGCGTGGCGCAATCCGCAGATTTTTATCAGCATTCCAGTTGCACTTCCTTGTCAGGCTGCCCGCAACGCACGGCGTCCGGCCAGCAACATTTCGTTAACGAGAACAGCCGGATCCGCCGTCTGCATGAGTGCGCTGCCCACCAAGCCCATCTGGTAGCCGAGCTCGGCAGCAGCGGCCGCATCCGCGGCTTTCCGGATACCACTTTCGGCGACACGCACAGCGCCTTCGGGCAGCAGCGGTACCAGCCTTGCAAATCGTGCATTGTCGACTGCGAGTGTGCGCAAGTCCCTGGCATTGACTCCCACGAGCAGTTCACGCTTCGCCACGCTGTCCGCAGGTTCCGCTTGCTCAAGCAGTTCGCCGATACGCCGCAAGTCGTTGTCGTCGAACGCCTCGAGCAAAACGAATAGCGAATGGTCGCGAGCGCAGGCAAGAAGATCCACGAGCTGGCGATCCGACAGTAGCGCAACAATCAGAAGCACTCCACTCGCACCGGCGGCACGTGCTTCAAGAAGCTGTTTTCTATCGACCAGGAAATCCTTGCGCATGACCGGTACATCGGTGCCGGCGACAGCCCGCACCACTTCCTCGAGATGTTGCATCGAACCCGCAAAGCGGCTCGGCTCGGTCAGCACAGAGATCGCAGCAGCGCCACCCTGCACATACTGGAGCGCGCGTCCGCCGCGATCGCTCGCGAACTCCGAGAGGTCGCCGACCGCCGGCGAGCGTTCCTTGATCTCCGCGATGAGGTCGAACGCGCTGAAGGCGATCCTGGTTACGGGCAGGTCGAAATCCGCCGCTTTGAATGTCCTGTTGATGGCCGCTGCCCGCGAGCTGCTGCCGGTCGCCATTTCTGCAAGAAAGTTGCTCATGCTGTCTCGAAATGCCGGCGAAAGTCTGCCAGGAACGCGGCAGCTCGACCGGAGTCGATGACCTCTGCCGCGATGGCGGCGCCTTCGCGGGCACCTTCGGCGCGACCAGTAATTTCCAGCACCAGCGATGTACCCATCAGCAAGGCATCACGATGCGCGCCGCGGTCTTCGCCGTCAAAAACCCGTCGCAAAGCGGCAGCGTTACAAGCGGCATCGCCCCCGGCCAGGTCCTCTGCATGGCAGCGTACCATTCCATAGGCTTCGGGTGTGCGCACCGTTTCTGTGACCGTGCCGGGGCTTACGTCGTAAAGAAGAAACTCGCCGACCGGCGTCGCCTCATCCCAGCCCGACTCGCCGTGCACCACGAACGCGCGTTCGAACGGCATGCCGGCGAGCGTCTCGGCCATCAGCCTGGCGGCATCCCGGCTGAATGCGCCGATGAGCTGGAACGGCGGCGCGGCAGGATTGGTCAGTGGGCCCAGCAAATTGAACACGGTGCGGACACCGAGCGCGCCGCGCACCGGCATCACGGCCTTCATTGCCGGGTGATACGCAGGTGCAAACAGAAAGGTGAAATTGAGTGCGGCGAGACTGCTCATCGCCGCCTTCTCGTCGAGCGGCAACGGCATGCCCAGACTTTCCAGGAGGTCGGCGCTGCCGCAGCGGCTCGAGATCGAGCGATTGCCATGTTTGACGACGCGCGCGCCCGCGGCAGCGGCCAGCAGTCCGGTGCCGGTCGACAAGTTGAAACTGCCGGAGCCGTCGCCGCCGGTGCCGACCGTATCAACCGTGGGTGCGCCATCCGGAACGCGTGGATGCAGAGCCAGTTCGCGCATGGCAGTCGCGAAGCCGCGTATCTCGTCAGCCGTTTCCCCCTTGGCTCGCAATGCCGCCAGCAGAGCACCGGCCAGCGCGGCATCGAGCTCACCCGCTGCCAGTGCACGCATGAGCCGTGCGGCGTCGCTCTCGGTGAGGGAATTGCCATTCAGCAATTGATCGAGCTGTGCGGACCAGGCAGACGCCATCAGCTTGTCATCCGCAAGAAATTGGCCATCAGCCGGTCGCCTTCCGGTGTCAACACACTTTCGGGATGGAATTGCACACCCTCGAGCGGCAGCGAGGTATGACGCACACCCATGATCTCCCCCTGTTCGGTCTCCGCCGTAACTTCGAGCGCCGCCGGCAACGAACGCCGCTCGGCAGAGAGTGAATGGTATCGGCCAGCTTCAAAAGGTTGTGGCATGCCTTCGTAGACCGTCCGGGCGTCGTGGCTGACGCGCGAGGTCTTACCGTGCATTAGTCGATCGGCGCGCACAATCTTGCCGCCAAAATGACTGACCAGGCACTGGTGACCGAGACAGACACCCAGTAGCGGAACCTGTTCCGCGAAAGCCGCAATCATTGCCATCGAGATGCCGGCGTCCTCCGGGCGACCAGGGCCCGGCGAAATGACGAGGTGGCTCGGTTCGAGTTTGAGTGCTGCATCGAGCGTAATCGCATCGTTCCTGTAAACCAGTACCTCGGCGCCTTTGGCCGCAAACGCCTGCACCAGGTTGTAGGTGAACGAATCGTAATTGTCGATCAGCAGTATGCGTACTCCGCACGACATCACAATCCCGCTCCCGCAATCTCGAGCGCACTCTTCAGAATGGCACTCTTCGCCAGCACTTCACGGTATTCCTTGTCCGGCACGCTGTCGGCAACGATGCCGGCGCCTGCCTGGTAGCTGTACTCATCGCCGTCGAAAACGATGGTGCGAATGGTGATGGCCTGGTCCATATCCCCGCCGGCACCGTAATAACCTGCCGTACCGGCGTACAGGCCGCGCCCTGTCTCTTCCAGTTCTTCGATGATTTCCATCGCGCGGACCTTTGGCGCGCCGACCAGAGTGCCTGCCGGGAAACTTGCCGCAAAAAGATCGAAGGCGTCGAAGCCGGCAGCAAGTTCACCCTGTACGCCACTTACGATGTGCATCACGTGGCTGTAGCGCTCGATCGCGCGATAGGGATCCACTCGCACCGTGCCGGGCGTCGCGACCCGGCCAAGATCGTTCCGCGCGAGGTCGACCAGCATCACGTGTTCGGCCGATTCCTTGGGATCGGCCAGGAGGTCCTGCTCATTCTGCAAGTCTTCCGCGGGCGTCGCGCCGCGCGGCAGGGTGCCGGCAATCGGCCGCAGCGAGGCGGTCCTGCCGTGCAGTCTCACCAGCGCTTCGGGCGACGAGCCCACGACCTTGAGATCGCCGAACTCGAAATAGAACATATAGGGCGACGGATTGAGCAGGCGCAAGGCGCGATAGACTTCGAACGGAGCGACGTCGGAGCGGCCCCGGAACAGCACCGACAATACAATCTGGTAGATGTCACCCGCGGCGATGTACTCCTTGCAGGCAGCTACCCGTTCGGCGTAACCCGCCTCACTCATCGCCGGCTGCGGCGCCGCCACCTTGAGGGAACTGCCATTAACGGGCAAAGGCCCGCGCAAGAGTCGCACGACTTCGCCGCGCAATGCTCGTCGCTCGCTTTCCTTGCCGTCATGCAACAGTGCAACCCGGCGCGTCAGGTGATCGAAGACCAGTGTCGATGACACGGCTGCAAAGGCCGCGTGCGGAATGGTGCTTTGTGGCTGCGACCGGCGCGGCAAGCGCTCGAACAGTCGCACCACGTCGTATCCCGACACACCGACCAGTCCGCCCGCAAAAGGCAACCCGGCGACGGCCGGCTGCGGACGCGGCGATCGTGCCAGTGCGTCGCGCAGATGGTCGAGGTATTCGTGCTGATTCGCTGGGTAAGCATGGTTCACCTTGCCCACCTGCAGGCCGGCGCCAGTGAGGCGGACTTCGAGCGCATCGCCGAAACCGAGAAACGAATAGCGGGCCAGGCGTTCGCCGCCCTCAACGCTTTCAAGCAGAAAGCGCGGCTGCAGTGCGCCAAGCTTCAGGTACGCCGATACCGGCGTATCGAGGTCGGCTGCTATGTCGAACGGTGGCTGCATCGTTCCCGGTGAATTGTCATTGTCCTAACAATAAAAAGCCCATCCCCACGTTGCGGCGGAGATGGGCTTCTGGTGAATTCGCTTGCCTGGCTGCTTGTCTGACAGTTAGTTAGCGAACCGCCCTCTCCTCGAGAGGCAGCCACCACCAGTGCAGATTGATTTCAAACTCAGGCGTCATGGACCGGGAGTATCCCCGCAGGCCCGGTTTCGGTCAAGAACCGGCAGCGAACCGGGTCACCCGGGCGCGGACAAATCGTACATAAGCGGCAATACGATAGAGAAACCGATCCACATGATTACCGTCAGCGGAATGCCTACCCGCAGAAAATCGGAAAACTTGTAGCCACCCGCGCTCAGGATCAAAAGGTTTGTCTGGTAACCAAATGGCGTCGCGAAACTCATGTTGGCCCCGAACAATACCGCCAGCAGGAACGGTTCCGGAGCAACGCCGAGTTGCTGGGCAATCGCCACGGCAATGGGCGCACCGATCACCGCCGCCGCATTGTTGGAAACCACATTGGTCAGCAGGGTCATGATCAGGATGAAGACGCTCAGGATCACCGGCACGGGCAGATCGGCGCCGGCGGTCGCCAGGCCCAGGGCGAGGTAGTCCGCCATGCCAGTGCCCATCAGCGCGCGGCCGAGCGCAAGGCTCGCGACGATGATCATGATGACCGGCGTCGACAAGGCATCGGCGGCATCGCGCCAGGTCAGGCAGCCGGTCGCCATCATCACACCGATGCCGACCAGTGCGCTGACCGATATCGGCACCAGGCCGAGCGCGGCGACCACGATGACGCCGCCCATGATGGCAAGCGCCGTATTGGCTTTGCGGGTATGCGGAAGGTCCATCGTGCCGTCCAGCACCAGCATATTGCCACTGGACTTGAGGCTGTTAATAGCGTCGCGTGAACCCTGCACCAGCAGCACGTCACCGGCGCGCAGGCGTATCTGGTTGAGGTCGCTGGTTACCTCCGAGCTGGGTGCGCGTGCACGGTGTATAGCCAATGGCAACAGGCCGTAACTGCTGCTGAAGCGCGCCGTCGCAAGATTGCGCAGGTGCAGCGGCGAACCACGGGTCACGACCACTTCTGCGAGCTGTTGGCCTACGGCTGTTAACGGCGTGTTCTCGTCGACCGGATGTTCGTCATCGGTGAGATTGAACAGCGTGGCGCCAAGAATGGACTCGTAATGCTTCAGGTTTTCAGGCGAGTCTTTGACAAACAGGCGATCGCCCGGTTGCAGGATGAGCGACGGCAACTTGGCGAGAAAAAGCGATTCCCCGCGCTGAATCCGGTCGACGCGCATGCGCTTTTCGGCTTTCGCCAGCACCTCCGACAACGTAGCGCCGTCCGAAAAGCCGCCCTCCTTGATGTGCAATTGAGCGGTGAAGACCCTGGGTGAAAGATCGGCCATCGGAGGAACGCGTTCCGGCAGCAGTCGCGGCGCCACCAGCCAGAGAAAAAGAATGCCGATGCCGCCGACCAGGATCACCGGCAACACGAAATCGAACATGCCGAATTCGATGACATTGAGATCCTGCGCTATGCCGACGACCAGGAGGTTGGTCGAGGTGCCGATCGTGGTCGACATGCCGCCGATGATCGTCGCCAGGCCCATCGGCAACATGATTCCGGACACCGGCGTTTTCACCCGCAGCGACACGCCGACCAGGATCGGCATCAGAAGAACAACGATCGGCGTGTTGTTCATGAACGCACTGAGAACTGCGCCGGCGACCAGCGTAACCAACACGGCAAGAACCGGCTTTGTCGACCACGCGCGACCGACAATGGTCGCGAGCGGCTGCAAGGCGCCGGTCGACTCGATGGCCTTGCCCAGCATCATCAGGGCGCAGATGGCAACCAGGGCCTCGTTGCCGAAACCCGCGAAGAACTGCCGCGGCCCGAGTTCCACGCCCGTTTCCGTGTACGGAAAAATAGTGAACCCGGCGACCAGCGCGATCAGGACTACAAGGCTCGTTGTTTCGAGTGGAATGCGATCCCGCGTGAACAGGAACAGGGCTACCGCGGTCAGCAGAAGTACGGCAACTCCATGCGCATCGGGGGTTATCGGTTGCAAACGATCCTCGCAAGCCCGTGGTGAATGTGTTGTGGCGAGGGCGCGGCGGCTGACCTGCCGCGCGACCCACAAACGCTTCCCCGGCCGCTCCGGCCCTGAAGGATCGGAAACCGTATATCAGTTCATGCCCCGGCCGCAATGAGGGAGGCCGCGTTTCTGCGTTGCATGACAGCGAAGGCGCGGCGATGGAAGGTGGCGAACTCGTCGGCATTGCGGCAGCCGTCGCTGCGCGGATCAGCGAACGAGAAGGCGTCGGCATGCTGCAGCGCCGGCAGGAGATCGATGAAGTCCCCGACCGCGTGGTCCGCGCTCGGCAACACCGCATACGGAGAAAGTACCAGCAAGTTACGGTGACGCACGGCGGAACTGGCCAGCGCGCGTCGCCAGCGCAGGTGCCAGTCGCTCTTGCGCGCGATCGTGCGAGTTCCGGTTGTCGGATCGGAATGGAGAAGCGCCGGCAATGGCCCGATCTTGCGGGCCAGGGCCTGCGAGCGACTCCACAGTACTTCGGAGATGCGTAGCATAAGCCGGTCGAGCCATTGTAGCGTCCTGAGATCGGTTGGATCTGCGCCGCGCTCCACGACCAGGTCGCCGATGCCGCTTACGCAGACAGCAAGCCGACGGTTGAGCCAGGCATCGGCGCGCTGTGCGGCTTCCGGCCATGCCAGTTGTTCGAGCATTCGGTCGCCCAGGTGCACACAACCGCGCAGCGCGTGCTGCAGTGCATCCCAGGCAAGGCGGCCGCGCCCGTCGCTGAAATCGCGCAGGTTCACCTCCAGGGGTAGCCAGGCCGACGTTGCGGGAACCTGTATCGCCAGCTCGGGCAGGACCGCAATGGCCGCTTCGTCGTCGAGCAGCTGGCAGCGGGTCGTGACACTCGTTGCGTATGCCGGTATCAGAGCCGGGCTGGCAGCGCGACGGCGCCACAGGAAGGACCAGTTCTGCTCACATTCCTCCTGCAGGCGCCGGTCGTCGTGGTGACGCATCTGCAGGCTGTCCAGCAAGGCGAAGCGCGGTCCCTCACCGAGTACCGCTGTACCCACGAGAAGAAACGCCTGCAGCGGCATCGTATGTGCCGCTAACGACAAACCGATGTCGGTCGCCGGCAGGTTCTCCGCCGATAGCGCGCGCTTCAGACCGGCACAGAAATCTTCCAGCAGGTTGATCGCCCTGTCGCCGTCGCCCAGGCCGCCGAGCGCCAGGTTCACCGGCACCGCCTCGCTGACCAGCATGGTCACGTGGCGTAACAGTTGTTCGGTTGCCATGAACGACTGGCGCAATGTGCTTACCGGCACCGGTAGCGTGACGCCACCCGCGGTAGTGCCCGCCGCGCAGCTCACTCGCCGCATGGAAACCCGGCGCTCCGCGAGACCTGCGACCAACTCGTCGATGCCCGGTCGCGACGCTGCCGCGACTTGCAGTGCGAGCCCTGCATCCCGCAGCTTCTGCGGTTTCTGCTCGTCAAGCATGATGGTCCTTCCGTGGACTTGAAAACCTGTATGCGTTGTCCGGCAGTCGTCCTGCAGGCCTGCCTCCTGCCAACATGAGCGCCGGGAGACCATTCTCGCGCCGCGCCACACAGAGCGCCGCTCGGCAAACTGCACAAGTTGCACAGATTTGCAGCCTTCATTGACCCGGCCGGTTGTGCGCGTACCATTGGCGACTTTGCCGTGCTTACCGGAGGCCCGCGAAATGCCATCTTTCGACGTCGTTAGCGAATTCGATGCTCACGAAGCCGTCAATGCCGTCGATCAGGCAAAGCGCGAAGTCGCCACCCGTTTCGACTTCAAAGGCACTGGTTCGAAGTACACGCTGGAGGACCAGACCATCACGATGGTCAGCCAGACCGATTTTCAACTGCAACAGATGCTGGACATACTGCGACAGAAGCTGGCCAAGCGCGGCATCGACATCAATTGCATGAAGGAAGAGGATCCGGAAATAAGCGGCAGCGAAGCTCGCCAGAAGATCATCCTTCGGCAGGGCATCGACACGCCGCTGGCCCGCGACCTGGTCAAGAAAATCAAGAACAGCAAGCTCAAGGTGCAGGCCGCTATCCAGGGTGACAAGCTGCGCGTCAGCGGCAAGAAGCGCGACGACCTGCAGGAGGTGATCAGCCTGCTCAAGGAAGCCAAGGTCGAATTACCGCTGCAGTACGAAAACTTCAGGGACTGAGCCAGGCTACGCTCCGATATTTTGCGCAGGCAGGACATCACATTCGAGGACAAGGACCAGGCGCTGCGGGACGACGTCCGCACGCTCGGTCGCCTCGTGGGCGAGCTTCTGACGGAACAGGGCGGTCCGGAGTTGTTCGAGCTGGTCGAGAACGCTCGCATCCGCGCGATTCGCCGCCGCGAAGGCAACGAGAAACCCGGCGAAGAACTCGCCGACCTCGTAAGCGCTCTCGATTGTTCTTTTGCGCTGCAGGTTATTCGTGCGTTCTCGACCTATTTCCAGATGGTCAACACGGCGGAAAAAGTACATCGCATCCGGCGCCGGCGCCAGTATTTGCAGGAGGTTGGGCAGTATCAGCCGGGCGGACTCGAAGAAACGCTGGTCAAGCTCAAGGCGTCCGGAATGGACCTGGCGGCACTGCAGAAACTGCTGGACTCCCTGCTGATCGAGCCGGTGTTTACCGCTCACCCCACGGAACCGATGCGACGAACGATCCTGCGCAAGGAACAGCAGATCGTGCGGCGCCTGATCGACTTGCTCAACCCGACAATGACCGCACAGGAGACAGAGGCCTGTATCGAGAACATCAAGCTCGAAATGACCACCGGCTGGCAGACAAATGAGCACCCGTCCGAGCAGATGACGGTCGACGACGAACTCGAGCACGTCCTGTTTTTTGTGACCGACGTCTTGTACCGTGCCATGCCGCCGTTTTACGAGGACTTCGAGAATGCCGCATTGCGCATTTACGGTGCTGAGGCACGCATTCTCAAAGTGCCGAGCTTCATGCGTTTTGCGTCCTGGGTGGGCGGCGACATGGACGGCAATCCCAATGTCAATGCAAAAACTATCCGCTCGACGATGGCCCGCCAGCGTTCGCTCGTGCTCGATCTTTATTACAAGGAATGTGCCAGCCTGTCGTCGAAGCTAAGCCAGTCCGGCGATCGTATCGGCATCGGCCAGGCGGTGGTCGACAGGATTGAAGAGTACAAACCTACGTTTCAGAATGCCTACCACGCGGTGCCTGCAAGACACCGCGAGATGCCGTACCGGGTGTTCCTGCGACTGGTTCAGGAACGGCTTCAGGCCACGTACGACGACCAGGCCTTTCCCTACGAGTCAGCCGAGGAATTCAGGTCCGACGTCGAGCTGATCGCACAAAGTCTCGCAGCCAACAAGGGCCAGCATGCCGGCCTTTTTACGGTGCGTCGGCTGTTGCGACGAATCAACACCTTTGGTTTCCATCTTGTCACCCTCGATGTGCGCCAGGACGCGCTCGTGCACCGCGAAGTTATCGGTGAATGCCTCGGGGAGGCGGACTGGCTTGAGCGCAGTGCCGAGTATCGCCTGCAGAGAATTGCCGAAGCGATCGAACAAAAGGATCCACCACCGACAGACCAGAGCATCAAGGTGCGCAAGACGCTGGCGGTTTTCCAGGCCATCTCGTTTTGTCGCCGCAAGTACGGGGCCGACGCGATAGGCCCGTTCGTGGTCAGCATGACGCAGGGCGCAGACGACATACTCTCGGTAATATTGCTTGCACAGTGGAGCGAACTGCACAGCCGTCGTGGCGAAGTACCGCTGGATATAGCACCGCTGCTGGAAACCGTCGACGACCTCGACCGCGGCCGGCAGATTCTCGAGACGCTGCTCGCGCATGACATTTATCGCCAGCACCTCGATTTTCGTCATAACAAGCAGATGGTCATGATCGGCTACTCGGATAGTAACAAGGAGTCCGGACTCGCGGCGGCGCGCTGGTCGCTGCAAAACGCGCAAATTGACCTCGTGCGAACCGTCAGTGCACAAGGCATCGAGCTGCTGCTTTTCCACGGTCGCGGCGGCACCGTCAGTCGCGGTGGCGGCAAGACGCATGCAGCCGTTCTCGGAGCGCCGCCCGGCACGGTCAACGGACGCCTGCGCGTCACGGAGCAGGGCGAAATTATCAACGAGAAGTACGGCCTGCGCGGTATCGCTTTGCGCACGCTCGAGCAGATTGCAGGTTCGGTCGCCCTTGCCACGGCAATGCCGCAGCATCGTGGCGGCGATATGCCGGAATGGCACGCAATGATGGATGTGATCGCCAAGGAGAGTCGCCGCCGCTATCGCGAACTTGTCTACCAGACGCCGCGCTTTCACGATTACTTCAGGAAGGCAACGCCGATCGATCTCATCGAGAGAATGCGCATCGGCTCGCGACCGTCCGCGCGTCGCACCGGCAGCGGCGTACAGGATCTGCGGGCGATACCCTGGGTATTCGCCTGGACGCAAAGCCGCCACATCCTCCCTGGTTGGTTCGGTTTTGGCAGCGGCCTTGCCGCGGCGATTGAGCAATTTGACGACAGCGCTTTTCGCGACATGTTTCGCGAGTGGTACTTCATGCGAGCGTTGACCGCCGATGCAGAAATGGTACTCGCGAAAGCAGATCTTGGTATCGCCCGGATCTATTCGCAGCTTGCCGGCGAACTGCACGACGAATTCTTTCCGATTATCGAGAAGGAGTTCGATCTCACCCGTAACCTGATTCTCAAGTACTCGGACCACGACTCGCTGCTGGAGGGAGACCTCACGCTGCAGCGCGCCATCATGCTGCGCAATCCTTATGTCGATCCGATGAGTCTCATGCAGGTCGATCTGCTGGCGCGCTGGCGGAAGTCGAATAGCGAAGATGAGGAGCTTTTCCAGGCGCTGCTCGCGAGCGTCAATGGCATCGCGCAGGGCCTGCAGAATACCGGCTAGGCGTGGATCGCCCGTGGCACGGGGCTCCTACAGGAGCCTGCTCAATGCTTTACCGAGGGCGCGGATCGCCCGTGATACGGGCTCTTGCAAGGGCGCGTTGTAGGAGCCCGTATCACGGGCGATCAACCGACGAAGCTGACAAACTCCCCGAGCGCCTTCCTGCGAATATCCGGCACCTGCACGCCGTCCGCCGGATAGCCGGTCACGAGCAGCAGGAAAGGCCGTTCGGCAACCGGCCTGTCGAGAATTTCGTTCAGGAAACCCATCGGGCTGGGCGTATGCGTAAGGCAGGCAAGGCCGGACTGGTGCAGGGCCGTTATCAGGATGCCGGTAGCAAGCCCGGTTGATTCGACCGGGTAATAATGTTTGACCTTGCGGCCGTCGGCGAGCACACCGAACTTCTGCAGGAACACGGCGATCAAATATGGCGCAGTTTCGAGAAACGGTTTGTCCGTATCTGTGCCGAGCGGCTCGAGCGCCGCCAGCCATTCCTTCGAAGCGCGGTGCTCGTAGAATTCCTTTTCCTCGGCTTCGGCAGCAACTCGGATGCGCTTTTTTACTTCCGGGTCCCGTACAACGACGAAATGCCAGGGCTGCAAATTGGCGCCGCTCGGTGCTGTGCCGGCAGCAGCAAGCGCTGTCTCAATGATGTCCACCGGTACCGCACGGTCCGAAAAATCGCGGACAGTGCGGCGCCGCTGCATACTCGCAAAAAAAGTCGCAACGCGCCGTCGCATTTCATCGACAGGATATTCGCGATACGAAGCCAGGGGCACAAAAGGATGTCGAGTCATCGGGCAGGCAGCCGTGCAAAGGAACGTAACAAAGTAGCTTACGCAATATGCAGGCAGTATTCCCCGACTTTGCAAACCTTAAGTCCGACCGGCCTGCGTTCGGGGATTTCGCGCTGTACGGTCGCGCACTTCTTGTTAGCCGGAATGGCAACCGCATGACCTGCCAACGACTCAGTCGTCGTAGTCGACCGTACCCTGAACCTCGCTGATCTTCACCGAACCGGAACTGTCCTCAATGTGCAGGGACATGCCCTCGGGCAACTGCACTTCCAGTCCGATGCTCGGGCTGTCGCTAAACATCCGGCCACCGCCGTCGAAATAGCTCTTGAGTTCCGCGTCGTCGCCCTTGCGCAACAGGCTCAGTACCATGTGCTCGTCCAGCGCCTCCTTGGCTTTGTCGGCATCGGCCCCTGGTACCCGGATAAGCGCAGCGACCCTGATCCGGTCCGTGTCGGACACGCCCGTGATTTCGAGGCTGCCAGCGCCTGCTTCGATGTGCAAAGCAGCCACGGCACCGGCATCGAGCGCCAGTTCACGGACTTCTTCGTAGTCGTTCCAGGCTGCGTCCGCAAGGCTGGCGGCGAACATTATCAGTATCAGAATATTTCTCATTGCCTATTGCTCATTGCCTATTTCTCATTGCTCAGGTCTCCCGGGTTGCATGTCGCTGCTGAGCAATCCTTATACGCGGTCTTTGTTGGTTAGATGCCGCTCGCGGCGCTTCGGTTGCAAAGCAGTGAACGGAACGCGTCTCAGGCCGCGCTCAGAACGTCGGCAGGCGGGGCATTGATGGCGCCACGGGCCGCCACATAGCCGCTGCCGCAGACCAGGACCATGCCGCCTGCCAGCCCGGCAACCCATAGCATCGGGTTGAAGCTGTATTCCAGGTCGAACAGTTGCACCGCGATGACGGCGGCCAGAATCGATGCGCCCGCAGCGGCGAGAAGCCCCGCGGCGAAACCCAGTGCCGCGAATTCCGTGAGCACACCGGCGAGGACCGTGCGTCGACGCACGCCGAGCGCACGCAACATGGCGCTTTCGAAGCGCCTTTCATCGATCGTCGATTGCACCGCCGCAAACAGCACGGCAATGCCGGCGGCCAGTGTGAATATAAATACCGCCTGCACAGCCAGGCTGGCTTTCGCGATGATACTTTGCACCTGTTCGAGAATGGCGCCGAGATCGATGACCGACACGCTGGGATGCGCGCGCACCATCTGCAGGAGCACGGGCCGCTGTTCCTCGTCAATCTTGAGACTTGCAACATGGGTCGCCGGGTAGCCGTCCAGCGCGCCGGGCGAAAGGACCATGAAGAAGTTGGGCTGGAACGAGTCCCAGTTGACCTTTCTAAAACTGCTCACTGTCGCTTCGATGTCCTCGCCCGCCACCAGGAATTCCAGGCGGTCGCCGAGCATCAACCCCATCTCCATCGCGGCGTCTTCCTCGACCGAGACCAGCGGCTCGGCATTGTAGTCCGTTGGCCACCATTCGCCGGCAACAACTTCATTGCTGGCGCTGAGCTCGGCTGCCCAGGTCAGGTTGGCTTCCCGATTCGCCATGCGATCGCCTTCCGGCATCGGAAACGAGCGCTCCTTGATTGATTCGCCGTTGATGGCACTCATCCGCGCACGCACCATCGGCACAAACTGCGGCGCCGGAATGTTGTTGCTCTCGAAGATCCCGGCAATCGACGTGCGCTCCTGCGGCTGGATATTGATGAGGAAGTGATTGGGCGCATTTTCGTCGAGGCTCTGCTGCCAGCTCTTCAGCAGATCCGTGCGCACGAACGAGAGCAACAGCAAAACTGTCAGTCCGAGCCCGAACGCTACTACCTGCACGGCGCTGTCACGTCCGCGCCGGGCGACATTGGCAAGTCCGTAGCGCCAGGCAATGCCAACGCCGCTGCGGGAGCTACCGATAATCGCCACCATTCCACGACCTGTAAGGTACAGCGCAGCACCAACCACAAGCATGCCACCCAGCACGATTACCAGCATGCGGCCATCCGGCACGGCGCGATAGAGCAGCGCGGCAACCGCTGCCAGGGAAACGCCCGCGACCAGGAGGCGCGAGGGCGGTGGCGGCATGGCGTCGTGCCGCAGGACTCGCAGAGGGGGCGTGTTGCGCAACTGGATAAGAGACGGCAGGGCGAAGCCGACCAGCAGAATGAGTGCGGCGCCGGAGGCCAGCCCGACCGGACCCCAGCCTGTGTCGGGCAGGTCACCCTGGATCATATCCGCGAGCATTCGCGTAAGCAGTTTCTCGACGATATAGCCAACGGCGCTGCCGACCAGCACGCCGAGAATCCCCAGCAGAACCAGTTGTACGGACGCCGCCGAAATAACGAAACGTTGGCTGGCACCGAGACTCTTCATCAGTGCCACGGTATCCATACGACGGTGCGCGAAGCGTCGTGCCGACATTGCAATCGCGACGGCGCTGAGCAGCAGGCTGATAACGGCTGTGAGCGACAGAAATCGCTGCGCCCGGTCGGCCGCGTTGCCGGCTTGCTCACTGCTATCTTCGCGATTGCGCATGCGAACGTCATCCGGCAATCGGTCTTCCACGTCCGCGTAGAAATCCTCGACGGCCGATTCCTCGCCCGCGACCAATAGCGCATACCCGACACGACTGCCTTCGTTAATCAGTCCGGTACCCGGAATGTCATCGATGTTGACCAGCACAGACGGCGCCAGCGATGCAAAGCCGATGGACTGATCGGGCCGGTAAGTCAGTACAGCCACAACGCGCATGTCCGTCTCGCCCAGTGAAACTTTATCGCCGACAGCGACGCCAAGACGCGCCATCAACGCCGGGTCCGCCCATACGGTGCCGGGTCGCGGGACGTCATCGGCGACACGTTGTTCGCCGAACAGCTCGTCAGCAATGCGTACGTTGCCACGCAACGGATAACTGGCACTGACCGCCTTGATGGTCGCGAGCGCATTCTCGTCGCCGGCGTACACGACACTGGGGAAAGTTTGCGTATCGGCGGTCTGCAAGCCGAAGCGCTCGGCAGCGTCGCGCCATTCCGCTGGAATTTCAGTCGGGGCACGCAGGCGCAGATCCGCTGCCAGCACCTCGTTCGCCTGGCGGGCGACGGCGCGACCGATGCGATCCGTCAGGAATCCCACGGCGGTCAGTGCGCCAACAGCCAACGCTACGGCAGCCAGCAATACCAGCACTTCTCCGGAACGGAGTTCTCGCCCGAACGTCCGCACTGCATAGCTGACTGGTGTCATGCGGCGGCCTTGCTGTCAGCCACCAGCCGACCGGACTCGAGGATTATTTCGCGGTCGCAGCGCTCGGCCAGGCTGCGATCGTGTGTAACGAGTACCAGCGTCGTCGAGGAATTCATGTTGAGGTCGAACATGAGTTGCATCACTCGCAGGCCAGTACGGCTGTCGAGATTGCCGGTCGGTTCGTCGGCGAACAGGACGGCCGGCTGCGTGGCGAAGGCGCGCGCAATGGCGACGCGCTGTTTCTCACCACCGGACAACTGCGACGGATAGTGTCGGGCGCGAGGCGTGAGGCCGACTTCACTTAGTATTTCGTGGGCCTTGGTCTTCGGATTGGCAACCCCGGCCAGTTCCAGCGGCAGCATCACGTTTTCAAGCGCATTGAGCGAGGGAACCAGGTGAAACGACTGGAATATGAAGCCGACGCTGGACGCCCTGACGGCAGCGCGACCATCTTCGTCCAGGTCCGTCAGCCGCTTGCCATCCAGCCAAATGCTGCCATGAGTCGGCAGGTCCAGACCCGCCAGCAGCGCCAGCAAGGTCGATTTGCCGGCACCCGACTCACCTATGATGGCCACCGAATCTCCTGCGGCGATGCGGAAACTGATATCTGCCAGAATGGTCAGATCACCCTCCGGGCTGCTAACCTGTTTTGTAACTTGCTCGGCGATGAGTACCGAATCGTTGTTCGGCTGGCTTGTGACCTGGTCCATCATGCGAAAGATATTGTCCTTATTGCTTATTTTGGTTGCCGCGGCGGCACAGGGTTCGCCTGCGCCTGCCATCGTGGTATTCGGCGACAGCCTGAGTGCGGGGTACGGCATTGACGTTGACCGGTCCTGGACCGCTTTGTTGCATTCCAGGCTGCAGTCACAAGGTTACGAACATCGGGTCATTAACGCCAGCATCTCCGGGGAAACCACCGAAGGTGGCGCGACACGCATTGGCAGCGCGCTGGAGAAATTCGATCCGGCGCTAGTGATTATTGCGCTGGGCGGCAATGACGGCCTGCGCGGCTTTCCCCCGGAGCGTATGAAAAGCAATCTCAAAACCATGATTGAGGCGAGCCGCCACAACGGAGCATCGGTCGTGCTGCTCGGCATTCGCATACCGCCCAATTACGGTCCACGTTATACGCAGGCATTCGAGCAGGTGTATCGGGAGCTTGCCTCCGAGCTGGACGTGCCGTGGATCGAATTCTTCATGGAGGGTGTCGCCCTGAATGACGACCTTATGCAGGACGACGGCATCCACCCGAATGCAGACGCGCAGCCGGTTCTCCTGGATAACGCCTGGCCGATTATTTGCGCGGCGCTTGCCGCAGACGCGAACACTGAAGTGGCGTCGGGCGCGCGGCTGGCGGAGTAAGGGTGCGGCGCGCAATCAGCGTGCATAGATGGTTCAATAACAAAGAACGACAATGAAAAAGAGGGTACCTGTGCAGAAACCCTGGCTTGCCACCTATCCGGACGGCGTACCCGCGGTGTTGGGGCCCCCGCCCTACAAATCCCTCCGCGAGCTGAGGGAGTTCGCGTTTACTGAATTCGCCGACCGTCCCGCGTACACGAACATGGGCACGACGCTGACGTTTCGCGAGCTCGACGACCTGTCGCTGCAGTTCGCCGCTTATCTGCAGCAGGAACTGAAGCTGGTGCGCGGCGAACGAGTGGCAATCATGCTGCCCAACGTGCTGCAGTACCCGGTAGCGCTGTGCGGCATTTTTCGCGCAGGCCTGGTGGTCGTCAATGTCAATCCTCTTTATACCGCTCGCGAACTGCGACACCAGCTGACTGACTCCGGTGCGCGCTGCATCATCATTCTGGAAAATTTCGCGCACACGCTCGAAGAGGTGCTCGGTGATACTCGGATTGAGCACGTCGTCACCACGCGGATCGGCGATCTGTTGCGGAAACCCAAGGGATGGCTGGTCAATTTTGTGCTCAAGCATGTCAAGAAAATGGTGCCGCCATTTTTATTGCCGAACAGCGTATCGCTGCCGGCAGCCCTGAAGATCGGCAACGACCGATCGTTGAACCCGGTCGACCTGGGCTTTGCGGATATAGCGTTCCTGCAATACACGGGCGGCACCACCGGCTTGTCCAAAGGCGCCATGCTGAGTCACCGCAACATGGTGTACAACGTGTTGCAGTCAAAAGCGTGGCAAGCCGATGCGTTTGCCGGCGAAGAGCGCATCGTTGCGATCACCGCCTTGCCGCTTTATCACATCTTCTCGCTGCAGAGTAACTGCCTCGGGATGCTGGTCGACGGTGGCGAGTCCGTCCTCATCACCAATCCGCGCGATTTCCCTGCGTTCATCAAGGAGCTGGCGAAACACCGCTTTTCCTATATCACCGGAGTGAACACGTTGTTTGCCGCAATGTTGAATACGCCGGGCTTTGCGGAGCTGGATTTCAGCACTTTGCGTCTCACGATCGGCGGTGGTATGGCGGTTCAGGAAGCGGTCTCGAAGCGCTGGGAAAAGGTCACCGGCAAGCCGATCGTACAGGCCTACGGTCTTACCGAGACGTCACCGGCGGCTATCGTCAATCCCCTCGGCGTGTCGACGTTCACCGGTTCGATCGGCGTACCGATATCCTCAACAGAAGTGCGAATTTGCGACGATGACGGCCGCGATGTGGCACAGGGTGAACGCGGCGAAATATGCATTCGCGGACCGCAGGTCATGGAGGGTTACTGGCACAAGCCGGAGGAAACCGCGAAAGTAATGCTGCCGGGCGGGTGGTTGCGCACCGGTGACATCGGGCATATGGACGAAAAGGGCTTTGTGTTTATTGAAGACCGAAAGAAGGACATGATCCTGGTGTCCGGCTTCAACGTCTATCCGAATGAAATCGAAAGCGTCGTGGTGGAACTCGACGGCGTTCTCGAGGCCGCCGCTATCGGCAGGCCGGACGAGAAATCGGGGGAAGTGGTCAAGCTGTACGTAGTACGCAAGGATGATTCCGTCACCAGTGAATCCATCATCGAGTACTGCCGCAAGAATCTCACCGCTTACAAGGTGCCACGCGAAGTGGAATTCCGCGACGAGTTGCCGAAAACCAACGTCGGCAAGATCCTGCGCCGCGCGTTGCGCGACGATTGAGCGACTCGGCAGGCGGGCGATCGCTAGCCCTGCTGCAGGACATCCCCGTGATACTTCGGGCTCAATCGATGCACTGCATTTACCAGCGTCGTGACGTGCTCGGGTTCGATATCGGGTGTAATCCCGTGACCGAGGTTGAAGACATGCCCCGGTCCGCGGCCGTAGCTGTGCAGTACGTCGGCCGCGCCTTGTTCAATTTCTGCGGGCGTGGCCTTGAGCAGCGCAGGATCCAGATTGCCTTGTAATGCGACGCGGTCTTCCGTCAACGCCCGCGCATCTGCAAGGCGGGTCGTCCAGTCTACGCCCAGCGCATCGCACCCGGTCGCGGCCATGTCGGTGAGAAGCTCACCGGCTCCCTTGGTGAAGAGAATGACCGGGATGGTCTCGCCGTCGCGTTTGCGTTGCAGTCCATCAAGAATGCGCTGCATGCCGTCCAGCGAGAAACGCCGGTATTCGTCGCGCTCGAGCACGCCGCCCCAGGTATCGAAGATCATGATCGCCTGCGCGCCCGCTTCGATCTGTGCGTTGAGGTAGTCCGTGGTCGTTCGCGCCACGACGTCGAGCAACTGCAACAGTGCCGCCGGATCGTCTTTTGCCAGCGCACGGATTCGCGTGAATTCCCGGCTAGAGCCGCCTTCGACCATGTAGGTCGCTACCGTCCAGGGACTGCCTGCAAAGCCGATTAACGGCACGCGACCGGCGAGTTCACGACGAATCAATGCAACGGCGTCGAACACGTACCCCAGTTTTTCAGCGACGTCCGGGACGCCAAGTTTACGAATCGCAGCGGTGCGCCGTACCGGTTCACGGAAGCGCGGGCCCTCGCCCTCGGCAAAATAAAGCCCGAGACCCATGGCATCAGGCACCGTCAGGATGTCCGAGAACAGAATCGCGGCATCGAGCGGGTAGCGCCTGAGTGGCTGCAACGTGACTTCGCAGGCCAGTGCCGGATTTCGGCACAAGCTCATGAAGTCACCCGCCTGGGCCCGTACCTCGCGATATTCCGGCAGATAGCGCCCGGCCTGTCGCATGATCCATATTGGCGTTCGCGGAACCGGCTGTCGCATAAGCGCACGCAGCAGCAGATCGTTCTTCAGTGTTGCGGTCACGTGGTGGCCCTCAGAATTGCTGGCGGATGGTGCTCTGGATTGACTCGGCAGCCGCCCGGGGACTTGCCGCGTCGCGAATCGGCCGGCCGACAACGATGTAATCCGCTCCGTTCCTGAATGCTTCAGCCACGTCGACGACGCGCTTCTGGTCACCTGTCGGCTTGTTATCGACCGGACGTATTCCGGGAGTAACGACCAGCAGCTGCTCGTCTACGTGCTCGCGCAACTGCGGCACTTCCAGCCCGGAGGAAATGACGCCGTCACAACCGGCCTCCAGCGCACGGCGTGCGCGCGACAGTACCAGCGCGGGTATGTCGCATTCGAAACCGAGATCGACCAGGTCGCCACGGTCGAGACTGGTCAGCACCGTTACTGCAAGCACCTTGAGCCGGTCGCCTTTCATATCGGCTGCGGCTTCCATAATTGCCTGGTTGCCGTGCACCGTGACAAAACTTGCGCCGCGATCCCTGAGGCTGCGGACGGCCGAACCGACAGTTGCAGGGATGTCAAAGAACTTCAGGTCCGCGAACACTTTCTTGTCACGGGCTAGCAGCCATTCGAGCAGTTCGAAATAGCCGCCGCTCATCATGAGTTCGAGCCCGAGCTTATAGAAAGTCACCGAGTCGCCGAGCTCGTCTGCTAGGCGTCGCGCGCGAGTGCAGTCCGCGACATCCATGGCGAAGATCAGCCGTTCGTCGAGCGGTATTGATTCTTTGTTCAAGTGAGTTTGATCGTGGTGAAGCGAAGGCTGCGATTCTACCTTGTTGGAGGCCGCCTTGCGGGCGAATGCGGTAACGATCAAGCTTCTCCCATTCGCGCGCGGGGCGCGCTCCTACGTCGTTCGAGCCCCGTTGGAGCCCGCCTTGCGGGCGAATGCGGTAACGAGTGAGCTTTTCCCGTTCGCGCGCGGGGCGCGCTCCTACAGAGCTGGGTTCGCCAGTCGCTCGTACTCGGCGATCGCAAAGCGATCTGTCATACCGGCGATGTAGTCTGCAACGATGCGGGCGCGCGCTGTTTCATCGTGCTCGGCGGCGAGCGCCGGCGCGGAGAAGTCCGGCGCCATAGCGTCCGGGTCGTGCATGTAGCGCTCGAAGAGCAGCTGTACGGTCACCTTCGCCTTGTCTGTCATGACCTTTACTTTCTCGTGCCGATAGAAGCTGCGATTGAGAAAGCGCTTGAGCTCCGTGTGCGCGGCAAAAACCTGGTCGCTGAATTGCACGACGGGCTTGGCATATTGCCGCACATCGTCAATCGAGGCAGGCTGCAACCCGGCCAGATTGGTTCGGGTATTTTCAATCAGGTCGGTAACAACGTAATTGATCATGCGCCGAACGACCTCATGGAGCAGACGGCGATCATCCAGTTGCGGATACTGGGCGATCACCCGTTCGTACTGCTCACCAAACAGTGCCTGTTCGCGCAATTGGTCGAGATTCAGCAAGCCGGCACGAAAACCGTCGTCGACATCGTGATTGTTGTAGGCAATGGCATCGGCCAGGTTGACGAGCTGGGCTTCGAGCCCGGGTTGCGTGCCGTCGAGGAAGCGCTGCCCGATGTCACCGAGCGAGCGCGCGTTGCGTGCAGAACAATGCTTCAGCATGCCTTCGCGTGACTCGAAGGTCAGGTTGAGGCCGGGAAAGTCGGCGTATTTTTGCTCGAGATCATCCACCACCCGCAGCGATTGCAGGTTGTGCTCGAATCCACCGTAGGCACGCATGCAGGCATTGAGCATATCCTGACCGGCGTGACCGAAGGGTGTGTGGCCCAGGTCATGAGCGAGGCTGATGGCTTCTGCCAGCGCCTCGTTGAGTCCGAGCGCGCACGCCACCGTGCGTGCGATCTGAGCCACCTCGAGCGAGTGCGTCAGCCGTGTGCGGTAAAGGTCGCCCTCGTGATTGACGAAAACCTGCGTTTTGTACATGAGGCGCCGGAACGCCGTCGAATGAATGATGCGATCCCGGTCGCGCTGGTACTCGCCACGGAAAGTTGCCGGCTGTTCCTGGTAGCGGCGTCCCCGGCTGGCCGCCTCATGCGCTGCATACGGCAGAAGTCCCGGCTGGCCGGCCGACATCAGGCGGCCTGCGACAGGATGTCGACGAGGCGCGGAGCGTCGTATTCAGCGGTAACGACGGCACGACCGAGAGCTTGCAGCAACACGAAACGCAATTTGCCATCCTGCGCTTTTTTGTCGAGATTCATTGCCGCGCGCAACCGGTTGCCGCCGACTGGCGGCGGCTCGGTCGGCAGACCGGCGGACTCGATCAAGCGGCGCAGGCGGGCGACATCACGCGAGTCGATGTCGCTCAGGCGCGCGGCCATAATCATGCCGGCCGCGACCGCTTCGCCATGCAGCCATTCGCCGTATCCCAATGAATTTTCAATGGCGTGCGCGAAAGTGTGTCCGAAGTTGAGCAGGGCGCGCTGGCCCGCCTCGCGTTCATCCGCCGCGACCACGGCAGCCTTGATCTCGCACGAGCGGCGGATCGCATAGGCCAGTGCCTCCCCATCGCGCTCCAGCAATTCCGGCATGTGCTCTTCGAGCCAGCCGAAAAAGGCAATATCGGCAATGGCACCATGCTTGATGACTTCCGCGAGGCCGGCGCGCAACTCGCGTTCGGGGAGCGTTTGCAGGGTGGCCGTGTCGATCACGACCACTCTCGGCTGATGGAAGGCACCGATCAGGTTCTTGCCGTCGGGATGATTCACGCCGGTCTTGCCGCCCACCGATGAGTCGACTTGCGCCAACAGCGTCGTCGGCACTTGTATGAAGCCGATCCCGCGCATGTAACAGGCGGCCGCGAAACCGGCAATGTCCCCGACTACGCCACCGCCCAGCGCAATGACGCTGGCATCGCGCGCAGCGCGCATTGCTACCAGGCTGTCAATCACAGTGGACGCGGTCGCCAGCGACTTGTGCGCCTCACCGTCGGGCAGTATCACAGTGTGCATATTGCGGCCGCCGAGACAGCGGCTCAGTCGATCCATGTATAACGGTGCAACCGTTACATTGCTGACCACCAGGCAGTCGCGTCCTGCAATATAGGGTGTCAGATCAAATCGGTCGTCGAGCAACCCGTTGCCGATGACTATCGGATAACTGCGATCGGCGAGATTGACATTGATGATGACGGACGGCGACAAATCGTGAACCCCGGGGTCAGAATCTGGCACAGCTTCGATGGGCGCGACGTATAGAGTACATGAACTGCGGCGACGATCGCCGGGCAGCCTACAAGGCGTCGTGAATTTCCCGAGCGACGGTCTGTACACGGCGGCCGTCCGTGTTGACGACCAGGTCGGCGATTTCCCGATACAGCGGGTCGCGTTCCGCCATTAAGCGTTGCAGGATTTCGGCCGGGTCGCCGTTACCGAGCAACGGCCGTTCGCGGCCGCGATTGGTGCGTTGCAGCTGCTGCGTGACGCTGGTGCTCAAGTAGACGACAAAGCCGCGGGCACCGAGGCGGCTGCGGCTGTCGGCGTCGATGACAGCACCGCCGCCGGTGGCAAGAACGATTCCGTCGAGCTGCGACAGGTCGTCGATGACCTTGGCTTCGCGCTTGCGGAAACCTTCTTCGCCTTCCTTTTCGAAAATAAAGGGGATGTCGACGCCGGTACGGCTCTCGATCTCATCGTCGCTATCGACGAAATCGAGATGCAGCATCCTGGCGAGCTGGCGACCCACAGCAGATTTGCCGGCGCCCATCGGGCCGACCAGAAACAGATTTCTTGGATGTTTCATTGACACCGGGGTTGACGATACAGCTGGCCCTGAAACTGTCAACCGCTCCGGGGACGATGGGTTTCCCTCCTGGTCGGCGAAAGAGCTTTCGCTTCAGCCGATAACGGGACTGCCGCCGCAGAAAGATCCGGACGGCCAGCATAAGACGAACACGCACGGCAGGGAGTGGTCACCCTGCCGTGCGCTGCATTTCCTGCGCTAGTAGATGTTCGAGCCTTCCGAGAGGATCTTCGGCGTAACGAAGATCAGCAGTTCGGCCTTGTTCGACGTGGTCGACCGCGACTTGAACAGGTTGCCTACACCGGGAATGTCTCCGAGGAACGGCACCTTGGTAATCGACTCGCGACGTTCGGTTTCGTAGATACCACCGAGCACGACGGTCTGTCCGTCGTTGACCATCACCTGCGCTTCTACGGCGCGGGTATCAATGCTGGGCACGAGTCCGCCGGTGGCGCTTGCCACCAACTGCCCGACCGTGTCGTTGCTCACGAGCAGGTCCATGATGATGTTGTTATCCGGCGTGATCTGCGGAGTAACAGTAAGGCTCAGCACGGCTTTCTTGAACTGTGTGGTGGTTGCACCCGACGACGCGGATTCCTGGTAGGGAATTTCAACGCCCTGTTCGATGCGCGCTTCCTTCTGGTTGGCCGTAATGACGCGCGGTGTCGAAACGATCTCGCCGCGACCTTCAGCTTCCAGTGCAGTCAGCTCGAGGTCGACCAGGTAGTCGGTCTCCAGCACCGCCAACGCGAAACGGCCGGCAGCATTGTCGATCGGTACGCTAACGTTGTAGCGGTTGTTGAGCGTCGGCAGGGCAATCGGGTAAATCGTCCCGTTAGCCGGATCGGCACGATTGTCCAGTGCAGAACCGATCATGGTGTCGGTGCCGGCACCGGTACCGGAAATCACAGTAACGCCGTCGCTGCTGTTTTCCTTGAATGCCGTGAGGCCAAGCCGAATACCGAGGTCACGACTCAGGTCGTCATTGACGATGACGATGCGCGACTCGATCAGGACCTGGCGAATCGGAATATCGAGTGTCTGCACGAGACGGCGAATATCCTGCAATTTTGCGGCCGTATCGTGTACCAGCAAGGTATTCGTGCGGTCGTCGATCGATACCGTACCGCGCTCGGACAACAACGAGTTCTGGCCCTCGCCGGTGCTGATCAGGTCAGCAAGGTCCGCTGCCTTCGCGTAATTGACCTGCAGGAACTCCGAATAGAGCGGTTCCAGCTCGGTGATCGCCTTCTTGGCTTCGAGATCTGCGGTTTCACGCGCCGCGATTTCCTCGGCAGGGGCAACAATGATGACATTGCCGTTCTGCCGCATGTCGAGGCCCTTGGTGGTCATGACAATATCGAGAGCCTGGTCCCAGGGAACATTACGCAGCCGGAGGGTTACATTGCCCTGCACCGTATCCGAGACCACGATGTTGCGACCGGAAGTTTCGGCCAACAACTGCAGTACGGCACGGGTTTCGATGTCCTGGAAATTCAGGGTCAGGCGCTGGCCTTCGTACTGTTTCTCTGCCGAAAACAGGCTCGCCTGCTCCGTGGCTTCCGCCGCCGGGTTGATTTCGATGGTGAACTCATTATCAGACTGGTAGGCAAGCTGCTCGTATTTTCCGGACGCAGAAATAACGATGCGCGAGTCCTGGTTCGTTCGCAGCGCATCGACCGTTGTTACCGGCGTAGCGAAATCCATTACATCCAGCCGGCGCATCAGTTCGGTCGGCAGGGTCGTATCCTTGAATATTGCTACTACACGACCGCCTTCCTCGCGGATATCCACCGGAGTTGACGGGTCGCTAAGCGTGATCTGCACGCGACCACCGCCCTCTGCGGTGCGGCGGAAATCGACGTTTTCAATAGCGCGCTCCCCCGCTCTGGCATAAGAACGCGAAGGCGCCGCCTCGCTGCCCGCAAACTGGGTCGTGGTCGCAGCGGTGGAACTGCTGGCGCCGAGAGTTACGTAAATGGTATTCCCGCTGCGGCGCGTCTGATACGGAACCATCGAGTCGAGGTTCAGTACCACGCGTGTGCGACCGCCCGCCTCGGCAGTGAGAATCGTATCCAGAGGCCCGAGATTCACGTCACGCCGACGCGAATCGAGACCCAGCGAGGTGTCCGGCAGATCAAGCGAGATACGCGCCGGATCCTCAATGGTGAAAGACAGCGGTTCCGGGGCCGTGCCGCTGGTAACGAGCCGCAGCTCGACCTGCTGTCCCGGAAGACTCTGCACCTGAATGTCCTGCAGCCGGTTGCCATCCTGTGCGGTCACGGTCAGGCTGAAAAACAGGAGCGCCGCGGCTTGCGCCGCTGTACCCAGTCGTATGACTGAACGCCGGTATGATTTGCCGATCGCCGGCTTGATTTTGAGCGTCATTCCTAATACTCCCAGTTTCATTCAGGCGTCAGTCCGAAAGACTGATGGCGGCTTGTCGTTCCAGATACCCGCCGATACCGTCCGATATGAT
>JBGTHC010000017.1:0-29953 GCA_041746375.1 Woeseiaceae bacterium
GAGGCTGGCGGGGGCTACGGGTTGACTCGATCACCGTTGCGGGGGCAGCGCCGGAATGAGTCATTGCTGACTCCACCGGCTTCCCGTTCATCCGAAAAAATGCCTTTCCGGATTCACCTGATGTCGTGCGAACAATAGGCACCGCCCCGCAGACTGTCAAGCGAAGCGTGTCAGTCCGCGCTTGTGTCACGCACAGGCTGCAGCCATAGTTGCGGCCTTCGATGCGACCGCGTTGCGAAATCGGGGTAAGGAATGGCAGAGGCGGCAGGCAAATCACCGGAACTGGAAACGGCGCTCGCCGCTGCGGCCGCAGCGGCGGCCATCAGTCGGCACTATTTCCGCGGAAATTTCGAGGTGCGTACGAAAGCGGATCGAACACCGGTGACCCAGGCCGATGTCGAATGCGAACAAGCAATTCGCAATATCATTCTCGAACGATTTCCCGAACACGGCTTCCTTGGCGAGGAAACGGGACAGACCGGGTCAACTTCAGAAAACCTGTGGCTGGTCGACCCGATCGACGGCACAAAGGCATTTGTGCGCCAATACCCTTTCTTCTCCACGCAGATAGCACTCATGCGGGAGGGGCGGCTGGTACTCGGCGTATCCAGCGGCAGTTTGTTCGACGAGCTGGCCTGGGCCGAAACCGGTCGTGGGGCGTGGCTGGATGGCAAGCGACTGGCAGTCAGCGACATCGATGACCTTTCGCGCGCGGCGTTGTCGACCGGCAATCTCAGAACGCTCGCGGCATCGCCCGGCTGGACGCGCTTCGGTGCTATCGTCACCGCAGTCGATCGCATTCGCGGCTACGGGGATTTCTATCATTACCATTTGTTGGCGGCCGGCAAGATCGACGCAGTGATCGAGTCCGATGTGGGCATTCTCGATATCGCTGCACTGGCTGTCATCGTTGCGGAGGCGGGTGGAATCTTCACGGACCTCGACGGCAATCCGCCTGGGCTCGCTACTACCTCGGTGCTGGCTGCCAACCCGGCACTTCATCAGGAATTGATGCGTCGACTCAAGAATTCCTGATCGGCTTTCGCGGCCGCGACGAACAATTGGTGTCCCCGCCATGGCACTGCTTCCATCGGCGTGCAATACAGGCTGCTCAGTCGTGATTCGTCCAGAATCTGCGCGGTGTCTCCCACCTCCCAGCGACCATCGCCGAATAAAAGCAGGCAGCGACTCGCAAATCGTGCCGCAAGATTGACGTCGTGCAAAGTGGCGACGACTGCAGCGCCACTTGCGGCGGCGTTCGCGAACAGGCGCATGATCTGCAACTGATGTTGCGGGTCGAGATGGTTGGTGGGTTCGTCCAGCAAATAGAGTTCGGGTCGCTGGGTCAGCGTCTGGGCAATTGCAACACGTCGACGCTCGCCGCCTGACAGAGTGCCGATGTCGCGTTCGTTCAGCGTGGCCATGTCGACACTCAGAAGGGCCTCCATTGCGATAGTACGGTCGGCCGCCGATTCCCACTCCAGTGCAGGAATGTGTGGATGGCGGCCTGCGAGCACCGTCTCGGACACGGTCGCGGGAAATAAATCCTCGGTGTCCTGCGGTAACAAGGCCAGGTTGCGCGCGATTTGGCGGCGACTCAGTTCCTTCAGAGGCGTACCTTGCAAGCGGATTGATCCGGTCGCCGGTGTGCGCAGCCCGGCAATGGTATGCAAGGACAGCGTTTTGCCTGCGCCGTTCTGCCCCAGGATGGCGAGAAATTCACCGCTTGCTATGGAAAGTTGCAGGGACTCGACCAGGGTTCGTCCAGGGACCGAGATTCCGAGGTTTCGGCATTCGAGCACTGGCGCCTTGGAAGTCTGCATCGCGGCAGAGTAGCCCAGCTTTAAACGCGGCGAAAGAACTGCGCGTCAGTAGGCCAGGCGAATTTCCCGAGCCGTTTGTGTACCGATTACGACGAAGTGCAGGCTTTTCGGGATCAACGCCTCCGACTCCGAAACGGCGATGCGCCCACCCATGATTTCTGCGTGTCGCTGTGGCAACGGTGGCTCACGCAACGGATCTGCGTAGCCGTCTGGAAAATCGGGCCGGCCACTCGCCGGATCGTATTTGTCAGTGGCGCCGAGGGTATGCAAAAACTCGTGAGCGATAACGACATTGTTGACCGCGGCATGATGACGCCCGGCAAATGCGTTCACGATTCCGACCATGCCTTTTTGCATCCCGACGGAATTTTCCAGCGGGTAGCCGTCGCGCGGCTCGTGATAGCGAACAAAGATTCTCACATCCGGCGCCACCGCATCCTGGTCCCTGGTGATGCGGCCGGCCCACCAGCGCAATCTGAGGCTCCAATACACGATGCCGATAACACCGGCGCCGGGCGCCAGTTCGGGGGGCTGCTGATGCACCGGTCGGCCGAGTTCCATGCGCACCGGCCGCTGCAGATCGCGCCCGTACCTGGCAGTCTCCTGCGCAATGAAATCTTCAACCGCGACGAAATCGTCGATTTGCAGGGTGTCGATGTAACGCCGGCTTGGGTCGCTGCCGTCGCCGTTAATGGGGTACACCTTGACCCACAGGCTGTTATTCCAATCGGTGCTGCGCGACTGTGCGAGCCAGCTGCCCATCGAAACGAAAAGCAGCACCAGCAACAAAATGATTACGCGAACGGCCTTGAACATGGTTTGGCAACCAGGCGGACGGGCCGCCGATTCCGGACTGAGTCATTGGATTAGAAACCCGGGTGTGCCCGGGCAACAGGGCACAGGCCGCAATTCGCTCAATTGCCGGCCCGTGGCCAGGTCAACGCTCTCAACGAGTCAATTATCAATAAATGCGGGTGGCCGGCGAACCATGTCGGACTGCTCGAAGGCGTACGCTATCTCTATCAGAGTTCGCTCGCTGAACGCGCCGCCGATGAACGATACGCCGACGGGAAGCCCTGCGATGAAGCCTGCCGGCACGGTTATGCTGGCGAAACCTGACACGGCGGCCAATGACGAACTGCCGACGCTGAAGTGATCGCCGAGCACATGATCGGTCAGCCAGGCAGGCCCGTTCGACGGTGCGATCAAGGCATCGAGGCGGTGCTCGCGCAATGCATTCTCAAGGCCTTCCTGCGCGATGCGCTTGCTCACTGTGAGCGCTTCTAGATAGTCGGCATCGGTCAGCGGACCTTTTTGTTGCGCCAGTTCGAGAATTTCCTGGCCGAAAATGGGCATTACGCGCTCTGCGTTGGCCGCATTGAACTCGATGATTGCCTGCAAGGAACGGAGAGGTGCGCTCGACGCCGCGAGATAGTCGTTAAGATCTGCCTTGAACTCGTACAGCAAAACCTCGTACTCGGCATCCCCGAGACCCTCTGTGTCGATCTCGATGGGATCAACAAGGACAGCACCCTGTGCCTCGAGGCGGGCAATGCTCTCCAAGAGAATGTCGTCGATGCGTTGGTCGTTCCCGGCTCCCGAGTGGGTTCGCCAGACGCCGATACGCCGGCCACGTATCGCGTCCGGGTCAAGATTTTCCGCATACGCGGCGACCGCCGGGCCGCGCTGAGCTGACGCCGGATCGGCCGGGTCCACAATCGCCATTGCCGTAAGCAGGATAGCGGCATCCCGTACCGTACGCGCCATGGGGCCAGATGTGTCCTGGCTGTGCGAGATTGGAATTATCCCGTCACGGCTGACCAGGCCGAGCGTCGGCTTGATGCCGACGATGCCGTTGATCGAAGCCGGGCAGATTATGGAACCGTCGGTTTCGGTCCCTACCGCAACGGCGACCAGGTTGGCGGCAACCGCAACGGCCGAGCCGCTCGACGAGCCGCAGGGATTGCGCCGCGGCTGGTAAGGATTGCGCGTCTGGCCGCCGATGCTGCTCCAGCCGCTCGAGGAGCTTGTCGAGCGAAAATTCGCCCACTCACTGAGATTGGCTTTGCCGAGAATTACGGCGCCTGCGTCGCGTAATCGCGCAACCAGGAAAGCGTCATCCGGCGCACGGTGGTCTGCGAGCGCCAGCGAACCGGCACTGGTGGGCATACGATCGCCGGTATCGATGTTGGCCTTGAGCAGGACCGGAATCCCATGCAAGGGCCCGCGTGGGCCGGATGCGCTACGTTCTTCATCCAGGGCGTCGGCAATCGCCAGCGCGTCGGGATTTATTTCCAGGACAGCACGGAGTTCGGGTCCGCGACGATCCAGCGCATCGATTCTGTCGAGATAGAACTGTACGAGCTGCCGTGACGTGAGTTCACCGTTGTACATTGACTCTTGCAGCGCGGCAATATCGTGTTCGACGTAGTCACGCTCGTCGACCGAAGCGCACCCACTCGCGAGGAGCGCAAGTACCGGCACCAGCCAGCGTGTTGTAAGTCGCATCATCGTCGCTCCATTCACGTATTGCTTACCCGGCAGCGAGACTAAGTCGGGTACACAGCTCACGCAACCGGAGAAAAAAAGAAAAACCCCGAGGCTTGCGCGACGGGGACCAGGAACAACGCGCAAAAGAAAAACCCCGAGGCTTGCGCGACGGGGTAGAGGTGACTCTTATTATTATTAGTAGAGGTAACTGAAAATTCGGCAACCAGATACAGACGTATTTTTATTATTGGATCTGGATCGTTTTGTTTTTGTAATTATTGTTCTTCTGGCGTCTAAATCCTGTATGTATCGATTTTTTCGGTGGCCGGTTTTCAGTTCCACTTCGCTTGGGCAATCAGTACATAGCAAGTCCTGTGCCAGCAGCGTGTTACCGTTTTCTTTTCAACAGCTTGTGGCAAAACCTCGCACGATCAGCTTAAGAATCAGTGGGATTTTGTAAAATTATCCGACGAGTTGCGCAGGAAGTTGTGAAATACTGTTTAAAGTCAGACACTTAAAAATCTACCGTTGCACGCGTCGTCCTGCCGAAGGGGACTCGAAAGCCCCGGCAACTGTGCCCGGGTTGAGCAAAATCGGCGCATTATGTCCCCAAATGGCGACAGGGGTTACTGATAGCGCCAACTGTCAAATTATTCGACAACGCGTCGGGCCTGCGCGCGCTCCAGCAAGCTGACCTGGCTGTAGAAACGGCCGTTGCGTACCACAGCCACTACCTCGAGAGCGTCGCTGATACGCGCCCTGGGATCGCCGGCCACGATGACAAGGTCTGCAAGACTACCCGCTGCGATACGGCCCAGTTCGCCGTGCAGGCCCAGGGCGGTCGCCGCGTTGCTGCCGACCGCTTGCAGGACCCGGTCGCCATCAAGTCCGGCGGCTGTGAGCGCTCGCAACTCCGCGTGCAAGGCCATGCCGGGCGGCAGTCCGTTAGGTTTGCTGCCGACCACGACCGTTGAAGTAGCGCCTGTCATATCCGGAATGCTGGAGAACCGCCGCGGACGCGACTCGGTCAGTGCCGCATGGGCAGCCTGTCGAGACTGCCGCAATTGCGACATTCCGGGCGTCTCGGCATCGGCGAGGCCCGAGACCAGCGTTACCGCGCCATTGCCGGCGGCGATCGCCATGTCGGCGTAGCGTCGCCCCAGTGGCGACGCGGGGACGTGGTCGGCGCCCAGCAAAAGATCTGCGCCGAGCAGGAGACCTACGTTCCAGCTCTCGGCAAGGATCGGCAGTCCTTGTGCCCGTCGGTTCTTCAGCGAGTCATGAGCGGCCGCCGGTGGCAGGCCCGTAGCAGGAATGGTGAGCAGCGCCGGGAGCACAGTCGTTCCTTCCGCAGCGGGCACGCCCAGTGGCACCGCACGCAGCAAGCGGGGGCCGGGCTGCTCAGCGGATTCCCACAGTTCTGCGTCAAAGTCCGGCGGTACGTCGGTCGCAACGATGGTCGTGATCCCGTAGCTCAGCAGGCGCAATCCGGTGGCGGGCTGGTGAACGTCAGGGCTTTGCGCGTAGACATCGATGAAGCCGGGCAACATCGTCGCATCACCCAGATCGAGAATTGCTGCATCGCTCGATGCGCCGCTCTGCGGCTGCACCGCTTCGATGCGCCCGTCGGCGATGACGACTTCGAAATTCTCGCGGTAGCCCGGCGACTCGCCATCGAACAGCCGCCGGGTACGGACGATCAAACGTTGGCCGGACGGGTCAACAACGGGCAATTCGCGTGCAGCTGGTGCGGCACCCCTGGCCGGCGCGTGCCCGACTTCCGCACGAAACATCACGGGTCTCGACGTCCATTCGTTGAATTGCCGCGATTTTATCGTGCCGTTCGCGGTGTAATAAAAGTGCTGTCGATCGAGCCAGCTTACCGGCGACAGGAAAAAATCCTCACCTGATATAAACGTTCGGACCAGTGGCGGGTCTGACAGGATGACCATCTGCATCTCGTAGGCTTCAATGCCTTTGCGCAAAAAAGTCAGCAAACTGCCATCGGGTCGCCACGACGGAGCTGCAAGCTGGGTGTCCGAAATCACCAGGTCGATTTCAGCCTGCCCGTGTCGTCGCAGCACCAGCCGCCATTCTTCGCCCGTGTTGCGGACATAGGCAAGATCCTGTCCATTCGCCGACCAGGCAGGCTCGGTTTCGTCGCCCCCTTGGTCCGTCAGTCGCCAGGCAAGTCCGGACGGCAGGTGCTGCTCCCACAGATCGAAACCACTGTCGCGTCGTTCGGAGGAGAACACGATGCGCTGTCCGTCTGGATGCCAGTCGGCATAATGATTGAAATATTTTTCATCCGTGACCGGACCGGACAACCTGTTTGCCAAATCGTGCATCCATATCTGGCTGCCCAGCGCGGAACGTGTCTGGTACAGGATCGTATTGCCGTCCGGTGACCAGCGCGGGCGTTCCGCCGGCTGCAGGGTGTCAGTGAGCTTTTCCGCCTCGCCGCCGTGCTGCGGCAGGAGCCAGATGCTGCCGAGCAAATCCATGCTGAGCTGGTTGTTGGCCGGAGAAATGTCCGCCGATAGATTGGTGCCCTCGGTAAGCGTGATCTGCGCGATTGCGAGATTCGCAGCTGCCAGCATCAGGATGCTGCCGTGCAGACAGGATCGCAGCACACTGTGAACGGCAGCCACCAGCGCCTGGCAGGGAGCGCAGGCACAGGTTGTACGTTTCACCGGCGGTGTTGCCCCTGCCCGGTCAGCCAGCACGATCCACGCTGAGAGTGAGTAACTCTCCCTGGTCGGTTACGAAACTGATCTGCATCGGCTGGCAACAGACCTGGCAATCCTCGATGTAGGACTGGCCGCCGGCTGACAGATCGATGACGATGTCCATTGCCTCCGCGCAGAACGGACAGTGAATTCTTTTGTCAACGATAGGTTCGTCCATGATGGTCAGTAGCCTGTTCAGCCGGTTGTTGAAAACACCCTGCTACGGTTGCAGGCGCGTGCCGTTCCATCGCGTAACGGCAAAAGTGTGTTCGTTGGCACGCACGAGATCACGCCGCCACACCGCGCGATCGTGAATTCTGTCACAGCCCTCGATCCAGAGTTCAACGGCGCTTGCCCAGACGCGATACCCGCCCCAGTGTGGTGGACGAGGGACAGCAAGTGCGGTACCGCCCGTCGCTTTCGGTTTGCCGTCCGAATCGACATCGAGATCTGCGGCACGTTCCCCGATCTGCGCAATCAGCGCATCACGCGATTCGATCGGCGTGCTCTGATCGCTGCCCCACGCGCCGAGCTGACTGCCGCGATCGCGACTGGCGAAGTAGGCGTCACTCTCATCGTCGGGTGAACGGACGGCAATTCCTTCTATGCGAATTTGCCGGCCGAGTTGGTCCCAGTGAAAAACCGCAGCCACGCGCGGGTTGGCGGACAGGTCACCGCCCTTGCGTGAGCGATAGTTGGTGTAAATAACGAAGTAGCCGGGATCAGGTACAAACGCCTTGCATAACACGATGCGGGCCGACGGCCGATGCTCGGCATCGACTGTTGCCAGCGTCAAGGCGTTGGCGTTCCGTTGCACACCGTTGGCGACAGCCTCTTTGAGCCATGCGTCCGCCCAATGCATCGGGTCGACGGGCAATTGCGTCGGCAGGGTGCTGGCAGAACGCGAACGGGTCACGGCAGTCTCCGGGGGGGCTGGTTGGCCTGCGGCAGGGTAGCAGACCCCGATTTCACGAGCATCAGGCGGATACGAAGGTTGCGCCTTCCCGTCGCGGGTCGGCGGCGACCGAAAAGCCGTCCTGGGTATTAAACAACGCCGCGCCGACCCCGCCGAAATACATGCTGATCTGCGGGTACTGCGTGATCGGCCACGGACAGTCGGCTGGCTGCATGCCGGGCTCAACTGCGATTCTGGTACCGCTGGCAAGCAGTTCGAGATGCAGTCGTGGATGAGCAACCGCTGCATCGAGTTCGCGACCGTGCTGAATGAAGTTAACGAAAAACTGATGCAATGCCGTTGTAATGCGGTCTGCGCCGGGCGATCCGACTGCAAGCACCGCGGCGTTTCGCCTGGCAATCGCCGGGGTCATGTTGGACGGCAAGCGCGCGCCGGCCGGCGTGGCACTGAGTCCGCGCCGGTTCAGTTCCAGTTCGCCAAGACAATTGTTGAGCCACAGTCCTGTGCCATCAGGCATTTCACCGGAACCGTAACCCGACGATGCGGTGATGGCACATCCGAGCCCGTTGTCGTCCACCGCAGAAGTATGTACGGTCGATCCGCACGCGGCGATATCCAGTAAATGGCCATCGCGGGCCAGCTCGAGCAGGCGCGCTGCCTCGACACTGACATCGTCACTTAGATCAAGGTGCTCGCGGCGATACCCGAGCGCGGCCTGCTGCACAGCGACCAGCGACTGCAGTGCTTGCGCGTTCCAGCTATTCCCTGGTTGCTGACGAAAGGCTACCAGCATCGCGGCCAGTACGGCGCCACCGATTGCCGGCGGTGGATTGACAGCAATGTGCCATCCGTCGAGGCGTACCGTCAGTGAGTCGCGGACAATAGCGCGGTACTGGAGCAAATCGTCGCGTGTCAGGCTGCCGCCATTCTCATGCACATGCCGCACCATGACTTGCGCGATATCACCCTCGTAAAAGGCCCGGCTGCCCTCTGCCGCAATGGCCCTCAACGAGTCCGCCAGATGCGGCACCCTGATGGCGTCGCCGATCTTGCGCAACGTGCCGTCCCGGTGATGCAACGCGTTGAATCCGTCTTTGCTGCGTCCGAAGACCGGCACGCCGGAATAATTCAGATAGTAGTGACACGGTGGCGGCAGCGGGAAGCCGGCAGCAACTACCCGTATCGTGGGCAGGAACAGTTCGCGCCAGTCGAGGACGCCGAATTCGCTGGAGGCTTTTTCGAGAGCAGCCAGCGAGCCCGGCACGGCGACTGATCCGCAGCCGACCAATGTATCGATACCGCCACCGTACCCCATGTGCAACGGGACGGCCGCCGCAGGGTCAGCGGCGTGCTCGAGGCCGACACCCGGGATGGCAACATTGCCGTCGATGGTCACGGGCTTGCCGCCCGCCGCCCACACGGTCACATAGGCGCCGCCGGCCAGTGCGCAGACGCCAGGCTCGGTGTTCATGGTCAGCAGCGAAGCGGCGATTGCGCAGTCCACGGCGTTGCCGCCGCGATCGGCAATTTCGCGGGCTGCATCCGCCGCAAGTCGTGAGGAGGTAGCGACGGCGACGCGTGTCATCCAGCTTTACCCGTTAATTGTCATCGTTGTGCTGCTGTTTTCGGGACCTTACTCGAAGGTTTCTCAGAAATGCACAACCGAGCGAATACTTTTGCCGGCATGCATCAGATCGAACGCCTTGTTGATGTCTTCCAGCGGCATCGTATGCGTAATGAATTCATCGACCTTGATCTTGCCGTCCATGTATTCCTCAACCATGCCGGGCAGTTGCGAGCGCCCCTTGCAGCCACCGAAAGCAGTTCCGCGCCATACGCGGCCTGTCACCAGTTGGAATGGCCGTGTACAGATTTCCTGCCCGGCGCCTGCGACACCGACGATTACCGATTGCCCCCAGCCCTTGTGAGCGCATTCGAGCGCCGCTCGCATCAGCTTGACGTTACCGACACACTCAAACGAATAATCGACGCCACCGTCTGTCATCTCGACGATGACTTCCTGGATTGGCGCGCTGTGATCCTTCGGGTTCACGGTATCCGTTGCGCCCATCTGGCGCGCCAGTTCGAACTTGTCCGGATTCACATCGATGGCAATTATGCGGCCGGCTTTGGCCATGGTTGCGCCTTGAATTGCGCTGAGTCCAACGCCACCCAGGCCGAACACCGCCACCGTTGCGCCGGCCTCGACCTTGGCCGTGTTGAGAACTGCGCCGATGCCCGTCGTTATGCCGCAGCCGAGCAGGCAGATTTTTTCAAGTGGTGCTTTGTTGCTGACGCGGGCGACCGCGATTTCCGGCAACACCGTGTACTCGCTGAAAGTCGACGTGCCCATGTAATGGAATACCGGCTTGCCGTTTTTCGAGAAGCGCGACGTGCCGTCCGGCATGAGCCCCTTGCCCTGTGTCGCACGAATCGCCTGACACAGGTTGGTCTTGCCTGATTTGCAGAATTTGCATTCCCCGCACTCGGGCGTGTAGAGGGGGATAACGTGGTCGCCAACTTTGACACTCTTGACGCCCGCGCCGACTTCCTCAACAACGGCACCACCCTCGTGGCCGAGTATCGCCGGAAAAATCCCTTCCGGATCCTCGCCCGACAATGTGAATGCATCCGTGTGACAAACACCGGTCGCGACGTTTCGCAACAGCACTTCGCCTTTCTTCGGACCTTCGATATCGATGGTTTCGATTTCGAGCGGTTTGCCTGCTTCCCAGGCGACGGCGGCGCGGGTTTTCATGTCGGTGCGTTCCCCCTGATTCGAATTTTTTCGCAGCGTTGAATATTCGCATGATTGCCAAACGGGTGGTAGGGGCGAGGCTCTCGAAGAAGTTTGCTGCGTCCGGGCTTTCGTTCAGTTGTGATTCATAAATGTAACGAAATCAGCTAATTGAATTCAGCCTTCATTCATCGCATCGGGCGCAATCTGGCCACGCAATGCTGATCATCGGGAGACAGGATATGAAACGTCACTTGGGCATGCTGGCAATACTCTCTTGCATGGCCCTCATGCAATCACCCGAGGGTATGGCGCATGGTGCAATTCACAGTGCACCACATTTCGTCGGCCAGCGTATTGTGGTCGTTCACGACATCCATGCTGCTGAAAAATTTCGCGGCACGCGGCCGCGCTGGCTGCAGACCCATCGCTATTTCAATGACTGGTACCTGCAGAGCGGCTATCGACACGCCGTCCGATTCAGCTGGCTGCAGCTATACGATTTGTATGGCATGGAAGTGCGCTATATGCGACCGGTGCGCCACGTAAAAATCCGCAGTGCCACGCACGATCGATACCGATACAAGCATGAACTTGAGCGCCGGAAAGGCGACCGGAACAAGCGCGATCGGAACAGCCACGATCGTTACAGGCGAAATCGGGATAACCAGGGAAACTCTGCACAAAGGTGCGGAGTTTCTCTGGTGGCCAGCTGCGCTTGCTGAAAGTTGTCCGGGTCCTGTAAAAGGTAAGGTCCCCTGGACGCCCGGATGCAGCGGGATCGGCACCATTGATGACTCTTGATGACCTGAGAAATGATCTTACGGCAGTAGACCGCAGGATTCTCGACTTGATCGCGGAACGTCAGCGAATCGTCGGCGAAATCGGCCGCAGCAAACTGTCGACCGGCCGCGCTACACGCGACTATGAACGCGAAAAGGACGTCCTGCTGACGGCTCGAACGTATGCACAGTCTCTGCAAGTGGATCCCAATCTCGCTGAAGGCGTCATTCGTTCCCTGATTCATTCGTCACTGGCAAGCCAGGAGCGGGACCGTGTTGCGGCCGAAGGCAAAGGCAACGGCAGGAAGGTTCTGGTCATCGGTGGTGCCGGTAAAATGGGCGGCTGGTTTGTCGAATTCTTTGCATCGCAGGGCTTTGCAACGAGCATTGCCGACACGCAAATCGATCCGGCCCCCGGCTGCTTCGACGACTGGCGCGCTGCGGGCTTCGACTTTGACATTATTGTCGTCGCGACGCCGCTCGCCGTGTCAGGCAGAATTCTCTGCGAACTGGCAGCGAGCAAGCCGGAAAGCCTCATCTTCGATATAGGCTCTCTCAAGACGCCATTGCGCGAGGGGCTGGAGGCGCTGGCAGCCGCCGGCTGCAGGGTGACATCGTTGCATCCGATGTACGGTCCGGATACGGAATTGCTTTCCGGCAGGCACCTTATTTTTGTCGACGTGGGATCGGCCGAGGCGACGGCAGACGCCAAGGAGTTGTTCGCCGCCACCATGGTCGAACAACTCGACATGGGCCTTGACGATCACGATCGCCTTATCGCCTATGTGCTGGGCCTGTCTCACGCACTCAACATTGCGTTCTTCACTGCACTTGCAGAAAGTGGTGAAGCTGCACCGAAACTGGCACAACTCTCGTCAACGACCTTCGACGCACAACTGCTCGTTGCCGGCGCGGTTGCCAGGGACAACCCACATCTTTATTTTGAAATCCAGAAACTGAACAAATTCGGTCTCGGCTCACTGGACTCGTTGTGCGAATCCGTGCTGCGCCTGCGCCAACTGGTAATGGACAATGACGAGTCCGGTTTCGTGCGCATGATGGAGCAGGGCCGTGAGTACCTGGCATCGCGGCGCTAGGAAATCTCTGCAAAAGTATGCAGAGATTTCCTGAGACACGGAACGGTATAGTCATGGCAACCAGGGAAGACCTCCAGGCAGAGCTCATCGAGACACGCAGGCAACTCGCGCAACTCACCGAGGAAGTGGCGCGCAACACCCGCATCCTGAAAGCCTCGCAACAGCGTGAGCTGGAACTCCTGCAAGCCGCAGATCTCACGGCGCTTTTCCGGCGCATGTTGCTCGGGCTGGCCGATAGCTATCAGCTCGCGGCGGTGACTTTGGTGCTTTGCGATCCGGATCACGACGTCCGTCATCTGCTGATGGCGTCCGGCAGCGGTTCGCAGGTAATGCCCGGTCTGCAATTTGTCGAATCGTTGTCCGGATTCGCGCCACAATATGTGGCGCTCAGCAAGCCGTGGCTCGGACCGTACAGGTCATCCGATCATCAATTGCTTTTTCCGCAGCATGCCGATCTCGCCAGCATTGCCATTCTGCCGCTGACGCACAAGGGAACACTGTTCGGCAGTATCAACTTCGGTAGCCAGGATGGAAGTCGATTCACCGCACAGCACGCCACCGATTTCTTTTCCCATCTCGCCGCGATCGCGTCATTTGCTCTGGAGAATGCCGTCAACAGGGCGCGGCTGATGCGCAGCGGCTTCACCGATGTCTTGACTGGCTGGCACAACCGTCGCTACCTGCAGGTGCGTCTGACTGAAGAACTTGCCCGGGCACGTCGCGAGCAGTCTTCACTGGTCTGCCTGATGCTGGACCTCGATCATTTCAAGGGCGTTAACGACACCTACGGACATGCGGCCGGCGATGAAGTCTTGCGCGAAGTCGCGCATCGTGTCGAATGCCAGGTGCGCGCAAGTGATTTAGCCGCACGCTACGGCGGTGAGGAGTTTGTCATCCTCATGCCGCATACCGACGTCGGCTCCGGAAAGCGTCTGGCAGAGCGAATTCGGCAAGCAGTTTCATCAAGTCCGGTACGTTTCGGGAACCACCAGGAGGTCTGGATTACTGCTTCGATCGGCATCGCTGCCGCTTTGCCTGGCGCGGATGACAAGGACCTGAAGACGCTTGGCGACAGTCTCATGGCACGGGCCGATGTCGCGCTTTACCAGGCCAAGGGTGCGGGCCGAAATCGCATCGAAATCGCAAGTGTATGAGCAGCTGCGTGGCAGCCAGTGGCCAGCCACGGTTGCATATGTGATAATGAGACGCATTATCGTTAACATACGGCGGAATTGACTATGCTCCTCATATCGGCTCGAACAATGACAATATCGGTATGCCTTGCCGTGCTTTCGGGCCTGGCGGCGTGCGGTGGCGAAAACGCGGCGCCAGGGGCTGACGACGCGCAGCCACCGCAACCTGTTGTCGTCTACTCGGCACGGGCCGAACAACTCATCAAACCGATTTTCGATGCCTATACCTCAGAGACCGGTGTACCAATCCAGTACACCACCGACAGTGAGCAGCCGCTTATCCAGAAACTGCTTGCCGAAGGACAAACCACGCCGGCTGATCTGCTTCTGACAGTCGATGCCGGGAATCTTTGGTATGCCGCCGAACAGGGTGCATTGCGACCGGTTTATTCCGAAGCACTGGAGGCAAATATCCCGGCACATCTGCGCGATCCGGACAATCATTGGTTCGGACTCTCGGTACGTGCGCGCACCATTGTTTATGATACTCGCTCGGTTGATCCCGAGGAGCTGACCGACTACGCAGGACTTGCGGACGAGAAGTGGCGCGGAAAGCTGTGTTTGCGGACCTCCGAGAAAGTCTACAACCAGTCGCTGGTAGCCATGCTGATTGCACAACTCGGCGAACAGACCGCGGAGCGCATCGTGCGCGGCTGGGTTGCCAACCTCGCAACCGATGTGTTTGCAAATGACACGCAATTGCTCGAGGCAATCGCCGCCGGGCAGTGTGCCGTGGGCATAGTCAACACCTATTATTTCGGCCGACTGCAAAAGGACAATCCGGAGATTCCAATTGGCGTGTTCTGGCCATCCGCCGAGACCGGCGGCGTGCATGTGAACGTGTCGGGCGCCGGGGTCACACGCCATGCGGACAACGCAGAAGGCGCGCAGGCATTGCTGACCTGGATGTCGTCTCCCAAAGCTCAGAATCTCTTCGGCGGCGAGAATATGGAGTATCCGGCAAACCAGGCCGTAGCACCTCACCCGCTGGTTGCGGCGTGGGGACCTTTCGAGGCGAGTCCCATGAATGTGGCGCAGGCCGGCGCTTACCAGGCTGACGCCGTCAAGTTGATGGATCGAGCAGGTTACCGCTGAGCCGATGTAACGCCCTGACATGCAACGTGCCGCAATGCCAGGCGGCGGGACGACCCGCACCGCCGTAAAGCCGAGGACGGTACGAAACGGCTATGGCCTGAGCCCGTTGGTGCTGGCAGTTGCGTTCGTAGCATCCTTGCCGCTGCTTGTCGTCATTCTGTCCTTTCTGGGCGGTGCCGGCGATGTGTGGCCGCATCTGGCCCGCTATGTCTTGCCTCAGGCATTGAGCAATACATTGTGGCTTGCCACCGGCGTAGCGATCGGCACCACACTTATCGGCGTGTCGCTGGCCTGGTTCGTTGCAGCTTGCGAGTTTCCGGGGCGTCGTTTTTTCAGTTGGGCGATGCTCCTGCCGATGGCAATGCCGGGGTACGTTCTTGGTTTTGCATTCGCTGCCTTGTTCGAATACACCGGGCCTTTGCAAGGTGGCTGGCGCCTACTGTTCGGATCGTCGGAGCATTTTCCGGATATCGGAGCACGAGGCGCCGCAATCCTCACTCTTACGTTGACGCTTTACCCGTACGTGTACCTGATCGTGCGGGAAGCATTCGCGTCACAAGGGATTCGCGGGCTCGAGGTGGCGCGCAGTGCCGGCTTTCGGCCACTGCAAGGCTTCGTCCGCGTCACGCTGCCGATGGCGCGGCCGTGGATCGTTGCCGGAGTCAGTCTCGCAGTCATGGAAAGTCTTGCCGACTTCGGCACGGTCAAGCTCTTCAACTACCAGACATTTACGACGGCGATCTACCGTGCTTGGTACGGATTGTTCTCGTTGCAATCAGCGCTGCAGTTGTCGCTGGTGCTCGTGGTCCTGGTGCTTGTTGCGCTGATTCTGGAACGTCGCTTGCGTGGTCGGGCACGCTACAACGATCCCGGAACAGCCCGCCACTCGCGACGCATTACTCTCTCGGCTGGCCGAGCGTGGTCCGTTTCACTTTTTTGTGGCGCTATCCTGTTCGTTGCGTTCGGATTACCCGCGGGCCTGATCGTCAAGTGGAGTATCGAAAATTTCGCGCTGGAATTCGATTCCGGCTACTGGCGGCTCATTACCAATTCCCTGATGCTGGCAGGTTTCGCGGCTATGTTCATCACTGGGGTGGCAATGTTGCTCGGATTCACAGTACGACGATCACCCGGTATCGCCAATCGCAGCCTTGCCCGCGTCGCGACACTCGGTTATGCCATTCCCGGCGCCGTGCTGGCGGTCGGGTTCTTCGTGCCGGTAGCCTGGCTCAGTCGTGGGCTCAACGATGTGATTGTTGGTAACGACGGCACTGTCATCGCGCTGCAAAGCGGCCTTACCGTTATTTTCCTGGCATACCTCGCGCGCTTCCTGGCGGTGGCACATGGGCCGGTGGAGAGTGCGCTGCAGCGCATCCGCCCGAGTGTCGAGGAAGCGGCACGTGGCATGGGAGTGTCCGGGTTGCGCTTGCTGGGGCGGGTGCATCTGCCGATACTGCGTCCCGCGATCCTGACGGCGACACTCCTTGTCTTTGTGGACCTCATGAAAGAGCTACCCATCACGCTGATGACCCGTCCATTCGGCTGGGACACGCTGGCGGTGCGCGTCTTTCAGCTCACCACCGAGGGCGAATGGGAACGAGCTGCCATGCCCGCAGTCGCCATCGTCATTGCCGGCTTGCTGCCGGTTATCCTGCTCACACGCCGGCGCTACTGATGCTGACGTTGACCGATGTTTCGTTCCGCTATGGCGACGATGTCATTCTTGACGCGGTCTCGCTGACGCTCGAGCGCGGACAGATCGGCTGCATTCTGGGTCCAAGCGGCAGCGGCAAGACGACGCTCCTGCGTTGCATTGCCGGCTTCGAACCCGTCTGCGGCGGAGAGATCCAAGCCGGCTCGAACAAGCTGAGTTCCCCGCAGCACCAGGTGCCGCCGGAACAGCGGCGCATCGGCATGGTGTTTCAGGATTACGCCTTGCTGCCGCATTTGTCGACACTGAAAAACGTCGGGTTCGGCTTGCGTGGCATGTCATCTGCCGAGAAGCGTTCCCGCGCCTTGCATTTTTTGCAAAAGGTCGGGCTCGAAAACCTTGCAGAACGCTATCCGCACGAACTCTCGGGGGGGCAGCAACAAAGGGTGGCTATCGCGCGCGCAATGGCGCCGGAGCCGGACCTGCTGCTGATGGACGAGCCGTACTCAAATCTCGATCTTGCGCTTCGCCAAAGTCTCGGCCAGGAAATGCGTGCGCTGCTCAAATCGTTGGGCGCCACGGCGCTTATTGCGACGCACGATCACCACGACGCGTTCGCGATGGCCGACGTGACCGGCGTCCTTAACCACGGGCGCTTGTTGCAATGGGATACCGCCTACCGGCTGTATCATCGGCCGGCTGATCGCTTTGTGGCGGAGTTCGTGGGCAAGGGCGTGTGGCTGCCCGGTCGCATCGCGACCGGCCAGTCGGTCGAGATCGAGACTGGTATTGCCAGCGGCAGCATGATCGCGGACTGGCCGGTCGGCACGCCTGTCGATGTCCTTTTGCGCCCCGATGACGTAGTGCATGACGATGACAGCACGCTCACGGCGGAGGTCGTGAACAAGCAGTTCAAGGGCTCGGAGTTTCTTTACGAATTGCGACTGCCGAGCGGTGCACGACTTTTGTCGTCAGTACCGAGCCATCACAATCATTCCGTCGGCGAGTCGATCGGTATTCGCCTGGAAACCGATCACGTCGTTGTGTTTCGGCGCGAGAGCGGCGAGAGCCGGGGTAAATTTCCTTAAGCCTGTTCCCGTATGCTGCGACGGCTGCGGCTCATCAGGTACAGGAACAACGGTACGCCAACCGCCGCGGTAACCGCGCCGACCGGCAGTTGGCGAGGTGCAATAATCGTACGAGCCAGTGTATCGGCGATCACCAGCAACGAGCCCCCGGCAAGCGCCGATGCGGGCAATACGATGCGATGGTCGCTGCCGGCGACAAGGCGAACGGCATGGGGAATGACGAGACCGATAAAGCCGATTACACCGACGGTCGTTACCGAGATGGCGACCGCCAGCGAGGTCACCGCGAAAATGCACAGGCGAAAAGCGCCCACTCGCAGGCCGACAATGGCCGCCTGCAGTTCGCCGCGAGCCAGCACGTTCAGGTGTCGGGCGACGACGGCGCCGGTTAGCGTGATGATTGCGAGCAACACGAGACTGCGAGCCGGTGAGTGCGTGAAACTTAAATCACCCATCAACCAGAACAGCATGCCCCTGAGATTCTGGTCGGGGCTCAGCGCCAACAGCAAGGTCGTGGCTGCGCTGAATCCGGCGGCCAGGACGACACCGGTCAGAAGCAGTCGGGTCGGTGTCCAGCTCCCCGTGCCTTGCGCGATCGAAAACACCAGGAGTGTTGCAGCCAGTGCGCCGCCAAATGCGGCCAGATCGACCAGCGTGCTGCCGAGTCCCAGCAGCATGGCGCTCAATGCGGCCACAGCGGCGCCACCCGATGTGCCAAGGATGTAAGGTTCCGCCAGCGGGTTGCGCAGCAAAACCTGCATCAGTACTCCGGCGACGGCCAGCAGACCGCCCACGCCGAACGCGGTCAGCGCTCGCGGCGCACGAAGATTCCACACCAGGTTCTCGATATTCTCCGGCGCATTGCCGGTGAGTGCCTCCCAGGTAGCCTGCGCACCCAGGTTGGCGCTGCCGGATGCCAGCGCAGCCACGATTGAAAGTACGGAAATGACCAGCAGAGTGGCCAGGAGCAGTACACGTCGTTGCAACATCAGAGAATTCAGTCCGCCCGCCAAGCCGGATTATGAGACAGGTTCCGAGGTCTTTGACAGACTGCACTAATGATGGACAATCAAGTCGCCTCTATGAACGACTATATCGACTTGCAGGGATTCCGTGCCAATGTCGGCATCATTCTCGCTAATGCGGAGCGAAAACTCCTGCTGGCCGGCCGTGTCGGCAGCAAAGGCTGGCAATTTCCGCAGGGCGGCATGTTGCTCGGCGAGAGCCCCGAAGAAGCGATGTATCGTGAATTGCATGAAGAACTGGGCCTGCAGCCTGACGATATTCAAATCCTCGGCGCGACCCAGGACTGGCTTTCCTATCGTTTGCCGGAAAAATACGTGCGCCACCGAAGCAAGCCGTTGTGCATCGGTCAAAAGCAGCGCTGGTTCATTCTGAAGCTGGTCAGTCCCGAAGACCGGGTTCGTTTCGACTGCTGCGACAGTCCGGAGTTCGACCGCTGGCGCTGGGTCGATTTCTGGAAGCCCGTCAACGAAGTGATCTATTTCAAACGGCGAGTGTACGCGCGTGCGCTGCATGAACTCGGGCCGCATGTCTATCCGGACGGCTTGCCGCCACGACCTGGTTGGTGGCCGCAGCGCTGGAGTGCCGTTTTTGACAAGGATCTTGGTGCCGCCGAGCGCACTTGAAACTGCAACTCAGTGGTCGTCAAAAAGGCTTCACTACGGCCAGCAGGATCATGCCGAGCAGAAAAATAACCGGAATCTCGTTGAACCAGCGCAGTCCGCGGCTGCCTTGCGGAACGGGGCGTGCTGCCAGCCGCGTAATCCATCGTTTGCAGTAGAGATGAAAAACAACCAGGCCCAGCAGCAGCACGAGTTTCGCCTGGAACCAGCCTTGCGCCAGCAATTGCGGGTTCAGCCACAGTAGCAGGAAACCCAGCAGAGCGGTGACGATCGCGCCAATCGTCATGATCGCGAATAGTCGATTCTCCATTACAGTGAATCGATCCCGGCTCAGCGCGTCGCCGGCTTCTGCGTGATAGATAAAAAGCCGCGGCAAATAAAACAACCCCGCAAACCAGGTCACCATGAACGCGATATGCAAGGCCTTGATCCAGAGGTAATAGGCGGAAAAATGCATAGGACGTTCTCCTGCTCGGTGCTTCCGGTGCAGACGGCGATCGACTGGTGTCGCAGTGTGCCGCAGCAAACACTGTTTGGCCATGCGGTCGAACGAAAGCGTTCAACCCGATAGGCCGACAAGTGGCCGGTCGTGCCGGATGCAGCGAAATCAGCCGTTCTGTGCCCATTGTTCGCCAAATGGGCCCTCAATCCGTGACCTGACGCACTTCAGTTTGCCCGGGTCACCGCGTAACATAATCAATCCAAACGGCGAGAGATCCGATATCGTGTCGAGAACACCGGGCGCATTGCGACACCAGGGCGCCAAAGGCTGGGCGTTGCTGGCGGCGATCGCATTCGCAGTCGCCGCCTGTCTGTACCTGACATTCGAACTCGGGCGCATCCAGGCTGACTACAACATCGTCGATATTACGGCAGAACGCCGTGCCCTGGGCGCGCAGATCGACGATCTCGAAAACGAGATCAAAACACTTCGCGAGGAAATCATTCTGCTGGAGACGCACCGGAGTATCGACCGTGGAGCCTATTCGGAGGTCGAATCCAGCCTCACCGACTTGCAGAAAAAAATTCATGAACAGCGAGAAGCCATTGCCTTCTATCGCGGCATTATCTCGCCGTCTGATGGCGGCAGAGGGTTGCGGGTGCAGGAACTCAAGGTCAGTAAAGGACAGGACGAACGCCTTTACCATGTCAACCTGGTATTGGTGCAGGTCATGCAGCACGATCTGAGCGTCAATGGAGACGTTGAATTCTCGCTGGAGGGTGCACAGGACGGCGTGGCCACCACTTATACATTGGCACAGCTTGTCCCCGAAGACGAAGACAGCGAATGGCCGTTCTCGTTTCGCTACTTCCAGAATCTCGATCGACGGCTGATCCTCCCTGATGGCTTCACGCCGGAGAAGGTCAACATCGAAGTGCGTTCGCGGACCAAGTCGATCGCGAGTGTTGAACAGAGTTTTCTCTGGCAATCCGGCCAGGGTTAGACGTCAGTATTGAACAGGGTGTCAGGGAGAAGGCTATGTTCGGGCGCAAAACGCCGATGGAAAACCGAATCGATACGCTGGTCGGACCGAATTCGAAGGTAAGCGGTGACGTTACATTTGCGGGACGTTGTCATGTGGATGGAATCGTAAAGGGCAACGTCAACGCGGACCCGGACAGTAACTCCGCGCTCAGCATCGCCGAAGACGGCAGTGTGGAAGGCGGCGTGCGTGTACCTTATGTCGTCCTGAACGGGGTTATACGCGGCGACGTGTTCGCCAATCAGCGGGTGGAACTCGGCCCGACGGCCCGGGTCATTGGCAATGTGTACTACAATCTGATTGAAATGGCGATTGGAGCGGAAATAAACGGTAAACTGGTACACCAGCCAGGCGGCCAGATGCCGATGCTGGAAAAGACCAACCGCATGGAGCCGCCGGGCAGACCTCGACCGGAAGTGGTCGACACGCAGCGTCTCGAGTCGCCCGTCAAGATTGTAACCGGGTCGTGAGAGACCCCGACGACCACAGGATTATTTGAATTATGCAGACTGACACACCTCGAATAGGCACCATGGCTGTTCCGCCGCCCGTCGTCTTCACGGACGCAGCGGCAAAGAAGGTCAATGAATTAATGCTGGAGGAAGACAATCCGGAGCTCAAGCTGCGGGTGTTTGTTTCCGGCGGCGGCTGCTCCGGTTTCCAGTATGGTTTTACATTCGACGAGAAGATCGAAGACGGGGACAGCAGCGTCATGAATCAGGGCGTCACGCTGGTTATCGATCCAATGAGTGTGCAGTACCTGATGGGTGCAGAGATCGACTACAAGGAAGATCTCCAGGGCGCACAGTTCGTCATTCGCAATCCCAACGCGACGACGACCTGCGGCTGTGGTTCGTCGTTCAGCGTATAAAGTCGCGCCGGAGTAACGCTTCCCTTTTCAAGAAGGTCAGGCAGATCAGCACAGTTACTGCAGATCGACCGAACGCTGACGTTGCGCCAGACGCTTCACCCGAGGTCATTGCCGCAGTCGACCTTGGGTCCAATAGTTTTCACATGGTTGTGGGTGAACTGCGCCACGGGCAACTGACGATTATCGACCGCCTCAAGGAAACCGTCAGGCTGTCGGAGGGTCTCCGCAACCACGGTGACCTGAACGACGCAGCGATCAAGCGTGCGCTGCAATGCCTGGCACGCTTCGGTCAGCGACTGCGCGATATGCAAGCCTCCAGCGTCCGCGCGGCCGGTACCAGCGCTCTGCGCCGCGCGCGCGATAGCGACGCATTCCGCAAGGCAGCCGAGAAAGCGCTCGGGCATCCCATCGAGGTTATTTCAGGTATCGAGGAAGCGCGACTTATTTACAAAGGCGTGACTCACAGTCTGCCGCCTTGCACGGGAATGCGCCTGGTTATGGATATCGGCGGCGGCAGCACTGAGTTGATTCTCGGCGATGCTGTCAAGCCGAAAGCGCTCGAAAGCCTGCATCTCGGCTGCGTTGCCATGACCGAAAAGTATTTTCACAAAGGCAATATCACGCGCCGCGCGTTCGAAAAGGCGCGCCTGGCAGCGCGCCTGGAGATCTCCCCGATAAAGTCTTTTTTTCCGCTTTCGCCCGACCTGGATGTAATCGGCACCTCCGGAACCATTCTTGCCACTGCCGCTGTCGCTCGTGAACTGGGGATTGTCGAATCCAGTGAGCTGACCAGGGACGCGGTCGAGCAGTTGATCGAGTGCGTCGCGAGATTCGATAATGTGGCGAATTTGCAGTTACCCGGATTGCCGCAACCTCGCGCGCAGGTCTGGCCCGGTGGTTTGGCGATTCTCGTTGAGCTCATTGATGTCCTGCAGGTTACAACGTTGCAGATTTCGGACGGGGCGCTTCGAGAAGGATTACTTTACGACCATCTTGGCCGTTTGCAGCATGAGGATGCGCGCGAGCGCAGCGTGCAGGCCATGGCTGGACGATACTCCGTCGATCGCGGCCAGGCGATACGGGTTGCGGACACGGCACACAGTTTGCTGATGCAGTGTGCAAAGCGCTGGAAGCTGCAATCCGAACAGGCGGCCAATATGTTGCAGTGGGCAGCGACCCTGCATGAAATTGGGCTGGACATTTCGCACGATGGCTACCAGAGGCACGGCTCCTATATCGCCGAGCACGCCGATCTTCCTGGATTTCCGCGCGCCGAGCAGCAGATTCTGGCCTTCCTGATCGCCGGCCAGCGTCGCGAGATCAATTTGCGCTATGCGCGCCGGCTGCCAATGTCCTGGCGCGACTCGGCGCTGCGACTGGCGCTGTTGCTGCGGATGGCGGTATTGCTGAATCGTGGCCGGAGCGCAACGGAGTCGCCGGCAGTGACGATCAAGGTAGGCAAGGACTATATGAGCCTGGTGTTCCCGGATGGATGGCTCAGGGATAATCCGTTGACAGCGACCGACCTGAACAGGGAGCGCAGTTACCTGCGAAAGGCCGGCTTCAAATTGCGCTTCGAATAAAAACTACTGGCAGCGGTTAACTGCTGCCGGACAGTTCGGTCAGCAAGGATTGTTGTGCCGACACCGGCGTATCGTCGCCGGGATCGAGCTTGTCAAATGTGCCATCGCCATTCAGCACCCATGCCTGGCAATTGTCGGCGAGATACAGTTCCAGATCGTCACGGAGACGCTCTTTGAGCCGTCGATGCCGGACAGGAAAGCTGATCTCCGTGCGGCGAAAGAAATTCCGCTCCATCCAGTCCGCGCTGGCACAAAAGTATTCTTCGTCTCCACCGTTGTAAAAATAGTAGACCCGGGAATGCTCGAGGACACGCCCGACAATCGACCGAACGCTTATACTTTCCGACATGCCTGCAACACCAGGGCGCAGCGAGCACATGCCTCGAACGATCAGCTCGATCCTGACGCCGGCCTGCGACGCCCGGTACAGGCAGTCGATGAGCTGTGGCTCAACGAGTGAGTTGACCTTGGCGATGATGTGCGCTTTCTTGCCGTTTTCGGCCTGGGTAATCTCGCGCTCAATCCGGCGTACGAGCTCATCAAATAAATTAAAAGGAGCCTGCAGCAACCTTTGCAGGTCTCTCGCTGCTGTAAGACTCGTCAATTGCATGAAAATCTTGTGCACATCCTCACCGAGCTGCTGGCTGCAACTCAGCAACCCGTAGTCCGTATACACGCGCGCGGTTCCCGGGTGATAGTTGCCTGTGCCGAGATGCACATAGCGCACAAGCTTGCCTTGTTCGCGACGCACGACCAGCGCCATCTTGGCATGCGTCTTGTAGCCTACCAGGCCGTAAACGACATGCGCGCCGGCTTCCTGAAGCCTCGAGGCCAGCGTGATATTCGCTGCCTCGTCAAAACGCGCCATCAGTTCCACAACGACGGTGACTTCCTTGCCCGCCCTGGCCGCGCGGACCAGGTGGTCCACAAACGGAGATTCCGCGCCTGTGCGGTAAAGCGTTTGCTTGATGGCAAGTACTTTCGGGTCGGTTGCAGCGGCGGCAATAAAATCGATAACGGGACCGAACGACTGAAAGGGATGATGCAGGAGAACATTTTGTTTGCGCAGGACTGAAAAAATATCCTCTTCCGTTTTCAGCACGGCCGGTAACCCGGGCGAAAACGGGGCGTAACAGAGGTCCGGTCGACGCGCCACATCGCAGATCGTGGCGAGTCGATTGAGATTGACGGGTCCGTCGACGGTGTACAGGTCCGTCGCATCCAGCGAAAAATGGTCCAGCAGGAAATTGCTGAGATCCTGCGGACATTCGTGACTGATTTCCAGACGAACCGCGGCACCGTAGCGACTGGCTGCCAACTGGCCCTGCAAGGCAAGTATGAGATCGTCCACTTCTTCGTCGTCAACATACAAATTGCTGTTGCGGGTAATCCTGAACTGATAGCAACCCTCCACCTTGAGGCCCGGAAACAATTCGTTGGCGTGAGCGTGGATGATCGAGGAAAGGAAGACGTAGTGCTGGCCGCCGTCGTTGCAAAGCTCATCCGGTACCCGGATGATCCTTGGCAACGAGCGCGGCGCCTGGACAATTGCACGGTGTCGCAGGCGGCCGAAAGCATCCTTGCCTTTCAGCCTGACAATGAAATTCAGACTCTTGTTGAGGATTTGCGGGAATGGTCGTGAAGGATCGAGCGTCAGCGGCGTCAAAACCGGCACGATTTCGTCATCGAAGAAATCGTTGAGCCAGCGCTTCTGCTCGCGGGTCCAGTCCGAGCGTTGCAGAAACCGGATACGTTCCCCGGCGAGCACGGGAAGAATGTCATTGTTCAGCAACTTGTACTGTTGCCCGACCAGGACAAGAGAGCACCGACGGATTTCGTCCATCAACTGCTGGGGCGTCAGTTTGTCGGGCCCCGGCGCCGGCGCGCCGATTTCCAGCCGTTGCTTCAGTGCCGCAACCCGAAGCTCGAAGAATTCGTCAAGGTTGGTGCACGAGATACAGAGAAAGCGCAAACGTTCCAGAACCGGGTTTCCCGGGTCGTTTGCCTGGTCGAGCACGCGCTTGTTGAATTCGAGGAGGCTCAGGTCCCGATTGATATAAGGGTCAGTTACGGGTAAATCCGGATCGCTCACTCAAGTGCTCGGCAGTTTTCAGGGCCGGCAGTATAACAATCGTTCTGTTACGAATTCTTTAACCAGCCCGCAGTTTGACGCTACTCCGCGCTGTCTTGATCGTCCCTGGAGCCGAACCAGATGCCGCCCAGGACCGCTTCTGCGGATGCGCCGGTTACGGCCGGCAAATTGCCGGGCAGGCCATCGAGCCGGCGTTGTGCCAGCCATGCAAAGGTAGCCGCCTCTACCCAGCCCGGTTCGATACCGTGTGCCGCGGTCGATGCGATGGTAATGGCCGGCATTGAATCGGCCAGAAGGCGCATCAAGTGGCTGTTTCTCACCCCGCCGCCGCATACGAGTAAACGCTCAGTCGCCGGCGCATACGCATGGACAGCATCGGCGATCGTGTTTGCGGTCAAGGCGGCGAGCGTTGCCTGTACGTCCTCCGCCGCGACCGTTTTTTTGCCGGTTACCGCCGCCAGTCGCTCCTTGAGCCAAGCCAGGTTGAAGTACTCGAACCCGGTGCTTTTGGGCGGCGCCGCGGGAAAGTACGGATCGTTTCGTAGCACCTGGAGAAGATCCTCGGAAATGCGGCCGCTGCTGCCCCAGGCGCCATCGCGGTCGTACGGCTGCTTTTTCTTCGAGTGTATCCAGGCATCGAGCAGCGTATTGCCGGGGCCCGTATCGAAACCGCGGACCACGCCGCCACCGGTCGGAAGAATGGTGATATTCGCAAACCCGCCGATGTTCAGAATCACCCGGTTTTCTGTTGCATCCGCGAGAAAATGGCGATGGAAGGCAGTGGCGAGCGGCGCACCTTCGCCGCCCAGCGCAACATCCCGGCGTCGAAAATCCGCAACCGTTGTGATGCCTGTTCCCGCGGCTATGAGGTTGGGATCGCCGATCTGCAGCGTATACGGGCGATCGCTTCGTGGCTTGTGGCGCAAGGTCTGCCCATGACTGCCGATTGCCCGAATAGTGCTCCTTGCTACGCCGCTCGTGACGAGCAAGTCCTCCGCAGCTTTGCGAAAGCAATTACCGACCTGGTGGTCGAGTGTGCCGATTAACTCGACTGTGCAGCTCTCCGGATTGCGGCTCGCGGTCGTGAGGCATTCACGCAGATCCTCGGGATAAGGACTGCTATGGGTGGCGACGGTAAGGCAGCGATCGCCTCGAATGTCGAACAGGCCCGCGTCGATACTATCCATGCTGGTGCCGGACATGAGGCCGATATAAAGCGACTTTACTGGCACGGGAATCTCATTGGTTCTTGTGGAGCGGCTGGAACTGCTGGCGAGGATGAAAGCGGCAGTCGGAACACTTGGCTGAATTCAGACAGGTTGCCGGGACCGTTTCATCCGGATAGTTGAATCAGTCCGACGCCATGGCGACCTGCGTACTCTTGAACTGCAGCAATTCTTCGAGCAATGGTTCAGCCGATGCCAGGAACTCGGCACGATATTCTTCGTGGATCGGGTCGGCTTGCGGTAAATCCACCGTGCGCGGATTGCGATGGACGCCATTCAGGCGGTATTCGTAGTGCAGGTGCGGCGCCGTGGCCAGGCCGGTGGCGCCGACGTAGCCGATACTATCGCCCTGCCGGACGCGACCGTTCAGTTTGGCCGGTGCATGGAACTTGGACAGGTGAGCATACAGCGTAGTGATGTTGCCGCCATGCTGGATGATGACCGCATTACCGTAGCCGCCGTGACGGCCGCGATGGATTATTTTGCCGTCGCCGGCTGCCTTTATCGGAGTTCCTGAAGGTGCCGCGTAATCCACGCCCCGGTGTGCACGAATGGTATTGAGGATCGGATGGCGCCGATTGGGATTGAAACTTGAACTGATGCGCGTGAAGTCGACCGGTGCGCGAATAAACGCTTTGCGCACACTTCTGCCGTCTGGCGTGAAATAGTCTGATCGGCCGTTCTTGTCGACAAACCGAACCGCTTGGAAAGTGCGTCGATTATTGTTGAACTCGGCGGCGATTATTTCACCGGAGGTGACAAATTTGCCGTTCTGATAAATCTCTTCGTACAGTATGTAATAGTCATCGCCCTTGCGAATGTCGAGCACGAAATCCACGTCCCAGGCGAAAATCCCCGCCAGGTTCATGATGAGCTTGTCCGGCATACCTGCGGACGCAGCACTTTCGAATAGCGACGTTTCGATTCGTCCGTAGGCCAGGCGCTTCTGAATTTCGATCGGTCGCGTAATTATTTCGGCGGCGAATCCTGACTCCCCGCGCGACACGAGCAACGCGTTATTGATGTCGAGGTCACGATACAGGCTGATCAGCTGTCCCTTGTCGTGTTCGATGCGAAATTCATCGCCGGGCCGCAACATGCGCAAATACTTCCCGGCCTCCGGCAGACTGGCGATCGAGGCCAGATTTCCCAGGTCGAGTTTGTGCGTACGGAACAGCCGGTCGAGGGTGTCGCCAGGACGAACCCGGAACTGCAGTTCGGAATAGGGCGAGACCGGCTTCATTTCCGGCATTGGTTTGACGGTTGTGAGTTCGATCAACTCGAGGTCGCTGTCGAGGGTCGGCAATTTCCCCTCTGCCAGCGGAATTGCCGGAGCTGCGCTTGCCTCAGCGGCGCTCTCGGCGGTGAGCGAGGATTCGCTCGTTGGTGAATTGAATGCCCACATCAGCAACAGACCAACGAGAGGCAGTCCCAGGCCAACTACAAACCATTGAAGTCTCTTGCTTTTTCCAGCCGTTTCCGGGGCTGTTTGCTTGTAATCGTGAAGTAGTTGACTCACCCGACGGTTCAAGACGTTGTCCCCTTGTCGCTGGAAGCCGCTACTCTATCAGCGAGATGCACGGCCGGTCAAAGAAAGTTGTTAAAACTCATGATGTTAATGAGTCTTCATCAAAAGGTGCCTGAATAAGCAGGCGAACGGCTGCTCATCCGTCAGATTGCAATCGAATTCGTTCTGTCGAACTGCTGCAACCGGCAGTTGTAATGCTACAGTTCGGCAGCCGAAAAGTTCGAGATATCGTTGCCTCATTACCAGCCAATGAACACCATTATGAAGACTGCAATTGCCGACCAGCTCGCCGAGCTTGCCCGGGGCGCCGACGAAATTCTGCCGGACGGCGGACTCGAACAGAAACTGAAACGCAAAGACCGGCTGGTCGTGAAGGCCGGTTTCGACCCGACCGCGCCGGACCTGCACATCGGCCACACGGTTCTGATAAACAAGATGCGCCAGTTTCAGAACTTCGGGCACGAGGTTGTGTTTCTCATCGGCGACTTCACGGGCATGATCGGCGATCCGTCAGGCAAGAATACAACCCGGCCGCCATTGACCCGGGAGGCCATCGAAGAAAACGCTCGAACCTACGAGGCGCAGATATTCAAGATTCTCGATCCCGAACACACTCGCGTCGAGTTCAATTCGACCTGGATGGCGCCGATGGATGCTGCGGGGTTGATACGCATTGCGGCACAGCACACAGTGGCCCGCATGCTCGAACGGGACGACTTCAACAAGCGCTTCAGGGGTGGCCAGCCAATCGCCATTCACGAGTTTCTGTATCCGCTGGTGCAGGGCTACGACTCGGTCGCACTGAAGGCTGACGTCGAGCTGGGCGGTACCGACCAGAAATTCAACCTGCTGGTAGGTCGCCAGTTGCAGCAGAACTACGGGCAGGATCCCCAGGTCGTCATGACGACGCCGCTGCTGGTTGGCCTCGACGGCGTGCAAAAAATGTCGAAGTCGCTGGACAACTACATCGGCATAACCGAGTCGGCGGGGGAAATGTTCGGCAAGCTCATGTCAATTTCCGATGACCTGATGTGGCGCTACTTCGAGGTATTGAGTTTTCGGCCGCTGGCAGACCTCGAAGCACTGAAAAAATCCGTCGCAGACGGCCGGAATCCGCGGGACGTCAAGTTTGAGCTCGGCATGGAGGTTGTGGCGCGATTTCACGACGCCAAGTCGGCCGAGAGAGCCAAAGAGGCATTTATCGCCCGCTTTCGCGAAGGCGAGATGCCGTCCGATATCGAAGAGCTTTCCATACAGAGTGCAGAGGGGACCCTCGGCATTGCGCATGTGCTCAAGCAGGCCGGCCTGGCCGCCAGCACGACCGAGGCCATGCGCCTGATAAGCCAGGGCGCCGTAAGAATCGATGGCGAACGAATCGAGGACCGTCGACGTGAAATTCCGGCGGGCAGCAGCCACGTGTTCCAGGTCGGCAAGCGCAAATTTGCCAGGGTGCGCCTGGTCTGAAGACAGGCCTTGCCTGAAAGCCGGGGCCGCAAACTCGCGCTTTTCCGGGTAAAACCCGCCTATCGGCCCCGCTGCCAATTAGTTGTTGACCCCGCGGTCGCGGTCGATATAATGCCCCGCTCGCTGAAGGCACGGTGTCCTTCAGCCAGGATCCCGATAAATAAGCAACCAGGCCCACTTTCGACAGCGCGAAAGCTGTTGTTCGGGGCATGTTCGGCTGTATAATTGTCGGCCCTGTCGATCAAGCGGTTTAACCCTTTGATCAACCTGCTCTTTAACAATTCAATCAGATAATTTGTGTGGGTGCTCGCGTTGGAATTTGCCTTGCGGCAATGTCAAACGTGAGAACCAAGTTTAATTCTAAGTAATTTGGGGATCGCGTTCTGAGGAATAAAGCTCAAAGCTTTAAACTGAAGAGTTTGATCCTGGCTCAGATTGAACGCTGGCGGCATGCCTAA
>JBGTHC010000018.1:0-3479 GCA_041746375.1 Woeseiaceae bacterium
CGACAACGACGCGGAGTATCAGGCCCTTTGCGCGCTGCCTTCCGTAACCGCCTTCAACATCGACCTTACCGATGCGGCGGCTCTCTCAGTGCTGCCCGAGGACTGCGAGGTCATCTTCCACATGGCGGCACTGAACGGCACCCAGAACTTTTACGAACGTCCCTACGACGTGCTGCGATGCTCGACGCTGCCGACATTCCACCTGCTGGACCGCTACGCACCGACCGGCAAGCTTAAGCGGTTTGTCTACGCCGGGTCGTCCGAGGCCTACGCAGGGACGGTGCAGAAGTTCGACTGGCCCGTACCCACGGCCGAGGACGTGCCGCTGTGCATTACCGACACGGGCAACCCGCGCTGGTCGTACGGCGTCTCGAAGCTGCATGGCGAAGTGCTGGTCATCAACGGCTGCCGCCAGTTTTCGGCAGACTACACGGTAATCCGCTATCACAACGTGTATGGGCCGAGGATGGGCGACAACCATGTCGTGCCGGACTTCATATCACGAATGCAAGAGGGCATTTATTCCCTGTACGGTTATGACGACACACGGTCGTTCATTTACGTCGACGATGCCGTGCGCGCCACGCTGATGCTCGCCGAGACCGAAAAGGCGGCGAACGAGACCGTGAACGTGGGAAGCGAGCAGGAACTGAAGATTCTGGACGTCGGCCACGCTATCCTCGATATCGTGGGCATAAACGCCGAGATCGAACTCAACGCTTCACCGGCAGGGAGCGTTCGACGTCGTGCGCCAAATACCGGCAAGCTCCGGGACTTGACCGACTTTAGCGAAAAGTGCACGCTGACCGACGGGCTGAAAGCGACCATCGACTATTACCTGCAACACACTTCGGTTAAGCGGCAGGTTTCATGAAATGCGGGTGACCCCGGAACGGACAATTGCCACCCCGAACTCGCCTCTACGGTGACATTTACATGCCTCCGACAGCTTACGTGAAGGGCCTGATCCTCAACTCCCAACGATCCGGCTCGACATTTCTGAAAACTTGCCTGGACGCCCATCCGGAAATTCGCTGTTACGGCGAGCTTCTGGTAGGCGGGAATCATGAACCGTCGCGCCCGATTCTCGGCAACCGCTTGTTGACCAAGGGATACGCCTACCTCAAAGGCCGCTGCTGGAACCCGGAACGCATCATGGAAACGAATTACGGGCGCAGGGAAGCTCCCGTAGTACTGTTCAAGGCCATGTACAACCACGTCGACAATCCCCGCGTTCGCAAGTACCTGGCCGATAACAAGGAAATCCGTGTCATTCACCTGCGGCGCGACAACCTGCTGAAGCAGTACGTGTCCAGGAGGCTGATCCACGCCAGGCACGAACGCGGGTGGCGACCGCACTCCACCTGCCAGCTCCCGGTGGTATCGATACGCATTTCACCCCGGCACGCGATCGAAGAAATGCGCAGGGTCCGGAGCGCCTTCCACGATTTCGAGCGCCTGCTTTCAGCACACAGGAAGATCGAACTGGTTTACGAGCAGCTGTTCAACGGACCGACATTGTCGAACGACGCCTGGCGGGCGATATGCGGCCTGCTGGAGATCGAATACGTTGAGGAAGCGACTTCCAACCTGGTCAAGATAAACCCGAACACGCTGCGCCCGATGGTAAAGAACTACGACGAACTGGCGGCTGCGCTCGCAGGAACCGAGTTCGAGAAATATTTGGACGAAGGCACGTCCGAGGCAATGGTGCCGGCGTAACGAGGCCGCTACCGCTCGACGGACTTATTCAATACGACTCCGACAACGTTGACCTTACGAAACAACTCTAATGCACTCCTGAAATCCTCGCGTGTCGTTTCGCCCTCGGAGGCCACGATCAACATGCCGTCAACCAACGGTGAAATGGCCACCGCATCGTCTGCAGTAAGCATGGGAGGAAGATCAAAAATGACTACGGGGTTCGGCGACGCCGTCTTGAGATCGCCTATCAACGCCTGCATGCGCTTGGACGTGATCTGTTCCGACGAGTCGTCCATCCGGTCCCTGTTTGCCACAACGGCAAGATTCTGGACACCGACGTCCCACAATAGATCGCGAAGCGGTCTGTTCGTTTCCAAATAGGACCGGATCCCGGGAATTTCCTCCGGCAGGCCGAGATAGTCAGCAATGCTGGGGTTCCGCAGGTCAAGGTCTACCAGGTAAACTTCGTGCCCGCCGTGCGACGCCAACGTTATGGCAAGGTTGATGGCCGTGACCGTTTTGCCGGCGCCGTCGTGGGGCGCCGTAATTGCCAGGGTCTTCCATTCGTTGCTGCTGAGGGCCTGTTGGAGGCGCGTGCGAAGCATCTTGTAGCCTATGAGGGCCGCCTCCGGGTAGCCGTCGTGGATGATCCTGTTTCGTTCGAGGTGTGAAACTGTCGGCTGAAACTTGTGGCTCGGCTGCAGCCGGAAGATCACCGGCGCAAGTCGATTCAGTTCCAGCGACGAGGAGTCCGTGGAATCTGCCTCCCGCGCAGCGTCAACCTCTTTGCGCCGCGCCGCCTCGTGTGTCTGTCCGGCTTTCCGGATTGCCTCTTCTAATTTGCTCATCCCTGCATACCTTGCCAAGTCCGTCTAGATCAGGGCCACAACGAGAATCAGGGATACTGCCACCGCCCCTGCCGCGGTGGTCCTCCTTAACCAACTCATACGCCGATCGTGCTCCGTACGGACGTACGGAATAACCCCAACGGGCTTCATCGAGAAGTTCGTAAGCAGGTCGCGGCTGTTGCGGATTGACGAGTCGAGTGCGTCGACCAGCGCCGCAATACCGATGCCGACTCCGGCAGCCAGAACGAAGCCGAGAATGATGATTGCGGGTCGGTTCGGTTGCACCGGCGTTGCCGGCAGACCAGCCCTCTTCAGCAAGGTAAAGCGTTCGCCCTTGTTCTCCTCTTCCAGCCTCTCTGAAAGCCTTGCGCCCGTAATTCGGCGCTTGATTTCCTCGTATTCCTCCCGGGCGCTGTTGTACCCGCGATTGACCTGCAACCACTCCTGTTCAACCCGGGGCGCAATGGACACGGCACGTTCCATATTGGTCCTGCGTTCCATCAAATCCTGCCTGCGGCGTTCTGCGGCGGAAATGGCGCCCTGCACAGAATCGAGGCGCGCCTGCGCCTGGAGGTAGGCGGGGTTGTTCGGTGGTCTTTTGGGGGCTGCTTGCGCGCTGGCCGCGTCCTGCTCCGGAAGCGCATCAATCTGGCGCTGTAAGCGAACCACGTCGGGGTGCTCGGGAGAATAGCGCTCCAGCAGACTGTCTCGCTGCATTTCCAGAGCCAAACGTTGAGTCGCGACGTCTCCCAGCGAATCACTGACGCCGCCGCCGCTCACGATTGCATCGATTTCCCGCTTGGTGCGGACGACATCGGGGTGCTCGGGTCCGTAACGCGAACTGTATTGCAAGTAGAGCTGCCGCAACTCCGCCAAGCGCTGTTCCGCACTGAATATGGGTTCTCCCGTTTCCGAGAAAATCGTGGC
>JBGTHC010000019.1:0-140568 GCA_041746375.1 Woeseiaceae bacterium
AGCAGGGTGAGGTGAGCAGGTTTCATCAGTGTCTCGCTTTTCAAAGTCAAAAGGACCAATCGAATGCAACGTTGAACTCGCGACCCGGACGCTGGTAACGATCCGCATTCAGCGAATCGGCGGGCACGCCCTGCACGTCCAGGTAGGCGGAGTGCTGGTGATCGCTGAGGTTGTAGACGCCGGCACGCAGGCGCGTCGTCTCGGTCGGTTTCCAGTAACCGTAGGCGTCATAGATGACATAGCCCGCCGGGCTCAGCAGCCCGCCGGCCGATTCGTCGAGCTCGTCCTGCCGCGTCGCGCCACGAACCACAAAGCTGCCACCCCAGCGCTCCGATGCTGCCGTGTAGTCGAGGCCCAGCACACCGTTCAATGGCGCGACCGAGTTAAGTGGCGCGCCGCTTTGCTTGTCCTCGCCTTCCGCCCAGGCCACGGCGAAGTTGACCTGCCAGCCGTCGGGCAGGCCCGGCGGCAGGAAGGTGCCCGACAGTTCGGCGCCGCGGATTTCGACCTCGTCGACGTTGACCGACTGGAACAGCACGAGCTGGCGCACGGGATCGAAGCCGACGCTCTGAAAGGACTCGATGAAATCGTCGTAACGCGTCAGGAATGTCGCCAGGTCGAGGTGCAGGATCTCGCCCGAGTGCCGGAGCCCGACTTCGTAACCCTTGCTGGATTCTGAACGCAGTTCGGGATTTGGCAGCGTCGTGTAGCCGAACTGCAGGTTCGTGAAGCCGACATTGACGTCGTTGACGGGCGGCGCACGAAAGCCTTCGGCGTATTGAGCATAGAGCTGCCAGCGATCGGCCATGTCCCAAAGGAGGCCGAGCTTGGGCGAGACCTCGTCGTCGTAATCGACGACGGGAACGTCGGGGTTCGCATCGACAAATATCGGGTCAATTTCCGGATCCAGTGTATGGCGATCCCAACGCAGTCCCGGAATTACGGAGACCGCACCAAGATCAATGCGATCCTGCAGATAAACTCCCATCCGTTTTGTGGTCGACATCGGGAAGTCGCGAACGGGGAACAGATCCGGTCCGACCTGGTTCGACGTGCCGCCGGTACCAAGGTCTGTTTCCGTACCCGTCCGTAGCTGCTCAGTGTCCGTACTTTCAAACTCGATGCCCCAGGCGAGCTGATGCGCAATCTCGCCCGTCGAAAACTCATTGGCCGCGTTGACTTCAAGTCCTGCCAGTTCCTGATCGAACCGGAATCCGCGGTCGCGCTCGACGGCGGAAGCAACGCCCGCGATGAACGACTCGCGCGCCTCGAAGGTATCCTGCGTCGTCCGGCTGTCCTGGCAGTACGCGCGCCAGCGCAGGTAGTCAGTGCCGAAACGGCCTTCGGCCCATTCCTGGCCCACGCTCACGCGGTTGCGCTCGCGGCGATCGTCGCCGGCCACTTTAGCGGTGTCGATGATGTAGGGAAAACCGAATTGCGCGCTGAAGTCCTGCACGCGCTCGAGGGAATCGACGTCGGTGAGGGAGTTGGCGACAAACCGCTCGAGCGTCAGGCTGAAAACGCCCTCCTCATAATTGCCGATGTCGAAGCGGGCGAGCAGGTTCAGGCTGTCGTCGTCGAGCGGATCGGCGCCCGGCACGTCGCGTTCCACGCCCTCGCGCGAACTTACGCGCAACAATGTCGCGACCGGCCCGGCTGCAAAAGCTGCCGCCCCACTCAGCAGGTTGCTCGTGTCCACGCTGTTGAAGCCGGCGCTCACGTCGAAGTAACGTCCGTCGTCGTCGATAAGGTCGAGCGGCCCACGTGTCACAAAGCTGACGACGCCGCCAAGCGCGTCAGAGCCGAACGTGGCCGATGCCGGACCGCGGACGATCTCGACCTGCTTCAGGCTGTCGACCTCAACGAAGTCGCGGCTCGCGTTGGAATAACTGCCGATGGAGAACGAGTCCGACGTCGGCACACCGTCGACCTCTATCTTGACGCGGTTGCCGCCGATGCCGCGGATACTGATTCCGGACAGGCCGAAGCGGCTGCCCTGGTCGACAACGTCGACGCCGGGCTCGTAGCGCACGAGGTCGGCGATGTCCTGGGCGAGTTCCCGGCGCATGCGCTCGCTGTCGATCAGCGTCACGCGGGCGGAAAGGTCGGTGGTTTTGGCCGGCAGTTTCGAGGCCTCGACGGTGATGTTATCGAGCGGTGCCGAATCCGTTACGGACGGTGGCAGGGCGGTCCCGTTTGCAGCTAATGCCAGCAGGGACCAGGTAAGGGACGGCATCGTCTTGCTCCTGGTGTCGGTCGCTGGCGTGCTGGCGTGCTGGCGTGCTGGCGTCTCGCTGGCTGGCTCGCGGTTATGGTTACTTGGTCAATATCAGCTTATCGTTGCGCGTGATGCGCAGGCGGTAGCGTTCTCCCCGGAATTCGATTTCCACTTCGTGACGGCCCTGGAACAATTCCTGCTCGCTCAGCGGACGCGGTGGCGCGGGGGGCGGAGTTGCGGGCTTGTCGCGGGTTACGATCACGGACAAATGCTAATGAGAATTATTTACAATTGCAAGCGACCCCCCGGGGAATAGTGCTCATGTACAGGCAGACTGACGGCCGCATTCTGCTGGCGAGCGCACTGCTGTTGCTCGCTGTATTGCTGTGGATCCGCTGCCGGGGCCGATCGGCATGCTGGCCGGGTTTGTGGTCGTGGCGGTCCTGCGGCGCACTGCGCTGAACGAGCGCTAAAAGTCGATTAATTATGCGTTTATTTTGACATATAAGTTAATATAAACGCATAATTAAATATGCTGTCCGACCCCGACATCCGCGAAGCCTTTCACTTCTGCTTTCTGGAGCGGCTCCTGGGACTCGCCGACGCCCGCCTGTTTGTAGTCAAGGGTGGCGTCAATTTGCGATTCTTTTTCCACAGTCCGCGGTACTCGGAGGACATGGATATCGACGTCCTGGCAGGTGCCGTCACAACACTCAAAAAGAACGGCTACAAAATTCTTGGCGATGCCGCCTTCCAGCGCAGCCTAAGGACTTTCGGCATTGACGCCATCGATGTCAACGACCCAGACAAAGCCAAACATACGGAAACGACGCAACGCTTTCGCTGCACTCTCGTTCGCGCCTCGGGAGTTCGGCTCCCGACCAAGGTCGAGTTCTCTCGCCGTAGTGACGATCCTGGCGATGAGGCGATCACCGAATTCGTCGATACCAGCATTGCACGGCGCTATCAAAAACTGGCGTTTCAATGCAGCCACTACTCGGGCAGCGCAGCTGTAGTACAAAAAGTCGCGGCACTGGCAGGGCGCACAGTCACCCAGGCGCGCGATGTCTTCGACCTCGGCATCCTGATCCGGGGCGGCCATTTTGCAGAAGCGGCGCGACGGAACCTGTTGCAACGTGCTCCGGTCAGCGACGCGATCGAGTGCCTCGCCGCGCTTCGCTGGGCAGAATACGAAGGCCAGGTGGTGGAATTCCTGGAAGTCGGCAGCCGCGTCGAATTTGGTACCCGGGCGGCCTGGGAATCGCTGCAATCGAGCGTCTTCGAGGCGCTGCACCGTCATGCTTGAGTTATTGCACAAACCGGGGTTCGTCGTTTTTTCGACGCGCGACTTCGCATTTGCCAGCAGCTCGAGCCTGTCGGCGGCGTCGAAGCGTCTTGATCGCCTTGCCGCAAAACAGGTCCTGACCAGGGTAACCAAAGGCATCTGGGCCAACACGAATCACCCGCACTTCCATCCAATGGCCTGTGTGCCGTACCTGCTCGGCAAGGAGCAGGGATACGTATCGTTTCTGACCGCGCTTCATCTGCACGCGGTGATCGAACAGATGCCTCGAACTGTCCAGATTGCATCGACCGGCCGCGGCCGGCTTCTCGCATCACCGGTGGGCACGTTCGAGTTCTACCGCATCAAGCCGGAATTAATGCGAGACGGCACTGAATGGAGTGACACGCACCAGCCCTGCCGGATCGCGACGAGGGAAAAGGCGTTGCTGGATGTGCTCTACCTGTCGACGCGCAAGAACAGGCGCTTTGCAGGCCTGCCCGAACTCGATCTCGCCGGCAGCGGCTTCAAGCGGCGCGAGTTCGAACGCCTGTTCCGCGAACTTCCTTATCCGATTCGCGTTCGCTCGGCCATGCGGCAACGGTGGGAGCGGCTGCAGAATCCGCAACCGTGATCTGGACCTCGCATTCTGGATGGCTCCCGAGGTCGCTCAACTCTGCACGCCCCGGCTAAGCGGCCAGCAAGACGGTGAAGACTATGCCGATGCGTTTGCCGGTGGCTTGCTCTTTTCAGGGGCGAACGCCGAATCGCGAGCCGCTGAAAAAAGCTGAGAAAAGCGTGCATGCCCGACGCAATACCCAGCCGGGTCTTTTAGTCAGCGAGACGCCAGGAAGGTATTCGGGCCAGGACGGTGATGCGGGTGGCTCGCATCGGTAGTGTCGGGTCGAGTTCCATCCCTCCGCGGAATCATTTCCTCGAAAATACTTTAAGAACCATGCATAAGACGGGCGCATCGAAACCCCAACGGCGATTAACCGACGTTTACCGGCACCAGCGTCATCGTATCGTTGCCAAAAATGTCCACGACCTTGACGGCTGTCGTGTAGCGGCCGGGGCGGTCGTAGGTGTGCTCCGCGGTGGTCAGTTCGAGGCTCCGTTCCTTGCGGGTGCGATAACTCTGCCACTCGTTCTCGAAGATGTAGCCGCCGGTCCACCTTTCCTCGAACTCGACGGTTTCCGGCCTCACGGCGCCTGCCACCAGCGCAGGGTTGGTCTGGCTATCGGAAACCGTATCGTCGAGGTCGGCGCCCGCGGGCACGCGGATGATTTCTCTGCGCGATTCGTAATCGAAATCCACCGCCCAGTAGTCAATCCAGTCGGTCCAGACTTTGGTCAGCGTCTCCCGCTTGACGATTCCCTTCTTATCCTTGCTGACCTTGACCAGTTGACCCTGGTCGCAGACGACTTCGCTCTTGCCGTCTTTCAGTGCGTCAATGGCCGCCTCGGCAGCGCCCTGGTTGTAGTAGACGGAGAAGTCGACGAGCTCGATGCTCAGGGTCAGCTTGTCGCGCGCCGTTCTGCCTTTGGCGTAGCGCGGTACCGCTTCCACGAAGCTGATGTCGTGGAAAATTACCTGGCCGCGATCCACGGCACGCTTGTCGAATACCTCCGCCGGAATGTACTTCGGCGTGAGGTCGATGCCCTTCTGCCTTGCCTCCTCCAGCACGGCGGGAAACAGGCCCATCTCGAACTCGAACGCCAGCACGTCGACGCGCGTCGCGCCGCGCTTGCGGGTCTCGACGATAACCTCCTCGACGAACAGCCGGCCCACCGGCAGGTTGATCGGCCCGACCACGACCAGCCGTCCGCCGTGCTTGCCGTCGAAAAAGGCGTCGTTCGCAAAGGGCTCGGCCTTGTAGGCCCTCAAGATCAGTTCGCGAAACTCCCGCTCCTTCTCGGCAAGTGCCGACTCCTTCTGCTCGCCGCTTAGCCGCCCGCCGACGTTGAGGTAGGCCTGGCGCTCGTACCGCCCGAGGTTCAGCACTTCGAAGGCGCGAAAAGGCTTGTCCGCCGCCTTCAATTCCCGCTGCACGCCGATCAGGCGCTTGCGGGTAGTGTGGATGGCGAACTTGCCGAGGTCGGTGGCAATCCATTTGCGGCCGAGCTTTTCGGCGACCGCAGCGGTCGTGCCGGAGCCAGCGAAGAAATCGGCTACGAGATCGCCTTCGTTGCTACTGGCCTTGATGACACGCTCAAGTAGAGCTTCGGGCTTTTGGGTGGGGTAATCGAGGCGTTCCTTTGCTGAAGCTTGCAATGCTGCGAATTCGGTCCAGACGGAGCCCACGAGAGCGCCTCGCGACTCGTCCAAATAAAGCTTCGTGGCTGGGCGTTTTTCTCTGCTGTCGGGATAATGGATGCGCCCTTCCATATCCATTTGTGCCATCTTTTCCTGTGAGTAACGCCATCCTTTTCTCGGCGGAGGAAACCCTTGCCATACATACATCATGTTTGGCCGAGGATTTGGACTATCGATTGGACCCAAGCGATAGCGACGGCCGTTCTGATCTCTAAATCGATAGCGGCTCTCTACATCTGCCTCGCTCTGCTTGTTAAACTGGGGATTCCAGATGATGCTCTCGCTCCGGCCAAAAAACAGGATAGTGTCCGCAATTGCAGCCCAGGAAGTCGCATCGTTGTGTGTTCGAGCACGGCGCCATGTAAGTTCATTCTGGAAGCGATCGACGCCAAAGATCTCGTTCAGCACTAGTCGAATTTATGAATTTACCCTCCAGTCGCAGTGAACATAAATACTCCCATCTTCCGTTTGCAAATCGCGCATCAAAATCAGCCGCTCGTAAATCATGCTGATGAAGCTGTCCGCTCCGCGACCCCACGTATCGCGATAGGCGATCTGTTCCAGCAAGTTCGGCTCCTTGTGAAACGTCTCGCCGCCGATTTCAATGTCCATCGAGAAATCGGCGCCGACGTCGAATGGCGGGTCGATGTAGATCAGCTTCAGGCCGCCGGCGTCCTCGATCTGGCGGCGCAGCGCTCCGGCTTTCAGTGACGACAGGATCAGCTTGTTGTCGCCCCAGATCAGCTTGTTGGTCCAGCCCTGCATCTGCCGGCCGCGCGCATCGAACAGGTCGTGCTGGGTTCTCGTCTCCGCACGGGGCTCGTCGACGTGCTCCAGCGTTTGGAACGGCAGCACGGTGGTGCAGACGTCCCGGTTCTTGCCATTGCACACGAGTTCGACCTCGCGCTTGTCCTCGAAGAGGATGAAGCGGTACTTCTCCGGCAGTGGCTTGCCTGCCTGGATCAACTGCGTGAGGTCGCGCTTTTCGGCGTCGCTCAGGTCGTAGGCGACTTTTGACATTCTGCTTCTGCTCCTTTGACCGCCTTTGCACCCAAACGCGGCATCAGGTTTTTATAAGAGGTCATATATCGCGATGTTCTGCTTGGCTTTTGGGTGGTCTAAAAACCGTTCTTTCGCTGAGGTGCGGCTTTAGATCCGGTCATTCCTGGTAGTCGTTAAAGCTCGTCGCCAGGGCGGCAAAATCGCGCGGCCGATGCCGCTCAAATCCGTCCTGATCGACGTAGACGAAGCGGTACTCGCCGTTTTCGCTTGACCCAGCTTCCGTAGCGTCGGCGCACCATTGCTTCAGGCGGCGCATCTTTTGCGGCAGGTCGATCTCGGCCCGGCCCTTGGTTTCCACGATCCAGGTCGTTCCGTTCGTCGTTCGGACGATGAAGTCCGGGATATAGTTGGAGAGTTCGCCATTCGCCTTCACATAGTCGATCTTGAATCCAAGAGCCAGGTAGTTTTTGGCAAAGGAGGCGACGTCTTCGGCCTCGTCCAAAAAGGCGGCGAAGGCCATCTCGAGGCCGCCGGAATGCGGCTCCCCCACGATGCGGTTGAGCAGCGAGCGCTTCGGCGCCAGGTAAGGCCTGTTTCCAGTGCGAAAGGGGCGCATGTCCCGCAGGCGGATGTAACCTTCGATCCCGACGCTGCCGGCGTCGCGCACCGTCAGCGTGTTGATGGCCTTGATGAAATTGTCGACCAGCAGCTTGCCCGCGGCCGGCTCCGCCAGGTTCCTCAGGACGACCGGGTCCGCGAGGTCTACCGGGGCGCCCTCGAACAGGTGCTCGCGCATGAAATCACGGACGCGCGGGTAGAGCTGGTCGTACCCGCCAACCAGGTGCAGTTACTTCAACAGCTGTTTCGTGAAGAATGCGACTACGGAGCGGTAATCCACCGGCGTTCCTGCGCCAAGCTCGATGCAGTGGTGGGCGGCATCGTCGAGCATGGTCTTGAAGACGATCTCCCGGGTTTCCTCGGGGGTGAATTGCTTCAGCGGCAGCGGCGTGTTGTAGAACTCCGCAGGATCGAGCGTGGACAGGACGTCAAATTCCCGCTGGTAGCGGCGGGTGAGCCGGGGCAGTGCAATGTCCAGTGCCTCGATGTCCTTGTCGGGATTCTGCGCATCCACTTCTACGACCAGCGAGTCCGTGCGCCCGGCGCCGGCGCCCATGGGGACACGTTCGAGCTCCACACCCTCGACCTTGATGGCCTCGACGAAGTCCATGAAGGCCCGAGTGCCCATGACCGACACGTACTCTGCCGTATCACCGCCACTCGCCGCCTCGGACGCAAGTGAGGCTTGACTATACATTCGTCGCAAACCACGACCCAGCGTCTGCTCCGGGAGGATCTTGCTCTTTGAGTTGAATGCGCGCAGCCCGACGATCGTGGTGACGTTGCGAACGTCCCAGCCCTCTTTGAGCATCAGCACCGACACGATGGCCTTGTAAGGGCTGTCCCAGCTATCGATTCGGTTGGAAGCTTCGCGCAAGGCCTCCAGTTCCTCCCGCTTCTTTCCTGAGGCGGCCTCGGAAATCTCCCCGTTCTTCTTCGTATGAATGACCAGCACACCATTCTGCAGATCCGGGCAGGTCCTCTCCAGGTACGCGCCGACCTCATCGCAATTGCGCGTGTCATCGACCATTACGAACAGAACTGCCTTCTCACCAAGCTTCTCGTGCTCGACAAAACTCTTGCGCCACTCCTCGATGCCAAGTTGCAGGTAGTCCGCGTAGTGCTCGGTGAAGATCGCGCTCTTGTGCTCCTCAAGCCTGTCGATGCTCTCCCGGTCCGGCAACACCGGATGCTTCACTACGTTCTGGTGAATCGCTTCAACCAAAGGGTAGTCGGATACCGTCTGGACAAGAATCGCACCGTTAATGTGCTTCGGCGTCGCGGTGACGTCGATCTGCAGCGACAGCCGGCCGTCCTTCTGCAGCATCCGGTGATGGATGTCCTGAATCGATTTGAACCAGGCCATGCGCTCGTCGTGAACATGGTGCGCCTCGTCGTTGAACACCGCGAGTTCGTCGATCTCCCGGACGATCTCGCCGAGATCCGTCTTGCTGTCGGTGGTCCTGCCGACCGGCTTCGGTCCGAAGGGCGCGAGAAAGTAGTCGCTAAGATCGTCATCCTCCAGGGACGCCTCGGGTACCTCACCGAGGTACACCCGGTGAATGTTCGTCAGGAACAGGTTGCCGGTCGGCCGTACGATGCGCACGTCGTCCTGTACGTGCAGGGTCATCTGGAAATCCTCGCCCCAGTTGCGGCCTTCGTGTCCGTTGTCCGGCAGCACCGGATCGTTGAAAAAGATTTTCAGGCCGTCGAAATCGGCGCGCAGTCGGTCGAGCACAATAATATTGGGCGCGATCAGCAGAATGTTTCGCGCAAGCGCCGACTCCGGCTCATACAACTTGTGGAAGTAACACCAGGCAATCAGCAGCGAGAGCACTTTGGTCTTGCCGGATCCGGTGGCCATTTTGGTGACGTATCGCGGCCAATCTTCCGGGAAGGCGCTCGGGCGGATCTCATCCAGCGAAGAGAAGCGCATCAGGTCGAACTTGTCTCGCGCCTGCCGCACGTCGTACAGCCAGATAACCGTTTCCACCGCTTCGCGTTGTGCAAAATAGTACTGGAATGGCGGCAGGGAGCCGTCTGCCGCTTCGATTCGATGCGGCTTCAGGAACCACCATGCCAACAGCGCCCTCGACGTCGGACAGGCGCCCGCATACCCTCCGTCTCGCCACTCACTGACTTCTTCACGAATTTTGGCAACGAGCGGCGGCAGCAGATTTTCGTACGCGGTGCTGCGCAAATCTTCCGAGGCAGGGAACCAGCGCTGGTCGGGTCGGGGGATGGCGTACGGAGAGACAGGAAATTCCGGATGAAGTGCCATCAGCTTGCAATTGCCCCGAGGTGTTCAGGCGCGGTCTGACGCCTGCGTCAATCCGGCTCTTAAGAAGTGCCGCGCGCGTTCTGATTCCTGAGTGGATTGTACTTGCAAACCCGGACAGTTTCCGGGGAAATGAGGGGCGGCGGACAAGGGGCGCAAGTTGTGCAATACGATGCAATAAGCTTTTCGGACAAGCTCGATCTCATCTCTGAACACTGGCAGCCGAAAGTGATTGCTGAGATGAACGACTACCAGTTCAAGCTGGTGAAGCTGAAGGGTGACTTCGTCTGGCACGATCACCAGGATACGGACGAGACCTTCATCGTCCTGGCAGGGCGGCTCAGGATCCACTTCAGGGATGGATACATCGAGCTGCGGAAGGGCGAGATGTACGTGGTGCCGAAGGGGGTCGAGCACAAACCATACGCTGAGGAGGAGGCGAGCGTGCTGCTGATCGAACCGCGCGGTGTCAGGAATACCGGCGCGGAGGTGAGTGAGCGGACCGCTGAAAACGATGTCTGGATCTGACCTGCGCGACACCTTGTAACAATCCGGAGAGAAGACGGCCAACGCAATATTGCTGCACATGAAATCGCGAAGGCCACTGTTCATATACATTTGATTGACCCGATTGCGAGCCTGTTGGACAAAGGCGGCTGCATCCCACTGTGCCTGGATGAGTACTTACCCTGTCCTTCGTTTACACCACGAACGAGTCGCACAGTGGCGACCACCGACCGCAACAGGTCTCGCTTCTTGCATCCCCATATGTGTACACGACCGGCGCCCGGCATTTCAGGCGGCCGGGAACAACGCATGCCGCCGATTTTCCGCATTACCCTGTCGAAACTGTGCGATGATTATATGCGCCGGGACCCGCGCGCAGATGCCGGCCGGTAGAACGTTGTATAACGATAATAAAATGCAAAGGGAGCGCGTTTTCTGTCCGTTCCACTTCCGCATCACGATCGAGGCGAGATTGCACGTGAATCGCTGGTAAAGATACTCGAGATCATGTACCGGCTGGCAGCGCCCGAAGCGTTGCCGCAACTCTTGCGGGAGATCATCGAAGTCGGCAAGGCCGCCATCGTTGCCGAAGCCGGCGTGCTTTGGTTGTGGGAAGCGAAATCAAACGAACTCGTCAGGCTGATCCCGGCGGCGCAAGATCCCGAACGGCTGCGCCTTGGGCAAGGGGTGGCCGGGGAGTGTGCGGAAAGAAAGTGCATCGTCAATGTGAACGACTGCCGCACGCGCCGATCCGGCCCGGAACAACGGCCAGCGTTACAAGGTCTGGAGCTGCGTTCTTCGTTGAACGTGCCGATCCTCGGTCACGACAATGCACTGCTCGGTGTGATGCAGTGGCTGGGTACGCAACCGGGCCAGTTCGACCGGCATGACGAGTGGATAGCCCCGGCGCTCGCCGCGCAGGCAGCCATTGCCATCCAGCACTCGCAGATGACGGACGAGTTGCTGGCAAACGCCATTCTGCATCACGAAGTCGAAGTGGCGCGCCAGATCCAGGTCAGCACTCTCCCGGCCTCCATGCCGGTCGTACGAGGCTATGACCTGCACGGCGCTTTCCTGCCCACGAGTCATACCGGCGGTGACCTGTACGACCTCGTGCTGCTGGATGGCCGCCTCTTCATGCTTCTCGGTGATGCGACGGGTCACGGTTTCGGTCCTGCGCTCTCCGCGACGCAGATGCAGGCGATGCTGCGCGTCGCATTCCGCCTTGGCGCCGACCTCGACAGTGCTTACACGCACGTCAATAACCAGTTGCATGAGGATCTGCCGGACGACCGGTTCATCACGGCATTCATGGGCTTTCTGGACCCCGCCAGGCATGAGGTGGAGTTTCACTCCGGCGGACAGGGACCGATCCTGCATTTCCATGCGGCCGATGACGAGTGCGAGTGGCAGAAACCGACCAGTTTTCCCGTTGGCATCATGGCGCTCGACCGCCCGGCACCGGCGCGACGACTGGTACTGCAGCCGGGGGACGTTCTGGCATTGATCTCGGACGGAATCTTTGAACACACGACGGCCGATGGAAGGCAATTCGGCGAGGACGGTGTTGCAAACGTAATGTGCAAGGGCAAGCACCTTTCGATGGCCGATCTCGCTCGACAACTCGTACAAGCAGCGTTCGAGTTCGGCGGCAACACGCCGCAGGCGGACGATATGACGCTGGTTCTGGTCAAACGACTCGTTTGAAAAAACCGGGCTGGAGATCCGCTTTATGCAACAGACATTCGGACGGAGCATCAATGAGCTGTCGAGAATCGTGGCATTCACCGACCGCTTTTTCGCCAGGGAAAGCATCGACCCCGAGATGCGCTACATCGTTGATCTTTGCGTCGAGGAGCTCTTCGTCAACATGGTGACCTATAACACGGAGACGACGGCGGACATCCAACTCGAGATGGCATCGCTGAAACACGGGGTGCAGGTGAGCCTGACCGATTTCGATGTCGATCGTTTCGATCCGCGCGAGATTGCCCCGGTAAATGTGGATGCGCCGCTGGAGCAGCGGGCGCCGGGTGGCCTGGGGTTGTATCTCGTCATGAAGATGGCGGATTCGATTCATTACGAGTACCGGGATCGAACCAGCAAGATAACGTTTGTTGCGGAACGCAGGTAGCGCCATGTTTCAGATCGCGCACGACGACTCAGGGGCGATCGTTCTGGAAGGGCGGCTGGACGCCGCCCAGGCGCCGCGCGCACAGGCCTTTCTGGACGAAGTGACGGGGCCCTGCGTCCTTGACATGGGCCGGCTCGAGTACATTTCGAGCGCAGGCCTTGGTGTCCTGTTGCGCACCCACAAGCGCCTGATTGATGGTGGCGGCCTGAAGCTGGTCAACGTCAACCGCCATATCGGTGACATATTCACTTTTTCCGGCTTTGACAGGCTGTTCGAAATCGAACTGGCCCGCGACCCTCCGCCCCTGGCATGAAAATATTCGTCGTGTCCTTACCAACATTTGCCGGCGTGCGCCGTATTTATGGATAAGGACCGGGAAGTTGCGTTGGTACGGCGCTGCCAGGAAGGGGACCGGCAAGCCATGGATTCGCTGGTACGGCTGTTCGAGAGGCCCGTTTTCAGCGCAGCGTACCGGATGCTGGGAAACGCCGATGAAGCGGCCGATGTCTCACAGACCGCATTCGTCAAGTTCTTTGAGAACGTCCGGCGATTCGACCCGAACTACCGACTGTTCAGCTGGATTTACAGGATTGCGGTGAATGAAGCCCTTGATCAACTCCGACGTCGCCGGCGCTTCGAGCCGCTCACCGAGTCGGCGGAGTCCGATGCACTTGATGATGATTCTTCGCAGCAAGCCGTCGCCACGTCGCAACTTTGTCGTGAAGTGCAGGGGATTCTGATGCACCTGCATGAGGATCACCGCGCCGTCATTGTCCTGCATTACTTCAGCGCGTGCAGTTATCACCAGATCAGCGAGATTCTCGAGGTGCCGGAGAAAACCGTCAAATCCCGGCTTTTCTCGGCGCGCAGACAAATGAAGAACCTGTTGGAGCAACACGGGATCCTTTCGTCGTGACGCGTGCTGAGGTGAATGGCGAGCAGGAACACGAACTCGTCAGTGCAGCCGTGGATGGCGAGCTCACAGCGGAACAGCAAGCGGAATACGAACGGCTTCTGGCGCAGTCCCCGGAAGCACGAAGACTTCAGGCGGACCTCGAGCGCATGGCGACGGTGCTGCGCAGTCTGCCGCCGCCGAACCCTCCGGAGTCCCTGCACGAATTGATTATGGCCCGAGTGCCGGTTAAGCGCGCGGGGGGAATATTTGCGAGCAGGGATCGCTCATACACGTTTGGTAACCATCAACCGTCTACCCGTTGGGAGACGCGTGATTCGAGACGTTGGAGGAGCAGGACAATGAGTAAAAACGAGCAAAAGAAGTCCCGAATGACCCTGATTGTAGGCGCGCTCGCAGGTGCCATTGCAGTCGTTGGATATTTCGGCGTCAAGTACCCGGTCCCCGGAGACCAGGCATCCGGCACGATCGCGCCGGCAGAGCGTTACCGGGGTGAACAGATATCGGGCGACGACATCACGCTGGGCGATGAAACGGTGGCGCGCCTCATGCAGACCGACATCTACCAGTTGATGATCAGCGACGCGGCCTTCGCGGAAGCAATGAGCAACGACGCTTTCCGCGCATCGCTGCAAAGTGAGGCGTTCCGCGAAGCGCTCAGTAACGACGCGTTTCTCGATGCGATGAAGAGTTCCTCGTTTCGAAACGTAATGAGCAACGATGCATTTCTCGATGCACTCAGAAAGCCGGCCTTCCGTAAGGCGCTGAACAATGAGGCGTTCCAGAACGCATTGCAAAGCGACGCGGCTCGACGCAGCATAACGGATCGCAATGTGGCACTTCACGATGCACTGGCGAGCGATGCAGCATTGTCCCGCGCGCGCGCCAAAGATGCAGAATTCGGCGATTCGTTTAACAATGACGCGTTCAGGGAGGCACTTAACAGTGATGCCTTTCTGGACGCTCTGAGCACCGATGCTTTCCGGGAAGCGCTCAACAGTGACGCGTTCCGCGCGGCGCTCAGCAGCGATGCGTTCCGGAAGGCGCTTAACAGTGATGCCTTTCTCGACGCCCTGAGCAGAGATGCGTTCCGGGCGGCGCTCAACAATGACGCGTTCATGGGAGCACTGAGCCGTGATGCGTTCCAGCAGGCGCTCAGCAGTGATGCATTCCGGGATGCGCTCGGCAACGATGCGTTTCTGGCGGCGTTCCGCAACGACGCGTTTATGGATGCCTTGCGTCGCGATGCAATGCGCAATGCGCGACGCGAGGACGCGGCGCTACGCTAGCGCTAGGCTGGAAGCGGCGCTCACAATGTCCTGCGCTGTACTTGGGCCTGTCTGCGTTAACGCAGACAGGCTCGTGTCACGTTCTGCTCGTGGCGATGCAGAGGTGCAATAAGAACAACAGTGCCCGCGGTCAGAGCCTTGCCGCGTGGCAAAACCGTGGAGTGTCGGTATTCACAGCAAATCGATTGTTGCGCTGATCGCGTCTGTTGTCGCGTTTCTTGCGCTGGTTGACTCAGCGATTGCGGATTCCTTCGAGATGGATGTCGTGGAGACGGAAGATCTCCGCCTGCTCTACTTTGACCCGTTCCAAACCTACCTGGTACCGCATGTCGTACGCAATTATCAGAACGCCCTGGACTTCCAGAAGCGGGTCTTTGACTGGCAGCCGTACGACAAGCCGACGGTTATCCTGACGGACCTGAGCGACTACGGAAACGCCGGCGCCGGCGCTTCGCCCTTTAACGGGGTTTCTGTTTACATCGCGCCGTCCAGCCAAACACTGGAGACGATGCCGAACAGCGAACGCATATTCATGATCATGAATCATGAAATGGTGCACGTTGCGAACATGGATGCCGCGAATTCCCAGGACTTGCGCTGGCGTGGGCTCTTCGGCGGCAAGCCGAGGCAGTCGGATCGACATCCGGAGTCGATACTCTATAACTACCTGACGACGCCGCGACTCAGTACGCCACGCTGGTATCTGGAAGGAGCAGCGGTGTTCATGGAAACCTGGATGTCTGGCGGCATCGGGCGTGCCCAGGGCGCGTTCGACGAAATGGTTTTTCGTTCGATGGTGCGTGACGACGCTTATTTCTACAGCAATCTGGGCATTGTTTCAGAGGGTGTCGCCATCGACTTCCAGGCTGGCGTAAACGCCTACCTCTACGGCACCCGATTTTTCAGCTATCTCGCCTATGTCTATTCGCCGCAGCAGGTGATCGAGTGGCTGAAGCGGGGAGAAGACAGTGAACGCTATTACTCCAAGCAGTTCCTGCACGTGTTCGGCAGGGATCTCGAGGACGCGTGGCAGGACTGGATCGAGTTCGAGCGGGATTTTCAGCAGGTTAATCTCCTGTCCGTCCGCAAGCAGCCGTTGACACTGACCCGACCTGCGACAAGGCAGGCACTGGGTTCCATCTCGCGCTCCTTCGTTGATGCTGAGCGAAACGAGATGATCGGCGCTTTCCGTTATCCCGGCGTTGTTGCGCATGTCGGCGTTTTGTCGCTTGAGACCGGCACGGTACGACGCGTTACCGACATCAAGGGCCCCATGACCTACCGGGTGACGTCCCTGGCATGGGATCCGGCCAGCCGAACCGCGTTCTATACGGCCGACAACCAGGCGTTTCGTGATCTCATGGCCGTCAATGTCGACACCGGTAAGGAACAGATGCTCCTCAAGGATGCGCGTATCGGCGATATCGTGTTCGATGCAACTGATCGATCACTGTGGGGGTTGCGGCACCTGAACGGTTATGTATCGCTGGTGCACATACCCGCTCCCTACCGGGAATGGAACCTCGTTTACGACTGGCCTTTCGGACAGGTCGCTTTCGAACTCGATGTATCGCCGGATGGCGCGCTGCTGTCCGCATCGCAAGGCGAGATCGATGGCAGCCAGCACCTCAGGGTTTTCCGGATTGCTGACCTGCGGGAAGGCCGGGCCGAACCTGTCGCAAACTACGACTTCTCACCGGCGGTCCCCGAGGGTTTCGTTTTCACGGAAGATTCGAAATACCTTTACGGCAGTTCCTTTTATACGGGCGTCTCCAATATTTTTCGTTTCGAGTTGGAGACCGGCGAAATCGAGGCAGTCAGCAATGCGGAAACAGGGCTTTTCCGCCCGATACCGATGCAGGACGGCTCACTCATGGTGTTCGAGTACACGGGGCAGGGTTTCATCCCGACCGCACTCGACCCGGTGCCGCTCGAAGACTTGAGCTCGATTACCTTTCTTGGCGCGGAAGTGGCCAAGCGCCATCCGGTGGTGCGGGAGTGGAATGTTGTCGGGTCTCTTGGCGCCGTGTCGTATGACGACCTGGTCGTCAGCGAGGGGAAATACCGTCCGTATCGGGAACTCGGCCACGACTCCGGTTACCCTGTACTGGAGGGGTACCGGGATACGGTGGCGATCGGCTGGCATACACAGTTCACGGATCCTGCCCAACTGCACAAGCTTGGAATGACGGCCAGCTATTCGATGGATGCCACTTTGCCGTCGGACCAGCGCTTGCACGTCAACCTGGAATACAACGCGCTCAACTGGTACGCCCGGTACTGGCACAACAGCGCCAATTTCTACGATCTGTTCGGACCGACCGAGCGAAGCCGCAAAGGCGATGCTTTCATTGTCGGCTACGACCGGGCGCTTATCTTTGATGAACCGCGCCGACTCGATGTTTCGGGCGAGCTGGCCTGGTACACCGGGCTTGATACCCTCCCCGACAACCAGAATGTTTCGACACTGTTGATCGACGAGATCCTCGCAGTGAACGTGGGACTGCATTATACCAATACCCGCAAATCCATCGGTGCCGTGGACCACGAAAAGGGCTGGCGTTGGGACGCCATCCTGGCGGCCGATGACTCGGAGTTCAATACGGTCTTCAAGCCTCGACTAGGTTTCGACTTTGGATTCGCGCTGCCATGGAACCATTCGTCCATCTGGTTCTACAACGTCGCCGGCACGACAAACGGCAATCGGCTGGACCCGCTCGGCAACTTCTATTTCGGCGGGTTCGGGAATAACTATGTCGACGACGGAGAGGTAAAGCGCTACCGCGAGTACGACAGCTTGCCGGGATTCGAAATCGGAGAAATCAGTGCGACGGCTTTCGTAAAAACGATGCTGGAATGGAACTTGCCACCTGTCCGCTTCCGCGAAGTCGGCCAACCTAGCCTCTTCCTCAGCCACGTGCGCCCGGCGATTTTCTTCGGCACCCTGGTGGCGGATCCCGGCGATACTTTCGAGCGCACCGTCATGACTGCCGGCATGCAGCTCGACCTGAATTTCACAATGGCACATCGTCTGCCGATGACGCTGTCCCTGGGCTATGCTGCCGGCTACGAAGACGGTGATCGCCAGGGCGACGAGTGGATGGCGTCGCTCAAAATCATGTAACCAGCAGTCGGCGTCAGCCGTAAATCCGTCTACGATAGCGGCATGTCCATAGATCTGCTGATCAGTGCACCGCTGGGTTTGCTCCCGGTTATGGCATTTCTGGCAACGCTCGTCTGGCTGGACAGCTACAAGCTGGTCGGATTCAGAACTGTGCTTAGCACGGTGATAGCCGGGGCTTTGCTGACGCTCATCGGCTATTTCGTCAACGCTTCCCTGATGGGATACCTGCTGATCGATTTCACCGTAGTTGCCCGCTACCTTGCACCGCTGGTTGAGGAGTTCCTGAAAGCGCTGGTGGTCATTTACCTGTTTCGCACCAACCGCATCGGCTTTCTCGTGGATGGCGCCATTCTCGGCTTCGCCGTAGGCGCGGGATTTGCGCTGGCAGAGAATCTTTTCTATCTCTATTCGGTCGACCGGGCGCATATCGCTGTGTGGCTTGTGCGAGGATTCGGCACGGCCATCATGCACGGCGGGGTCACCGCGATCTTTGCCATCCTGTCGCAGGTGCTGACCGAGCGAAACATGAATGTCAATCCGCTGCGTTATGTGCCGGGGCTGGCAGTGGCAGTTGCGCTGCACTCGCTGTTCAATCACTTCGTGTTGCCGCCGGTCCTGATGACGTTGGTGACCCTCGTACTCCTGCCACCGTTGCTATACGCCGTGTTCAGGAAGAGCGCCGCACACATGCACGAATGGCTCGAACTGGACTTCGATGCCGACGCACTGTTGCTGGATCAGATTAATTCCGGCGATTTCGCGCACAGCAAGGTCGGCCGTTTTCTGAACGATCTCCGGTCGCGGTTCGAAGGTCCAGTCGTCGTGGACATGCTTTGTTACCTGCGCCTCTATACCGAACTTGCGTTACGCGCCAAGGGAGCCCTGTTGATGCGCGAAAACGGCCTCGACGTGCCCGTCGGGGAGCGCACGAAGGACAAATTCACCGAACTCGCCTTTCTCGAGCGCAGCATCGGCAAAACCGCAATGCTGGCAATGCGGCCGTTCCTGCACATGACGCGCAAAGACCTTTGGCAAATGAACGTGCTTGAAAGGTAGCCGGAGATTGTGAAGTTGCCGGTAAGTGCCGGTAGAGGTCGAACCGATTAATTATTTCCCCGCACAAATTCGGTTCGACACCTTTTAACTCTCCGCCATCTACCGGGCCTCCAGCTTTTCTCCACAAATAATCCCTGATTCTTTCAGGATTTTGTGACTCCTGAAGCGCGACACTCGATGCTGCCCGCGCACGCCTTGGCCGAATGTAAGCCGCTCCCGAGCGCTTGCGCACCGGTGTGCATATCCATTCAACCTAAGGCAAAAAAACGTTCTGCCCGGTGATGACCGCCGGGCCCATTCCGGAGGAAGCATCATGAAATCCGCCTGTTGCGCAATGCTCGCCACTGCCGTGCTCTTGACGGCCTCGCCAGCCGTGGACGCCGGTCCGAAACTGCTGGTGAAAAACCTGGAGGGAGCGTCGGGCAGCACCGTCGGCCCTCGCGGCGATCTGTTCGTCACCGAAGGAGCGGCCGGCCGTGTATCCAGGGTCGACCCGCAATCCGGCAAAGTCAGGCGCTTCGTCACCGGTCTGCCGAAGTCCATCATCGGCATCGGCGGCGCGACTGACGTGAAGTTCATCGGTGACCAGGCTTATGTGCTGGTGACGCTGGTCGGCCCGGACGTCGGCGGGGCCAATATCGACGGCATTTACCGCATCGACGGCCGCGACAGCTACACCGTCATCGCGGATATCGGCGCCTGGGCGAGAGACAACCCGCCCGACACCCGGTTCGATCTCCCGAGCGGCGTGCAGTACGCCATGGAGGTCTACCGCGGCGGGTTGCTGGTGACGGACGGGCATCACAATCGCGTCCTGTGGGTGACGCTCGACGGTGAGATCAGCGAGTTCGCACCCTTCCTCAACATTGTCCCGACCGGATTGGCGGTGCGCGGCAAGACGGTATTGATGGCACAAGCCGGTCCGTCGCCGCATCTTCCTGAAGACGGCAAGATCGTGGCATTCGGGCCGTTGACGTTCGGCATCTGCAGCAGCCCCATCGAGATCGCCTCCGGGGCCCCGCTGCTGGTCGATGTGGAATACGGCCGCGGGCACAAGGTGTATGGCCTCGCTCAGGGCACCTGGGACGAAGCGTTCCCGGGATCACCGGCGCTCCCGAAAACCGGGCAGCTCGTGGAAGTCAGGAGAAGCGGCAAGTTCAAGGTAATCGTGGACGAGCTGGACATCCCGACCTCGATGCAGTTTATCGGGGATACGGCCTTTGTCGTCACACTGACGGGGGAAATCTGGAAGATCAGCAATGTTTCCAAACTGCGCTGAGTGACGCGCTGCGGAAATCGGCCGACCACAATCGCCGGCCGATTTTCCCTATTGCACTGTCAAAACCATGCGAGATCGAAACGATCCGCATCTATTGTCTTGTCCCACGGCGCCACGAAATCACGAACGAACTTTTCCTGCGCACTTCCGCAGAGGGATTTCCTGAATGATAAGCGTTCGCAACTAAATGACGGTTGCTGAATAATGGGTCGAACCGATTTTCGAGGTTATCCAGCAAAAGAGAATCGGCAGAATTTCATTGATTACAGGATCCCCATTTTCCGTTGCACTTGCTCCAGGCTACGCCGACCTTCGGGGAAATCCGGTTGCAATGCAAGGCACTGCTGCAGGCTTGCCAACGCTTCCGCATAGAGACGCTTGGTATTCAATGCGCTGCCAAGATTGAAGTGCACTTCGGCATAACCGGGCTGAATTGCCAGCGCTTGCCGATAGCAGAGAATAGCGTCGTCAACGCGGCGCAGCCTGAAATAAATATTGCCGAGGTTGTTGTAGGCCTTTGGATTGTTCGGGGCCAACTTCAGTGACATGTGAAAATGCCTGGCCGCTTGCTCCAGTCGTTGCAGTGCATAAAGTGCAAGTCCGAGGTTCGCTTCTGCCTGTGCATCATTCGGCGCAATGGATAAGGCTTTTTCGATATATTGCGTCGCCTCCTCGAAGCGCTTTGTCTGCAGGCACAAGAGACCCATGAGATTGTTGGCGATAACGTGATCGGCGTCGAAATGCAGCACTTGACGGTACAGGGATTCGGCCTTGTCGGCCTGGCCTGACTGTTGCAGGCGATGCGCCCGCGCGATCATCGGCGCGAGCATGGCGGCGTTGGCGGACTCACGATGGACGCCTTTCGGCTGATCGGCCGCAAGCCGTTCGGCGAGCGGTTTACCTGCCTCGTTGGGCATCCAGTCGAGAATCAGGTGGATGCGGTCCTCGGCGCCGCGATTCTCAACCCCGTGAACCGTGCCGTTGTTGATCTCCCACAGCTCGCCGACCCGCATGTGGATTTCTTCGCCGCCAACATGAAACACGACGTCGTCATTGGTGGTGATGGGCAGGTGAATCCGATGGCAATTCAACAGTGAATAGCCGGCATCGGTGTGTTTCGGGATCTTGCCGCCTGCGACCAGTTTCGCGAGGATGAGCCGTACGATGAAGCCGTTGTTCTGATAGTACTCGGCGACATAGTCGATCACCGGCCTCAGCTCATCCCGGAACTCGGCATACAAATCCCGGTAATCGGGTTCCTCGTATCGATGATCCTCAAAATGGACCAGCTGCAATGCCTGGGTGTTCCGATGGACATCGAACAGCCGCTCCCGCTCGGATTCCAACCATTTCTCCGCGGGATATTGCTCGATCCTCGTTCGAATGGCCGACACATCGAAGTGATCATTCAAGCGCAGGAAGTTGCGTTCCCTGCCAAGCAGCTTGCGAAATCCCTGGTTTTCTTCTGCAGCGTAGGCGTTGTCCGGGAAAGCATAAACCGCCCCGGTGGGTTTCACGCTCTCAAACTCGTAGCCGAATTTTTCGGCAACTGCCACGTCTTTTGCGGCGACGAGTTCTTTGCTCTCGTCATCGTAGTAGTGTGAGTAATGACTGTGGCGAGAGACATTCTTCCGCTCGCGCTGGCCGAACTCGCGCGCCAAGGACTCCGTCTCCGTGACGGAAAGTTGCTCCATGATCGCCAGGAAATCCTGCTGCAGATTTTCGAAACGGCCAATGAACGTCCGGTCGTCACTCGCGCCACCGAGCATGCGATCGAAAAGCCATGAGTAATAGCCTCGTCCGCAGGCCGCCAACGTCCGAATACTTTCGCGGGTGAGCCCGACACTCCGGTTGCCATCGAGGGTTTCCGGCAGCAGCCGTATCAGTGCCTCGCGGTGCTCGGTACTCGCCGACCGGTCCGAGCCCAGCTGGACCAGGTTGCTGACTGTCACCTTGAAACCTTCCAGGCCGCCGTTCGAGACCACGCGAAACAAGGGATTGTTGATTCCGCGACGCTTGTTGAAGGCGTACCACGACACGTACCAGTCCCAGGGATTTCGCACCATGCCGACAACCGGGAGGTGTGCCGATTCAGCGGGTACTTCGGCGCGAGGAAGGTGATAGCCAACGGTCCGCCGGTCCGGAAAGCAGCGCGCGATTACTTCGTTCAAGAACTGCCCGCCAGTCTTGTGCATGTGAACAAAAACGAAGCGGTTGGTAATGATCATGCAGAAAGCGCAGGCAAGGCAGGATGGACTTAGTTGTAACCCAGGATCTTGCGCAATCCAGGCGCGGCATAGTTCACCAGTTCCTTCTGCAGATCGCTCAATTCGTCCGGTACTTCCGCAGCGCTGCCGCCGGCCAGGTTTTCTCTGGCTGTGGCGCTCTGCTGACGGTCGGATCCAATTCGTATACGTGCTCGCCAGTCGTTCGGCAACTCCGCGAGCCCGCAATCGTTCAGTAATGTGCGGAAAAACCTCTCAGCATCGTCTGTATCAATGTTCCGGACGTGATGCAGCAGGTCCTCGAAGCGCAGAACCCGGACTTTCGTACTCAACCAGGACACGGCATTGTGCGTGAAGATCTCCTGCAGCGAGGGCGCCTTGCCATGGATGCCGAATATCATCATGTTGATCACTTCGTCGATCGAGACACTGCCGCCTTTCAGGTGTTCGAGCGCGCCCTGGAAGGTGTCCGAGAGGAAAAACCGGGCGCGCGCCAGTACCCAGTCGTACGGGTCGCGTATTTGCACAACATGATGGACATGACTAAGAACAATGGCTGCATCGTCGGAAAACAGCAGGTGCCCCCAGCTGAGATGCGGCATGGCCTCCGAGAACGCGACCTGGTGACTTCGCAGGATAGCGTGCTGGATAAACGCCTTATGATATTGCTGGTCGACCGGCACGAACATGCGCATTATGTTGCGCACCAGGTGTGTGCCGCACTTTGGCACGCTGTTCAGGAATATCGGCTGGACCAGTCGTTCCTGCGCAAAGTTTGCGTTCTGCTCGTTGAGGTTGTCCGCCTTGGCGACGATTCTCGGCATTGACTGCTACCCGCCTGCGTTAATTTCCTGCCGCCAGTATGACTCTGATTGCGCCCGGTGCTACCTTTTGCAGACGACACCACCAATAATATCAATGTCGTGGATTCAGGGTATACGGAATTATCAGAATGCTTCCCCGGAAAATCCTCATTGTTGGCGGCGACGTGGAGGCCTGGATAACGGCGGCGCATCTTCACGGCGTTCTGAATCGCGACGGCAGACGCTTCGCCGACATCGCCGTTCTCGACCTGCCGGAGGAGCGGACGACAGGCGTGGGCGAATCGACCCTTGCCAGCTTCAATCATGCGCTGGCGGTGATGGGCATCGACCAAATCGAATTCATGCGTCGCACCGACGGCACCTTCAAGCAGTCCACCAAATTTACAAACTGGCTGCACGCCGACGGGCACTCGTTCCATCACCCGTTCGGCCTGGAACGAACCGCTCCGGTCGACACGGTCGGGCGGCGCTGGCTCAGGAGCAACCGGTCGGTGCCGTTTGCTGAAACCCTGTCCGTTCAGCCGGGGCTCTGCGAAATGAGCCTGGCGCCACAAATGTCGGGTCCCTGGGACTTCGGGCCGCCATTGCCGTATGGCTATCACCTGGACGAGACGAAGTTTGCGCATCATCTTCGGGAAGCGTCGGTCGCGCGAGGTGTGGCGCGCTATGCCGACAGCCTCGCAAGCGTCGATCGCGCAGTGAACGGAAACATTGCTGCGATTAATACCGCGAGCGGCAAGCGCCTTGAGGCCGAACTCTTTGTCGATTGCAGCGGCGCTCAAGCCTTGCTAAGCCGACGAGAAATGGGCGTCGGATGGCAGGACTGCTCACACTGGATGCTGTGCGATCGGGTACTGACAATGCAGGTGCCCTACGAACACTTTTATCCGGGTTACGTGCGTCCTTTCAGCACGGCAATGGCGCTGTCGGCGGGCTGGGTTCTCGAAATACCGCTACGCGACAGGCGTTCGCTCCGCTATGTGCATTGCGGCGACTTCCTTGATCGCAGAGCCGCAGAGGCGGAACTTCGCGCGTTTGAAGGCAGGCACGCCGCTTCGCTGGGCGTCGACACGAGCGACTTCAAGGCCGGTCGCCGCGAAAACGCCTGGGTCGGCAACTGCATCGCCATCGGCGATTCGGCCGCCATGACAGATCCATTGGTCTCGACACACCTTTATATGTGTAGTCTCGCGGCCGCGATGCTGGCTGAACACTTCCCATTCGGAGATGAAATGCAGCCGCTCGCATTTCGCTTCAACCGGATCATGGCGAATCGGTTCCATGAGATCCTGGACTTCATCAATTTGCATTACTGCCTCACGCAGCGAACCGACAGCGATTTCTGGATCGAGGTACAGAAACCCGATCGGGTCACTGACCGGCTGAAGGCAAAGCTCGATTTCTGGCGTCACAAGCCACCGTCACGGAGTGACTTCGAGGATCAGTTTTTCGCTGGGCAGGCAGTGCAGCCGCTACCAGCGAGCGGAACGCAGGGGGACTACCGCAGCCCCATCGATACCGCCGGTCTCTGGGGTTACGAAGATTACGAAGTATTGCTTTACGGTATGGATTTCCTGCGCGAGGAGTGCGATGAACAGTTCGGCCCGGATCGCCCGGATCCCCAGATCCTCGGCAATGTCATTCAGCGGATTAATGTCGCGCGCCAAAAATTGACGCCACACGATCTCTGGCTCAGGCAGGCTTTCGACATGCCGGACTATCCGGCTGCGAAGCAGGTAGTCGACTGATGGCGGCCAAACGTATCGTGATCGTGGGTGGCGGCTCTTCCGGCTGGATGAGTGCTGCCTACCTTGACGCCGTCCTGAATGCCGAAGGCAGGGAGCCGGTCGGGATTGGCCTGATCGAGTCCCCGGACGTGCCCCGGATTGGCGTCGGCGAGGCAACGATCCCGAGCATCAATCATATACTGGCCGCGATCGGCATCGATGAGATCGAGTTTCTCCGGCGCGTCGACGGTACTTACAAGCAGGCCATCAAGTACGTCAACTGGCTCGACGGTAAAGGCGAAGGCTACTACCACGCTTTCGGGCGCTACCGTTCCTCGCCTGTCGATACCTCGACACTGGACTGGCTCACCAGCGATCGATCGATTCCTTTTTCCGAAACGATCTCCGCCCAGCCCGCTATCTGCGAGTCCTGCCTTGCTCCGAAGACGATCGACCTGCGCGACATCGGTGCGCGGTTTACCTATGCCTACCACATGAACGCTTTGAAGTTCGCCGACTATCTCTGCGAGATCGCGACCGGCCGGGGCGTGCGCCACTACCGTGATCATGTGACCGACATCGAGATGGCCGGGAACGGCGACATCGCTGCGATGAAAACCCGTAGTGGTGAGCGGATCGAGGCAGACCTGTTCGTCGACTGCACCGGCTTCGCGGCGCTGTTGATCGAGAAGAAGCTGGGTGTCGGCTGGATCGACTGCTCGCAGTGGCAACTGTGCAATCGCGCGCTCACCATCCAGATCCCGTACGAGCGCAGCTATCCCGGCTATGTGCGGCCGAACACGCTGGCGACGGCGGTCTCGGCAGGCTGGATCTGGGAAATTCCATTACAGAACCGTCGTGCCTGGGGTTACGTGCACGGCAAGGAATTCATCAGTGAGGACGACGCGGAGAAGGAACTGCGAGCTTTCATCGGGCCGATTTCGGACGATATTCCGGCGCGCCTCGTGCCTTACAAGGTCGGGTACCGGGCGAAGTCATGGGTCAACAACTGTATCGCCATCGGACTGTCGGCCGGCTTCATCGAACCGCTCGAATCGACCGGGCTTTACCTGAGCGATCTCGCCGCGGTGATGCTGTCGGAGCATTTCCCGTACGGCGGCGATCGCAGCAGGATGGCGTTTCGCTTCAACAGGATCATGGCGAACCGCTTCTACGAGATTCTCGACTTCATCAACCTCCATTACTGCCTTACCCGCCGGAATGACACGGAATTCTGGCGCGAGGCCCAGCGGCCGGAACGCATCAATGACCGGCTGAAGGCCAAGCTCGAATTCTGGCGGGTCAAGCCACCGTCGCTCGCCGATTTCGAAGACCAGTGGTTCCCGGGGCAGCCGGACCGGCCGCTGCCGGACGGCGGACTGCCCGGCGACCATCGCAGCGCCATCGATACTGCGGGCATATTCACCCTGTCGAGCTACGAGGCGATCCTTTACGGAATGGACTTTCTGCGCGACGAGTGCGACCAGTGGTTCGGCAGGAACAGGCCGCCGTCGCGCGTGCCGCTGAACATCGCAAGGCGTTTGCAGATGGCAACGAACGGGCTGCCGACCCACGAGGAATGGCTGCGGCAGGTCGTCAACATGCCGGAGTATCAGGTTTCGGGATAGCAGTTGCAGGGTATGCGCCCGACGACCGTATCTTCGCAGGCGCGCGGGCTGCAGCGGGTCTGCGGGAAAAGCCTCGCGCCACAGCAGCATCGTTCCCCGGGAATCACGAAATCGAGGATCAGGTGTATGCGATCATCGGAACTATTGTTGTGAACGGAGTGCAGGCGCCGGTTATTGATCTCAAACAGTTGTCCTTCTCGCAGGTTGACAGTTTCGTTACCAACGGTAAACAGCACCTGGTCGTTGGTGACAATCGGCAAGTGCACGCGGTGCGAATGGGTCAGGGAGAAGTTCATATCCTTGTGTTCGGCAATACTCGCGCCTGCCCGTAGTCGCACCAGCGATGCGCGAATGAAATAGCCCGCCCCGTTCTCCCGGATGAGTTGTTGCGCCGAACGGGTTTCCTCGAAGTGATCGGCCGTCATCCACAGTACCGGGCGCAGCGCACTCTCGAAGACCTCAAGCATTGGCAGGCGGGTCGGATGGCTATGGCGGAAATCGAAATCGTAAACCAGGCCGATTGTCTGCGTGTGCTGATGCACTTCGTAACGCTTCTGCCGGATCGCGAAGCTGTGCCACTGCTCTTCAGTCAGGTTTTGAACGAGCGCCTTGAAATCGGCGCTGGCAATGTCGCCAATGTGAAAAAAGTTACCGGGGAAATTCATGCGGAGTACTTTGACCGGACTACGGCCTCATCGCCAGAGGCGAGATATAACCCGTTGGAATAAGGTTTGCGGCATTCATTTCGTAATATGGACTTTCTGTTGTTTCGGCTGGACAAGTATTCCCGAATAGCATTAATCTGCAATCGGCAAGCCCCGATGTATACAACAACCGGCCCGGCGGGGCGTAAGGGATCAACCGTTGCTCGCGCGCAACATTGAGCCGTTTCGTGAGAACCATCATGGCAAAACCTAATCTTCGTCCGGGTCAGTCCAAGCCGGCTCGTCCGACTCCGATATTGACACCACTGGCTGCAGCGGTACTGACTGCCCTTTATCCGGCAGGCCCCGCAATGGCCCAGGCGGACACGGGGTCGAGTGACGAGACGATCGAGGAAGTGATCGTCACGGGCTCACGCATTCGCAGGGATACCTTCTCGAGCGCAGCGCCGATGGAAGTCGTGCTCACCGAGGGGGCAGCGCCCAGAGGAATAACCGACATTGCCTCGTTACTGCAGACGACAACTGTGGCAGCCGGGGCACCGCAGGTCACCGCCGCGTCGTCGAGTGTTTTTGTCGAAAACGGTGGCCTTGGATCGAGCACCCTTTCCATTCGCGGCCTGGGTCCGAACCGAACGCTCATTCTGCTAAATGGCCGTCGCGCCGGCCCCTCGGGGGTGCAGGGTGGCGTTTCATCCTTCGATCTGAATGCCATCCCGATGACCGCGATCGAGCGTGTCGAAATCCTGAAGGACGGCGCATCCTCGATCTACGGCTCCGATGCTGTAGCCGGGGTCGTCAACATCATTACCAGTAAGGACGACGGCGCAGAATTCGATGCATTCTATTCGGCACCGCAAGAGACCGGCGGCGAACAGGCGCGTCTCAGCGGCTCGTGGGGCAAGACATTTGATCGGGGCCGATTGCGGGTTACCGCCGACTACAACAAAGTCGAGATCATGCAGCGCCGGGATCGGGACTTCTTCAATTGCGAGGAACATTACATCTTCGATCCGCAAACCGGGGAACGCGCCGACCTGGTCGATCCTCGCACCGGGACATTCCTGTGCGACGATCTCCCCTGGGGCCATGTCTGGGTTTACGACTATGCGGCGGACGTAGGTGACGGTACCACCAACGTCGGCGCGCCGTCGTACCTTCTGCAGTACGACTTTAACGGGTCGCTGGCGGCAAACGGCTTGCCGCCGCTCGCCGCTCCGGCTAATCCCAATCACATGACGGCGCCGGCAGGCTGGTATCCGGTTGCCCGGGGCGACGCCCTGTCGGAGTCGCTCATCGATTCCCAGCATCCCTTGCACGGCACGCAGACGCTGGTGCCCGAAAACGAGGCGATGACCTTCTTCCTCGAGGGCGAATACAACCTCAACGACAGCGTCACCGCGTACGGTGAGGTTCTGTTAAACCGTCGCGAGACGATCGACGTCGGCTACAAGCAGATCTGGACGTACGTCTACAACTATGATTCTGCCGACCTGGGCTTTAGTAGTGACCCGTTCAGCGCCGGCTGGACCGGCGCCCAATGGCTGAGTCCACTGTCGATTACCGACCACGCCGACCAGAAAGTGACTGTGGACTACACACGCTTCGTGGCCGGGCTGACAGGCGAAACCATGCCGGTGCTGGAGGGCTGGAGCTGGGACCTGTCGTTCCAGTACAGCAAGTCTGACGGAGAATATGTCAACGACCAGGTCCTGGCGGATGCGCTGGAAGGCCCGTACTTCAGAACCGGCTCCTGCGTTGGCACTAACACGCCCATTTCGAACCGGCCGTGCGTTGACATACAGTGGCTGGATCCAAACTTCCTTGCCGGAGATATACCGCAAGAGGTCAAGAACTACCTGTTCGACGTGGAAACGGGTAATACCGAATATACGCAATGGTCGATGGAGGGTTTCATCACCGGCGACATGTTCGAGTTGCCCGCCGGTTCGGTTGCCGGGGCGCTCGGCATCCACTACCGGGAAGACGAGCTCCTGGACACGCCAGGACCCATTACCCTGGCAAGCAATTCCTGGCAGGCAGACGCAGCAGGGATCACCGCGGGTGAGGACAGTACCTATGCCATTTTTGGCGAGATCGATATTCCGCTTATTGCCGACAAACCACTGATCCGCTTCCTCGACTTCAATGCGTCCGCGCGCTTCACCGACGTTGACTCCTATGGCTCGGATACTACCTACAAGGTGGGCATGAACTGGGCGCTTACGGATACCTTCCGGGCACGGTCGACGTTCGGTACGTCGTTCCGCGCGCCGGCGCTCTACGAGTTGTACCTTGCGGACCAGACCAGCTCCATATCGGCGCGAGCAGCCGATCCCTGCATCAACTGGGGAACCGGCGTGGCCTCGGGCGAGATCACACAGCGGACTGCGGACAACTGTGCCGCTGACGGAATTCCTGCCGATCACATAGCCACAGTCGGACCCACGATTCTGACCGGAGGCGGCGCCGGCGTGCTCGAGGCGGAGACATCGGAAGCGTTTACCTTCGGCGTCGTCTGGCAGCCTTCATTTGCTGAACTGAACCTGTCGCTCGACTATTTCGATATCCTGGTCGAGGACGAAGTAGACAAGATAGGTGGCGCGCAAATCGTTGCCGGCTGTTACGCGTCAGCGTTCTTCCCCAATGAGCCGCTATGCAATCAGTTCGATCGCAGTGCTGCCGACGCGCCGTTGCCGAATGCAATCCTGACGATCCGGGACAGCTTCATCAACGTCGCAAAACAGCAGGTTCGCGGCCTGGACGTGGCTGCGCAGTGGACCCGGGAGATGCCTGCCGGCTGGGGCGCGCTTACGTTGGATACGAAGTGGACCTTCAATTTCGAGGATACGAACGCGCTCTTTGATGCGACCGAGGAAGACCTGGCAGGCGAGGCCGGGCATCCCGACACGGTCGGCAACTTGTATCTCACGCTGGATGTAAACGATTGGTCGTTCTTCTACGGCATGAACTACATCGGCGAGACGGACAACTACGCGAGCTTCGGCCGCAACACAGTGACCAGCGTGACAGGGGATCTCGTGAACGCGGACCTGGTCGCCGAAGCCGTCACCTATCACAGCCTTTCCGCTTCCTATAGCTTCGAGAACGGATTGATGGCCACGGCGGGCGTCGCAAACCTCCTCGACGAGGAGCCACCGAGGATGACCTCACTGGGCACGTCCACCGAAGTGGACATTGTCGGTGAGGTGGCGTTCTACTCTCAGTATGACTGGCTGGGACGTCGTTACTTCGTCAACGTGACGATGGGTTTTTAGCTCGTCCACAGTAACCTCACTGTCATCAACATGATAAAGCGTCGGCTTCGGCCGACGTTTTTTTTGCCGCCGGCGGCAGGGTGACGCGGCTTGGCAAAATAGGGGGACGAACTGATTCTCCAGGTTCTCCGGCTGGCACCGCTCGATCCAGCAGGGGACAATCGGTTCGACCCCTTTATGCGTGATGTCCAAGCCCATGCAGTTCAATTCCCTCGACTTGCAGCCTGCCTTGCTCAGCAATCTTGCTGATATTGGCTATACAGAAATGACGCTCGTACAAGCTGAGACCCTGCCCAATTTGATTGCAGGTGCTGATGTATTGGCCCGGGCGAAGACGGGCAGTGGAAAAACGGCGGCCTTCGGACTTGGCCTTTTGAATAAACTCGATGCCACAAGATTTCGATCACAGGCCCTGGTGCTATGTCCGACTCGCGAGCTGGCCGACCAGGTCTCAAAAGAAATTCGCCGCCTTGCACGCGGAATTCCGAACATAAAAATACTTACGTTGTGTGGCGGCATGCCACTGCGCTCTCAGCTCGTGTCGTTGCAACACAGCCCGCACATTATTGTCGGTACGCCAGGGCGAATCTTGAAACACCTCCGCAAAGAGACAGTAAACCTACAGGAGCTGAAAACACTGGTTCTGGATGAGGCGGATCGCCTTCTGGATATGGGATTCGCCGACGAACTGGATGCGATTCTAAAATTTTTGCCGACGGATCGACAAACGCTTTTATTCAGTGCTACCTATCCGACAACCGTTGCGGCAATCAGCAAGCGCGTCCAGCGAAGCCCGGTCATTGTCGACGTCACCGGCGATGAACAGCCCGCGCAAATCGTGCAGACCTGGTGTAGCGTGACACGGGAAAACCGCAATCATGAGCTGGTTCGTGCATTGCGTGCATGGGGCGGAGAGCTCAACCTCGTCTTTTGCAACACCAAGCTCGACTGTGCAGAGCTTGCCAGCTACCTGGTATCGCAAAAGATCGGTGCCGTGGCCTTGCATGGCGATCTCGATCAAAGTGAACGCACGGAAGTTCTGGTGCGATTCGCGAACAGAAGCGCAGCTGTTCTCATTGCTACCGACGTGGCAGCGCGCGGTCTGGATGTGGAGGATCTGGACGCCGTATTCAACTACGAACTGCCCAATCAGGCCGAAGTGTACCTGCATCGTATCGGTCGAACTGCGCGAGCGGGCAAGCAGGGCATCGCGGTTAGCCTGGTGGAGCAACGTGAAGAATGGCGGTGGCAGGAAATCGAAAAATTGCTGCCCGAAGCCTTTCCGCAGAAATGTGAGATCCCGGACGCGAAACGGTTGGTGGACCATTTGAGCCCGTCAATGACCACCATACAGATCAGTGGGGGCAGAAAGAACAAGCTGCGTGTTGGTGACGTGCTGGGTACGCTCACTGCGGATGGCGGGATCCCCGGCACAAGTGTGGGCTCGATTGATCTGTTCGATACCTGCAGTTACATCGCCGTTCGCAACGCTCACACGCAAAAGGCGCTGCGACAACTGGCGAATCGCCCGATCAAAGGCAGAAAGTATCGAGCCCGGGTCAGGCGGTAATTCTCGTTGGTGCGAACTGCCATCTTGCAGCGCATGGCACTACGGTTGAATCCGCTCAACTGCGGGTTGTACAGACGGTTCCATGAAGTTCTGCCAGTCGGCCTTGTTCGGCCGCGGTGTCGCCAGGCTGACGACGATCAGGGTCGACACGGAAACTATTACCGCCGGAATGGCGATGTAGTCCGTGTCTATGGGGAAGGCGAAGCCGAACACCTGCAATGGATCGGTGCTGTTTCTGTAGATCGCGTTCAGCGCCGCGATCGACAGGACAGCCAGCATGCCGGACGCGATCGACGCCACTCCACCAAGGCGGGTCACCCGCTTCCAGAAGAAAGCCGCGAGCAGCGCGGGTGCCAGCGATGCCCCTATCATCGTGTACGAGATGAGCGCCATCTCGAGAATGGTTTCAAACTGGCTCATCATGAGGTAGGCAAGCCCGCCGATGACGACGATGCAGGTCCGCTGCATCCAAACAATCTGCGCCTGCGTGGCATTCTTGAAAAAAAACGGCTGAAGAAGGTCGCGGCTGACGTTGGTCGAGGTAACCATCAGGAACGTGTTGCCGGTCGAAATGATGATGGCTGCCCCCGCCGCCAGCAGTAGCGAGCCAAGTACCACCGGCAACTGCTCGAAGCCGATGCGCAGGATGATTTCCTCGGCCATCGCACGGTTGACTGTGCCGTCGGCCAGGAAAAAGCGTGGATCATCGGCGTAGATTGCGAAGCCGACAAGCGCGATGAGCATCATCAGCGTTTCTACCAACACTACCCCGATGAACATGCCAAGCACCGCGCGCCGCGCATTCTTCTCGTTGTCGGCCGATGAAAACTTCTGGTACATGCTGCTCTCGCTCATCAGCAACAGGAATGTCGGCAGCGCAATGCCGACGACCCAGAAAAAATCGTGACCGCCCATAGCGGTGAGGTGGCTCGGCTGTGCGTGTTGAATGGTGCTTACGACCGCGTCCAATCCGCCGTGTCCCGACACGGCGAAAGGTAAAGTGACGATCATGGCAAGCAGCATGAGGCTGCCATTAAAAATGTCGATCGATACGATCGACACCATGCCGGCCAATACCGTAAAACCGATGATGAGGGCGGCAGCAATCAGCATGCCAGTCTCGGGGGTGATCGCGCCATCCGACAGGATGCCGATGAATCGGCCACCACCTTTGAACTGGTATCCGGCAATCACCATGTAAGCGATGATGATGGTGACGGTGCCGAGAATCTTGGCGAGTTGGTTGTAACGCTTCTCCAGAAGATCGGTCAGCGTGTATTGCGCGATGCGCCGGACCCGTGCCGCAATGAGGTAGACAACCAGGATGCCGATCCACGCGCCGGCCGAGAACCACAGCTCCGAGACGCCGGTGCGAAACGTCAGCCCGGCCGTGCCAAACAGGCTACCCGAGCCGATCCACGTGCAAACCAGTGTGGCCACCAGCAGGTAGACAGGCACATTCCGGCCGGCGACCATGAAATCATCGGCAGAGCGCACCGAGCGGCTCTTGTACACGCTGATGCCGAGCAGAATCAGCACATAGATCGTGACGACAGCGATGTAGATCATCAGGCAGGCTCTTTCAGGGGCTTACTCATTATACAGGCGCTCACCAGCAGCCTGCTGGCGACTCTGCCCTCAATCCAACGCCCTCGAAAAGGCAGGGTTCGCGTCATTCTTCGGCCTCGCGAGCTCTCGGGCCGGCTGTGGCGCGGATACTGCCCACAAGGTCTTCCATGCGCTGCAGCGCTTCATGCAAGCGGGTGAGATCTCGAAACCCGATACGTAAGGAATATTCACCGTTCGCGGCCTGGCGAATAGAAATCTTCTGCCCGAGTTCCCCGGCGATCTGCTGCTGCAGCCAGCGAGTCTGCAAGTCGACGGCCGGTTTGTCTCCCGTACCGCCTGCCTGTGAGGACAGGAAATCTCGCACGGAATTTTCAACCTGTCGTACCGACATGCCATTCGCCTCGACCTTGCGAGCCATCGAAACCTGTCGCCCGGCATCCAGTGCCAACAGTGCACGCGCATGGCCCATATCGATGCGACCGGCGGCCAGCAGGTTCTTAACGTCGTCGTGCAAATCCAGAAGGCGCAGCAGATTGCTTACTGAAGCCCGGGATCGGCCGACCGCCTTGGCAACCTGTTCGTGCGTCAAAGCAAACTCTTCGGCGAGTTGTGCGAGGGAATGCGCCTGATCGATCGGATTGAGATCTTCGCGTTGCAGATTCTCGATCAGTGATACGGCAAGCGCGGATTGATCGTCGAGTTCGCGGATGACCACGGGCACGCTTTGCAGACCCGCCAGCTTGGCCGCCCGCCAGCGGCGCTCGCCGGCAACTATTTCGAATTTGCTGTTGTCATCCGCCGTGACGTTCGTGGGCCGCACTACCAATGGTTGCAATACCCCCTGTTCGCGTATGGAATCCGCGAGTTCGCGCAAGCCCTCGTCCTGCACCTGCCGTCGCGGCTGGTACCGCCCGGGTCGCAGTGCTTCTATGGTGAGTTCGGTGATTGACATTGCGGCGCCTGAATCGTCCGCGATCGCCGTGCTTTCACGGCGACCGGACGCGAGCAAGGCATCCAGTCCGCGGCCCAGTCGTCTCTGTTTGCTCATCGGCTCCGGCTCCGCTTCGAAATGGGGTGGAAGCGTAATTATGCGACGATCAAGCCTGTCTGCATATCGCTTACCACTATCACGCCACTAGACGGCACGAGATCACCGTGCGCCTGAGCGATGCTATTATTAGCGTATTGCGACGCTAAGCGTGGCCGGGTAACGTACGTGAACTAGTGGGAATTGAGCGACAGGCTATCGAGGATACTCTGGCTCACGCCGACGGTGTAGCACAAAAGGCCGCGGATGCGCTAGGCGTCGGCCGCACTACTCTGGTGGAGAAAATTCGCCGCTACGGCCTGGGCTGACGCCTGGAAGGTTCCGGATACGTTTGCACCACCAGGTGCCGGGTGCGTCATGTTCGAAGTGATTTGCATTTCCTTTGCATTCTTCTTTGGTCTTGCTGTGCGACAGGCCGGCTTGCCGCCGCTGATGGGTTTTCTCGCTGCCGGCTTTGCCATTAATTTTCTCGGGCCCCGCCTCGGCCTGCCGCAGGAGACGGGGGAAATCCTCGGGTACGTCGCCCACCTCGGCGTATTGATGTTGCTTTTTACCGTTGGCCTGAAGCTGAAGCTCAGGCAAATTGCCCGGCCGCAGGTGGTCGGTGGTGCCCTGCTGCACTTTGCTATCAGCGTGGCGATTTTCGCACCGGGCATCCGCCTGTTCACGACGCTGGACTGGAACACTGCGGTGCTCATCGCGATTGCCCTCGCCTTTTCCTCCACGGTTCTCGCGGCAAAATTACTGGAGACGAAGCGCGAACTCGGCACGTTCCATGGTCGCACAGCCATTGGCATCCTGATCGTGCAGGACATTATCGCGCTGGTGGTGCTGGGCATCTGGAGCGGCCAGGCACCCAATATCTGGGCGCTCTGCGTGTTTGCGCTGCCGTTGCTACGGCCTGCCCTTCACCGGTTGCTCGATTTGGCCGGTCACGATGAGTTGCTGGTGCTCATGGGTATGCTACTGGCGCTGGTGATTGGTGGTATGGGTTTTGCCGTTATGGGACTCAGCCCGGAGATCGGCGCCTTGTTGATGGGGGTGCTGCTTTCGACTCATTCCCGCGCCAAAGAATTGTCCGACTCACTATGGTCGCTCAAGGAGATCTTCCTGGTCGGCTTTTTCCTGCAGATCGGCATGTCCGGCTTGCCGGACATGAATGCGTTGCTGTTTGCACTGGTAGCGGGTGTGTTGCTGCCCCTGAAGGGAATATTGTTCTATTTGCTATTGGTGGCGTTCAGGCTGCGCGCACGGACGTCCTTCCTGACTGCCCTAAGTCTAACCGCCTACAGTGAGTTCGGCCTGATTGTCGCGGCCGGCGTGTTGCAGGAATGGCTGGTAGCGATTGCCATTGCGGTATCAGTATCGTTTGCGATTGCCGCACCACTCAATCGATTTGCACACCCGTTGTTTCAGCGCTGGGAGCACGGGTTGCAGCGGTGCGAACGCCAGATCGGGCATCCTGACGAACAACCATCGGATCTGGGCGATGCTGAGATTCTGATTTTTGGCATGGGCCGTACCGGCACGGCGGCTTACGACTACCTGCTGCCGTTGAATAACCGACTGGTCGGGCTCGATGCGGACACCTACAAGGCGGCAGCACACCAGGAATCGGGGCGTAACGTGTTTTTTGCCGATGCAGAAGACAGTGACTTCTGGCGAGGAATCGATCTGTCGCGTGTCAGGGCTGCGGTACTGGCCCTGGATGACATCGAGGCAAAATTAATCGCCGCGAGAACCCTGCGTGAAAAAGGCTTCGCGGGCCCGATCGTGTCACACGCCCTGTTCGAGGATCATGAGGCGCGAATTGTCGCGGCCGGCGCCACCCACACCTACCTGACGATGCACCAGGCCGGCAGGGGACTCGCGCAGTCTGCCCTGGACGCTCTGGGGTCAGGTGATCGCGTGCCTGTCACCGATACATCGGCGGTTCCGATTCGCCAGGCACGCGCCGCGGAAAGGAATCGGCAATACACAAGTCCGCAAGAACCTGGTTGTGATGAGCTATGATGCCTTCTCGTACCCGATGGAGGATGTGAAATGACTCAGGAACGCGCCGTGCTTGCCGGAGGCTGCTTCTGGGGCGTGCAGGAGCTTGTTCGTCGCTACGAGGGTGTTGTCTCGACAAAGGTCGGCTATACGGGCGGCGACGTACCCAATGCTACGTATCGTAATCATGGCACCCATGCGGAAGCCATCGAGATCGTTTTTGATCCCGACCTGGTCAGCTATCGACAGATCCTTGAATTCTTCTTCCAGATTCACGATCCGAGCACGCTCAATCGCCAGGGTAACGATCTCGGGACCAGCTATCGATCAGCTATTTTTTATACCACCGATGAGCAGAAACGGATTGCCGAAGACACGATCGCCGACGTCGACGCTTCAGGTCTGTGGCCTGGCAAGGTCGTTACCGAAGTGGTTCCGGCAAGCGACTTCTGGGAAGCAGAACCCGAACACCAGGATTATCTGCAACATTTGCCGGGCGGCTACACCTGCCATTTCATCCGCCCGAACTGGCGGTTGCCGGTGCGCGAGGACAGGGTCTCAAAACAGGCGTGAGCGCTCTGGTTGCGGCAAGTCAGTCTTGCGATCGTGACGTCGCTATGTGACGGTCGCTGTCGCGATAGCTTGATTGCGTCTTGCGAATCCTGGTGCGCAATAGATTGGCCACGCGACTGCCCTGATAGCGACCTTTATGCATATGCCGGATCCGGTAAACGCCGGGGACGTCTATCGGTACACCGGGTGTTCCCAGGAGCCAGCGAAACGCACGATCTTCTGTGGCCTTGGTCCATTTGCGGGACGGTTGCTGGTAGACGCGCAGGGACTCGCAGTAGCCACAGGCTCGCGCCACGTCGCCGTGCACGATCTGCAGCGGGCCGGTGGCTCGATCGCGCTGCTGAATGATGCTGAACCGGGACGGATCGATGTCTACCAGCCGCAACTCGCTTTGGTCCGGGTTGAGCATGGGATCGGACGACGGCAGCAAATGAGAGCAGCGCTCCTCGCGGGGGAATACCAGCGCGTCGCGGCGGCCTTGCAGGGCATCTGCCAGGCCGTCGAGGCAACCGCGATGAAACGCGACATCGCAGTCGGTGAACCAGATCCAGTCGCTAGTAGTAGCGCGTGCCGCGCGATTGCGGCCGATCGCACGGCGAAACAAGTGCTGTGCATCCATCACTTGCCAGTTCCAGGTGACGTTGGGAAAATTCCAGGTACTGAAAAAGCGCAACAAGGCGACAGTCTCCTCGTCTTCGGTCGCATGGAACACGGTCATCGTTACCTTTAGCCGCGACGGTGGGTAGAGAACCAACGAACTCAATTGATAAGCCAGGAGGTGTGAGTAGCGCCAGCAATGACTGACGATCTCCAGATCGAGAATGCCCCTGCGCGCGGCGCGCTGCGCAACGGACGGCAAGGAATTCATGAACCAGCGCGCGGGCACCCAGCCTCCGGCCGCGAAGCGCAGAAACCACAGCTCTGCGTTGTCCCGCAGGCTGGACTTTGGGGTCTCGGGGTCGTGCAATGCATGCCTCCGCTGTCTGTCGTTCAGGATTTGGGAATTCTCAGCACCTGTCCCGGATAAATTCGATCCGGATCGCTCAACATCGGCTTGTTCGCCTCGAAGATAACGGGATATTTACTGGCGCTGCCGTAGGCATCACGCGCGATCTTCGAAAGTGTGTCACCGGATTTGACCGTGTAGAAATTCGACTCGGGCTGCTCTGTGCCTGTTGGCTCCGGGGCCTCACCGGCACTTGCCGGAACCTTGACCTTGTCGGGCGGTGAGCCGAGCTTGATCCGATCATCGACCTTCTCCACACCCTTGATATTGCCCGCGGCGACAATCGCTTTCTCCTTGTCCTGCAACGATTGCGCGTAACCGATCAGCGACACCATTTTTTCGGACTGGTGGGCTATGACGGTCAAGGGGTTGATGTTGAGATGCAGGCCGAGAAGGTGCTCACGCACTTTGCTTTCGTCGATTGTATTTCCGCCGAACAGCTTTTCGCCGGCGTTCGAGATGAAATTGAACAGGCTCATGGCATGTCCTCGGTCAGGGTGGATTTACACGTCGCATCCTGGTTGCGGCAGCAGTCGATGCGGGTTGCGGTTGCCAGTACTATCATACCCCGGAAACGCGCCCGGTCACGGGTAAAGTCCTCAGCAGGTTATCAACATGGCAGCGTCAAAACCGGATAACGTGGTCCAACAACCGGAAACCCGGGTGGTCGTTGCAGAGGATGGCTATCCGCTGTCGGCGAGCTACTTCGAGGCAACCGATTCCGACACGGTTGTGCTGGTAAATTCCGCGACGGCTGTGCCGAGGCGGTTTTACCAGCGCTTCGCAACGTGCGTACAGCGACAGGGCTGGGAGACGTTGACTTACGACTACCGCGGCATCGGCGATTCGAAGCCGCCATTGTTGCGCGGTTTCGATGCCGATATGCGTGACTGGGCCCTGCTTGACATGAACGCTATGGTTGACTGGATCGATCGCACATTGGCACCGAAACGGCTGTTCGTTATCGGCCACAGTTTCGGTGGGCAGGCACTTGGCATGATCGAGAATGCTGGGCGCGTCGACGCGATGGTGGGAGTGTCAGCCCAGAGTGGTTACTGGGGCGCGCAAGGCGGTAGCGAGCCGGCCAAGGTTCGCCTGCTCGTTACTGCAGTCATTCCTCTACTCGCGCGACTGATTGGATTTTTCCCCTGGAGCTGGTTTGCAAGCGGCGCCGATCTGCCCAAGGGGGTGGCGCTCGAATGGGCGCGCTGGCGCCGCGATCCGGACTACCTGCTCGGCGACAAGTCCTTGCCGCTCGAGCGTTACAGAGCGTTCAACGCGCCGGTCCTGGCTTACAGCATCGAGGATGACGACTGGGGTACGCGGCGAGCGGTGGACGACATGATGCGTGCTTACCCGAATGTAACGCGGCGACACATTGCACCGACGGACTATGACCTTTCCCGCCTACAACATATGGGCTTTTTCAGGGCGGGCTCTGAGCGAATATGGGACGAAGTGATCGAGTGGTTGGGAGAAGTACCGGCGAGACGAACGCAAGTGCGGTGCTAGTCTTTCGTTGCTAGCGTGAGTTGCGTATCTCCGTGTGTCTCGGGGTTATCGCACATCGCCCGTGGTACGGGCTCCTATCAAGGCACGGTTTGGCAGTTTAAGGGCTCTTCGAACTGCTATCGCGTATCGCCCGTTGGAGCGCGCCCTGCGCGCGAATGCGGCAACGTTCAGACCTTTCCGGTTCGTGCGCAGGGCGCGCTCCAACAGCGCCTCGCATTCACTTTCAGGGCGCGCTGGAACGGCGCTCTGTAGGAGCCCGTATTAACGGCGATAAAGCGTTCGTAACCCTGAGCCCATGTAACGGGCGATAACGCGCTCCGATCTACCAGCAGTCGTTGGCGTCTGCGTCTGCGCCTAGCGATCCCTGCAACCCGGTGCTGGTCAGGCGCAACGTGCCGCAGGCAGCGTCGTTCGCCTGGTCACCCTGCGGCGTTGCGTCGAGCGAATACGACGCAGCTGCGAGCGCATTCGCGGAGATCACGTAAAAGCCCTCCGGCGAATTCGCCGGCAGTGCCACGCCGCAGTTGCCGTCATCGTACCGCGAGAACCTTGTGTAGCAGCGTTCGAGCTGTTGCGCCGTGTCCAGCAACGCTGCCTTGCCATCAGCACGCTTGGTCTTGCGCACCTGCTGCTGGTACGACGGATAGGCAATGGCGGCAAGTATGCCGATGACGACAACCACAATCAGCAGCTCAATCAGCGTGATGCCACGCAGTCGAGCACCGTGCCGACTTACTCTTTGAAAGGCGCTGTGCATATCGTCTACCTCAGTTGCCGCCACGACTGTCGTCCGATGCCGACTGCGCCGCGTTCCGTGATTCGAATAAGCTGGCCAGACGAGCCGCTCATGACTTTTACCTCGTCCTGGTTCTCGCCGAAGCCCGAGATGATCGCCGGTGTCTTGACGATATTGATACCCGGTGCAATCGCGGACGGTGGAATCCTGACCTCGTCTCCGTTCTCGTCGGTTACAGTAATCCAGTCGTCCTCGTCGAACGCGTTGTCTGCGTTCAAATCGAAAACGGCGTAGTCAAGTCGACCTCCGGTGAAGGTGTTGAGCTCCATGACCCAGCTATCGCCACCGAACGAACACGGATCGGGATTGGGGATCAGGGTGGCGAAAATCACACGATCGCCGCGTATAGCCGCCCGCGATACAACGCGCTCGCCTGCGGGCCCCGGCCCACCGAAAGTGCCTTCCCATACCAGGTCGAGGTACCAGCCGGCATCCCCGGTCTCCATCTCTTCAGCAGTAACGCCACGCACTCGCGTGCCATTCACCGCCGTTTCGATCAGGATGGACTGCTCGAGCAGTTCGCCGCGACCTGTGATCTCCTCGCCACGATCGATAATGCCGTAGAAAGTGTCCACTGGCGGGTCCGCAGTTACGACATTGTCGTCGACGCGATAAAAACTGCCGGTCCCGAAAAAGATTGTGTGCAGGCCGTTCTCGTTGAAAGCAGACGACAAGGGCGCGGTGATTGCCTGCGGATCACCAAAGTCATCACGCGCGACAAAAAGCGGCAGTGGCGTGGCGCCGGAGCGCAGACCTGCTGGCGGTTGCCAATTGGCGGTGTTGCTGCCGGCAAGGTCGAAGCGCCACAGATTACCGTCCGAGTCGCCGACATAGATGCGATCGGCAACGCGGTCACTGTTCAGATCGACGACCAGCGGAGGTCCCAGGTCACCACTGTCGGTAACCGTCAACGTGTGAATGATGCTGCCGTCAGCCGGGTCGAGTATCCAGATGGTTCCGTCGTCCTCACCGGTTTCGTAACCGCTGGTAACGATCACACCGAATTCGCCGTTCGGCAACGGTGCAACGGCCGGCTGGCCGATGGTGTAGCCGAGCGATGGATGCGTGAACTCCCACAGCACGTTTGCACTGCTCATGCCGGTTGGGTTCGTTACGTCCAGCGCAAACACGCTCTTGCCGCCGGCGCCTGTGCTGCCAACTGCAATCGTGCCCCAGCCGCCATTGAACCATACGTCTGCAACACGTGGGCTGGCATCCACAAAGAAACGATGCGAATACTCCGGCAGTGTCAGCTTATAAAGTTGCTCGAACGCGGCGTTCGGTACGAAGGCGAACAATTCTTCGCCCCCGGTGCCATCGATGCTGGCATTAAAGCCGTGCAACATGCCGTCATTGGCGCCGACGACGACCATCGGAGGACGGGCCTGGTAAGCGGCGGACTCGCGAAAGGTTTTGTAATCTTCGCCGACGCCACTGCCGTAGAAAGCGGCAGACTGGTCCAGCAATACATAACCGAAGTCCTGCCTGTGCACGAACTGCGGATCGGAATTGACCACGTCACCAAGCCGGCTGTCGCGCTTGCGCAGGAGACCATCGGGCTGTTCGAGCAGGCGCGATCCTCGCAGGTAATCAAGTCTTTGCTGGCCGACGAGGGTGGTGATGAGAGGACCGCCGCCCGAATCCTGACGCAGCGCATCTCTCTGTTCTCCCGCCAGCGCAAGCCAGCGGAAGTCGATGCCGGTTGTCGACAGCAATGAGCCACCACCGGCAGCCGTCGGCGGCGTGACGGTGAATATCTTGCGTGTGACGATGGCCGCTTCGGTCCGGGCGTCCAGTTTCTCGGCCGCACTCCAGGAAGGATTCACATTGATCGTGCCGTCTTCGTTGATGCGAAACGCCTGCAGTTCGCCGCTCCAGTTGGTGCTGTCGAACGATGCCTGGAATACCGCAGTGTCCGATCCCAGCCGCGTGGAGTTCGCGGCAACCGAAGACGCAGAGCTGCGTAGCTCGGCGGAAATGCGTGCAAATGCCTTGGTCAGACTTTCGACCATCTGGTCCGCTTCGCCGGCTACGTAGTAGTTGTCCGGACGGGGAAAGCTCACGCCGGTCGGATTCGCCTGCGGGCCGAAAGATACGAGTGTTTCGCCGTTACTATGCCACCAGTCAATCGGCAATGCACCGGTATACGTGGCCGGATCGAAATCGTCTGGCGCGCGGAAGCCGCCGTACTTGGTTGCCAGGTAGTATTGATTTCGCACCGGCGGTTCCAGGGATTGGGCTTCAAGCACGTCCACCCAATGTGTCGATACCGTCTGTGTACCTGGCAGATCGGACCTGACGTCGCGCGTATGGGCGTCCCACGCCAGCCCGGCCATGAAGGCCGAGTTATTGCGGCCGCTGAACGGCGTGTTTATGCCGATGCCTTCCATCGCAGCAACCTTGTTCGTTTCAGTAACCACGTTGACCGTGTTGTCGTTGGAAACGGCCAACGGCTTGGACGGTTCTTCGGAATTATTGCTACTACCCGGCAGGTTCTTGTCCCGGTGGGTGTAGACGTCACCGATGCCGAGGATCACGTTCTTCTGGCAAGCATACTGAATCGGGTCTTCCCAGTTGCCGATTACCGGAAAGCGGTCGGCGGCGTTCGCGGCATTGACACCGGTGTTGCCGGGAATAGCGCTGTACTCGGGTACGTTCCCCTGGTTTTTCAGGTAACGCAACGCGGTGTAATAGAGTTCGCTGACCGGATCGATGCTCTTGTGATTATTACCGGTCAGTTGTCCGAACTTGTTCAGGTAGTTTATCGCACCGCTGTTGCTGATGGTGATGCCAAACGCGCCTGCCGTGGCCGATGCGTCCGCGGAGTCCGGGTTCTGATAAAGAACGCCGGTATTCGGATCCCATTCCATATTCGGGTTTGCCGTTTCGCCGTCACCCGGCACAATCATGGTTGGTCCCACAAATTTCTGGCGTGCACGTAAGACACCGCCGTCGCGCAGCACGTTGGAATCGTTCAGATAGCCGAAAACGCCAATACGCAACTCGTCCGCATATTGATGAATGAGCCCTTCCGGCTTGTAGTTGCCGTTCGGATAAGCCCGGCAATTTGCTTCCAGCATTCCTGGTACGCACACTTTCACGCGGATGGTCACGTCGTAGGACTCATCGTCCTCGACAGATTGAGACGGGTCGTAGTTTTCGACATCGTCATTGATGTTGTCATCTGCCAGGCGGAAACGCATTTCGTTGCCAAGGCCCTCGATACGCATGCGAATCCAGTCGGCATTGAACGGCGTTGCACCGCTAACCAGCAAGGAGGAGTTACCGCTGGCCGGCAGCCGGCGATTGGGGTAGATGTTGGTGCCGCCCTGTCCGGTGTGGCGTGCCTTTTCGAGCCAGGTCTCGGTAGCTGTATCCAGGACGCGATAGCCGCCGGTCAACACGGAGCGAAACGGATCGATGGTCTGGGTCGCGGCCCAGTTGAGAAAGTTTCCGCTCCACTGTCCGTTGCAGCGATGGTTGATCGCCGGCCCGTCCGGATAGAAGTGACGCAATGATTCCGTACCGCTGTATGAGTACTCGTAGCACTTGTTCGGATCGAAATAACCGGCGTAGCTGCGGTTCTCCGTGTAATTGCCCAGGTTGGCGACGCTGTTGACGGTCGGCCATTCGACCGAAGGTACGAGCGTCAGGTTGCCCGGCACGTTTCCACCACCAAGATAGAGCGGCGATTGTGCGACTTCGGCCATCGCCGGACTGCAAACCAGCAAAGACAGAGCAGCGGCCGCCAGACCATTGCCAAAGCGGCGGACCAGTGGTGACCTTACGGCAACGTGCAGTGATTCCATGTTCATCGGGCCATACCTTCCTTAGCGGCTGCGATACACGCTGCTCAGCACCACGGACGTCAAAGGATCACCGTCGTCGCCGAGCGCACCGCCGTAGCCGACGGCAGTGACGCGAAAGTAGAAGAGTTCCTCGACCGGTGTGCCGGTTTCAGTGTTCGTACCGGCCGGCCGGATCGAGCTCAGTTTTTCAATGTAGTATTTCGGTCTCTCTGCGGAGCCGTCGATATCGGACGGATAGGTCAGGTAGCCGTTACCATCGGACAGCACGTCGCCGACCCACACGGGACGACCCGGTGCATTGATCTGGTAATAGCCGTCGGTGTCATCGAACTCGGGTAGTACCAGGCTATCGATCAGGAATTCTTCGGCGGCGCGCAGTGAAGCCTCGGCACCCTGGAAGCCAAGATTCCAGTCGCGCATGTTGCCTGCCATGCGCTCCTGCATGGTTGATGTGCGCATCGACGATGTGCCGAGCATGGTCATCAGCAGCAGGAAAATGAGCGCGACGATCAGTGCGGCGCCGGACTGGGATTGTGGGAAAACGTACCTGTGTTGCATTGCAGTGCTCCGGATCAGGGCAAACGGTTGCGAACGCCGATGGTGGTGGAGAACACCTGGCGTAACCGGCGATCGTCGACCGGATTGAACTGCACGCCGCCCAGGTTGTAGGTTGTCGCATCGATGTCGCTGCCATATTCATCGGCGGCGCGCGCAAGGAGGGTCACCTCGGCACTCAGAACCTGGGTCCAGTCAGCCACAGCATCGGCGGTTTGCCAGTTGTCGATGGCGTCGTTGTTATCCGTGTCTACGCCGTAGCGTATTTGCATGGAATCGACACCCTCGACGAGTTCTTCCCCGCCGGGCGGGAAGCCACTGCTTGTTGCGGAAAGCGGCTGCAAGCGCAGCTGATACAGCGTTGGCCGGCCGCTCGCGCCCCGACCGACATAGAACGCAAAGTTCTGCAGCCGCGCGACCTCGGAGCCGAGTCCGTACTCCTGGTCAGGGCCCCAGTCCGATCCGTCGTTGCCAGGCGCAAAGCCTCCCGCATTACTGTGGACGAGACTGAAGCCGACGCCAACCGCTGCGGATTCGGTAAGCTGGAAGATCGATGCCTTCTGGCAATCGGTCGCGACGAGAATCTCACCAGTGACAAAATCATGCGGGCCGGCAACGATCAATTGCGCCGAATCGCTGAACGGTGTGACCAACGGACGCGCAACGCCGGCGACGCTGCGCACGACCAGGACGTCACTGCCCGGGATCACGCGGTTGTTGAGTTCCGCCGGCAGCGCCGGCGACCAGTTCGCAGGATTCGCTGAAGGCAGGGGATCGGCGGCTCCGGCAGCATAGGTCTGGCCCACACCTGTGCCATTTGCATTGTGCCCCTGCAAACCGTTCTCGAGGTTGTCGCGGAAATCGCTCGGTGTGTCGAGGTTGTTGAAAAACGCGACGTCCGACAGGCAACCGCGATAGCCTGCCATGCGAGTCGTATAGGCGATGTGATCGAGCGAGAAGCGTGCGTTTTCCTGAATACGCGACAAGCCCTGGTTAAATTCGTAAGTAACACGGTTACTTGCGAACACCTGGATCATGCCGGCGGTCAGTAACATGCCAAGCAGGAGTGCCACCATCAGTTCTACCAGGGTGACGCCTCTCTGGCGGCTCAATGTCCGATCTTCAGGGAGTGTTTTCATAGTGCGGTTGTCACTTCAAATTGCATGGGCCCCTCTTGGCCCTGGCTGTCGTCCCAGCGCACGGTGACGGTAAACTCGTTGCCGGCCCGGTTTATTGAGCCCGTGCTTTGCGGAATGCGGCACGCCAGCGCATTGCGCCACATGGCGATGTCCTGCTCGGGTACGCTGCCCGCGACGTTAGCCGCTCCGCATGCCGGCGGCGGAACCTGGAATGCAATGTTGTACTGGTTGTCCAACGCAGCCTGGCGATTCGCGCGCATCCGGTCGGCGAAGTCATACGCCAGCGCCGTTGCCTGCGTACGGTAATAAGAGCTGGTGTTGAAACGCAGCGATGACGTCTGCAAGGCGGCAAGCCCGAGAAGTCCGATCGACAGGACCAGCAGGGCAATCAGAATCTCGACCAGTGTCAAACCACTGCACTTACGATACGCAGTCAGCAACAGGCCTTTGTTGGTTACGGTATTCATCAGCAACCCACCCGGTTCGTGGAAATTCGCCCCGCCGCATTGATGGCTACGTCGCGCCCCTGGTCACCCGAGCAGTCGGGCAGTCGGACCGCTAACACAGGAGCGGCGCCGGCAGCCAACGAGCCGCGTGCCTGGAACTGGATCTGCGACACGTTGCCCGTTACAACGCCGGCACCACCGCTGCGCTCCGGCCAGGTTCGCAGTACAACGCCTGCTCCATTGCGGATGATCCAGCCGTCACTCCAGTCGTTACTGCCACTGCAAGTTGCACCATTTGCGGAACTGCAGAGAGTGACAGCAGCGCCGCGTCGCGCAGCCTCGCTGCGACCGAGGTTGAGGGCGGTTACGAGATCATTGGTGTGGGTCGCTGCCCGGTTGTTCTGAATGAAGTTCATGAAGCCCGGCACGCCGAAAGAAAGAATGATTGCTGCGACGGCCACGGTGACCATCAACTCGAACAATGTGAATCCCTTCATTTTCTCGCGGCTTGACACAATTGTTTCCTTTGTCGTGTTTCGACCTGGGCTGGAACGTGAGCGCATAGTGCGAAGCGACAGAAGTGGACGCTGTGAAGCGATTCGCAGAACGCGAATTGCCTGGCAGGTATTCCGACGAATGGTGCGATTCCCCTGACCAGCGGTCGTTGCAGCCGGCGATTCCCGTGTTATGGAAAATTCTGCAGGGCCGACAATCGAACGGTTTTTGACATAATTGCCCTGCTTGCGCGTGCGCGGCAGCGCGTACCGGGGGGGATTCCGGACCGGTGCTCTAGCTAAAAACGGTGAATGTCAGGTACGCGGCGTACGCGCCCATGAACATGCCACCTTCGAGGCGACTGAGCCGCCAGCCGGTCAGAGCAAAGACCAGGAGCAGTGCGGTTGCTCCCAGCATTACCCAGATATCGGCATCCAGAAGCTCGGGCGGAACCGGAATCGGTTCGACGATCGCCGTAATGCCGAGAATGCCGAATATATTGTAGATGTTGCTGCCGACAATATTGCCGAACGCAATATCCGGCTGCCGTCGCCATGCCGCGAGTACCGAGGTGACGAGTTCCGGCAGGGAGGTGCCGATAGCAACGACCGTTAAACCCAGTACCGTCTCCGAGATGCCCGCGGCGGCGCCGATGGCGATAGCGCTGCTAACCAGCAGGTGAGCGGCGAGCATCGTTAGTGCCAGGCCAGCGAGGAAAAGGGCCAGTGCTACTGGCAAGCGTATGCCGCTCGAGCCTGGCATCGCCAGTCCGGGATCGATTGATGCATCCGCGGTGGTCCCTGTGACGCGCTCCGCGACGAAACAGTAGACAATGTATCCGGCCAGCAGCGCGACGAGGAAAGCGCCGGCCATCGGTTGCAAAGATCCGCTCAGGCAAACCACGACACAGGCGATCGCCGCAAGCATCGCGACCGACCCGTCGCGGAAAAAAGCACTACGCGAGACGGCGATCGGACAGATCAATGCCGCGATCCCGAGTATCAGCAGTATATTGGCAATATTGCTGCCGATGACGTTGCCCACCGCGATGCCCGGCGAACCGACCACAGCGGCCTCGATACTGGTAATGAGTTCAGGCGTTGATGTGCCGAAGCCTACCAGTGTGAGTCCGATCAGGAGCGGCGACACACCGAGGCGAGTTGCCAAAGCGACGGCCCCGCGAACCAGCGTCTCACCGCCGAGCAGCAGCAACAGTAGACTGACTGCCAATTGCAGATAAACCATAGGCTTTATTCAGAGTTCAGAGGTAGGCGGCGAGTAATGTAGCAATACCGAGGAAGGAGAAAAAGCCGGCAACGTCGGTTACCGTCGTCAATACGATGGATGACGATTGCGCCGGGTCCTGGCCGAGCCGGGTTAACACGATCGGCACGACCGCGCCAGCAAAGCCGGCGGCGATCATCGCGAGCACCATGGAAACGGCAATCACCAGCACGAGTCCAAGCGAGCCACTCCAGAAGTAAACGCCAATACCGCAGGTGACGGCAACTGCGAGACCGTTAAGCAAGCCAACGTTGACTTCCTTGAAGGTCACACGCAGCCAGTGACGGATAGTAATTTCGCGCAGAGCCAGGCCGCGCATGGTTACGGCGAGTGCCTGCGCGCCCGCATTGCCGGACTGACCCGCGACAACCGGGAGCAGTACCGCGAGTGCGGTGAAACGCGCGATCGTGTCCTCGAAAATGCCTACAACCGCCGCAGCAAGAAATGCAGTAAGCAGGTTAACCTGCATCCACGGCAGCCTCTTACGTACGGCAAACAAGACAGGCGACAATGCGCGCTCATCCGGACTCGCACCGACCATCATCTGCATGCCGACCGTTGCGTCTTCCTGAATCGCCTGCAGCAATTTGGCGTGATAGATGACACCGAGCAATCGACCGTCGATATCGACTACCGGCAGGTCTGCCAACTGGTAGTGCTCCAGCAATTCCACGACTTCATCTTTTGAAGTCATTGGCGTGACCGTTGCAGTTACCGGGCTTGCAATACTTTGCAATGTCACATCGGGAGTAGAAACCGCGACATCCTGGATGCGAACCTTGCCTGATAGTTTATTGTTGTCATCCACGAGAAACAGGCTGCGCGTTGCCTGGTTGCGTCGCTGCCGCAATACATCGAGGGTCTGATCGACAGTATAGGATCCGCGAAAGTGCGTGATGCGCGCGTCCATCAGTCGCCCGGCGCTGTCGTCGGGATACTTCATCAGCCGCTCGATCTCCCCTCGAACGGCCGGATCGACTTTCAACAGAATCGCCGCGCGTTCCTCGTGATCCAACAGGTTCAGCATGCGCAATGCATCGTTGGGCAATAGCTCGGACACCAAACCGTACACCAGGGCTTCCGGCATGGTACGCAGGAGCTCTGCCGCCACATTGGGTGTAAGACGCATCATCACCGGCACCAGAACGGTTGCCGGTTGATGCTCCAGTGCACGCGCTGCTTCCGCGGTATCCATCGCCTCTATCTGCTGTGCCGCCTGCCAGGGGAGGTCGAGCAGGAAGCGCCGATTAAGCGCGTCTATTACACTGTCGGGTGCATTTTCCGGCGTCTCAGGCATTCTTTCGCTCCTCCGGGATCGACGACGGCTCGGCGCCCGTCACGACGTGTATCAGGCCAGTACTGGCAACCGCGAGCGCGGATAAAAGTTGTCCGGTCATGGAGCCGGGTATCGCCTCCCGGGCGGCACGATGTTCCTGCAACCCTTTGCGCAGGCTGGCGCGCGCCAGGCCACCAACAACCGTATGATTGCGCCCGATAACCGGCAGCATTAGAAAATCGTCCCATTCGTCCAGGAAGGCAGAGGACGACAAACTTGCACGGCTGGACAGCGGCCGAACTTTCACGACTGGCAACTCATTCAGCATCCGCGCGGCGTTGCTGCGCATCAGTGCGGCGAGCGATACGGCGCCGGCAAAGCGCCCGCTTTCTTGCGAGTGCAGAAACACATGACTCGCGACGGCAATGTTGCCCAGATAGCGCACCGCGTCGCCGACCGTTGCCTGGTCCGGCAATGACGGAACTTCCGGATCGATCCACGCGCCGACACTACCGGCCGGATACCGGAGCGCGCTGCGCAAACGTCGCGCCAGCCGTACCGGAAGTGCGTCCAAAATTGCTGCATGGTGTTGCTCGGCAATGAGCCGCATCAGTCCCGCGCAGTCGTGGAAGGCAAGATTCTGCAAAACCGCAGCGCCTCGATGTGGCGTTAGCAATTCCAGGCAGCGGGCGCCGGTCCACGCAGACATGCAACCGACAGCGGGCGCAGCGAAGCGCGCCGGGATTTCTTCAAGAAATGCGGCTGCCTGTTGAGGGTCGATTTGCTCGAGCACCTGTGCTGCCGAAGCAGGTGCATGCGAAAGAAATGCAAGGGTCAGTGTCGGCCGATCAGTCATCGTCATCAGCCGTCATAATCAGCACGGCCTCCTCCTGAAAAAGTTTGGCTGGTATCGACATGCGTCCATCCTCTGTTGCCAGTACCACTGTCGTCGCGGTCAATTCGAGAACCTGGCCTTCGATCCCGCTCACTCTTGCAATTTGTCCGGGTTCGAGAAATTTCTGCAATTGCCGGGCGCCGAGCAGATTAGCGACCAGTACCTGTGCTCCGAAGCCGAATGCCAGCGCAAGGCTCAACAGCAACCCGCCAATGACGATGCTGAAAAGGATCGTCAGGAAGGTGATATTGATACCGATCTGGTCCAGGCCAATGACCATTGCCGCGACAAACACTGCGGCTTGGGCCATTCGACCCAGAAATTCGCTTTGCGTCGATCCGGCTGAGTCCAGAGCGGCTACAACGAGATCACGAACGAGCGTGCTGACAAAGTACCCGGCAAGAAGAATGAGCCCGCCGGCGATGAGGGTCGGCAGGTAGGCGACTATTCGATCCAGCCAGATAGTGAACAGTTCGAGGCGGGCAACTCGCGCAGCCATTGCGACAAAAAGAAGGATGATTACCCAGAACACGATGCTGCCGAGCAGTTTGCGCGCTCCTGGCGTCAACGTCAGGCGCCGGCTGGTGGCCGACCATCGGCTGATGCGCGCCAGCACGGTATCCAGGCCGCCGGCGAGACGAACTGTTGTCGCACGGACCAGCGTTGCCACCAGCCAGCCGACAAGAAGCAATAGCAAAGCCGCCCCGAAATGTGGCAGATACTCGAGGAACGCGCGCCAGGCTTCTCCCAGCATGTCCCGCAGGGACTGCAGGCTTTGCGACAGGTCGGTCATAATTGGCTCCCGCAGATTACACAGCTACTAAACTACAGGATTATGCGCCCCTGCGGCACCCGCGGGCATGGGTGCTGGAGGCGTGACGGCACGTGCCACCGCACGGCCTCAGTGGCTATGCCGGAGCCGAAGAATGACTCGCAAAGCGTCTCGGGACAAGAAACGGCAGCAAACCCGACCCGCTTTCCGCGGGGTATAAACGATCTGCGGGACGTGAACGTCGATCTAGAAGAAACTAACTCCGAAGGTTGCCGCCCATGTGCGTGGTGGGCCGTAGAAGCCAATCAGCGCATTGCCGGTCAGAGGTGCATTGAAGTTGTAGCCACCGATGCGGTACTCCTCATCACCCAGATTCTTGCCGTGCAGGCCCAGTTGGTAGCGACCGCTTTCGGAATTCCACACCAGGCTTGTGTCATAGATCCAGTAGGCTGTCTGGTCGAGCGACGGTTCGCCAATCTCGAACATTTGCGAGTCACCGCGATAGGAAGCGGTCGGAACGAACACAATTGTCCCACCGGCCGCGAGCGGAAAATGGAAGTCCAACGACACGGACCCGGTCCAGTCGGGCGTGTTCTGGAAGTCGCGCTGGTCGGCGAGGTTCTCACGCTCTCCGGTAGCCGGATTGAAAGTCACGAACTCGTCAAACTCTGCATCGATATAGCCTAGGCTCAAACGTGCGCCGAAGCTCTCGGTAAACTGAGCCGACCCTTCGAATTCCCATCCCTGGATATCGCTCGCGCCCGCATTATCGACGAAACTGACAACCGTGGTCGGCGGAATTAGAAACTGAGAGGTGATTTGCTGGTCTTCGTACTCGGAGACGAAAAAGGCGGTGGCAAAAGTGAAGCGCTCTGCCAGAGTACCCTTGAGTCCAACCTCGTAGCTGGAAACGGTTTCGGAGTCGTAACCGTTAACCGTCTCGGGATACGCCGCGGCGTCGCCGCGCATGTCGAATCCGCCGGACTTGAAGCCTCTTCCATAGGATGTGTAACCGGTCAGCTCCGGGAGAAATTCATAGGAAAGGCTGACACGCGGTGTGAACTCGTCAAAGCTGCGGTCATTCGTGTAATCGGTAAGCGGTGCTCCGAGGGCCACGGCGTCGGGATTGCCGAAAAACGGGGTACGTATGCCGAGGTAGTTCTGGCGTAGTTGGACCGCCGTCTTGTCGTCCTGGGTCCAGCGGGCGCCGATGGAGACAGCCAGCCGATCGGTAAGGTCAAAACTGGCGTCGGCGAATGCGGCAATGCTTTCCGTCTCGACTGTGCCGCCGGTAAATATGCTGAGACCGACCAGGCCAATGATGGTGTCAAACGCGCCTTCCGCGGTGGCATCCAGGTAATAAAGTCCGCCAACTACTTGCCAGCGATCACCGGTATAAAGAATCTGGAATTCCTGCGAGAACTGGTCATCCGCGTAGTATCCGGGCACGTCCAGCAGCGGGTCGGGCAAGCCGTCGAAATCGATCAGCGTGTCGGTACGACCTTCTCGCCAGGCGGTAATCGATTTGAAAGTGGTCGTGTCGCTGAACGCCCATTCGGCCAACAGTGATACGCCTTCCTTGGTAACCGAATTATCGTCCCCGATGCCGGCGAATGTGTCATAAATCGTTTCGCCGGAGGGAGCGACGATTCGATAACCGTGTTTCGGCGCTGAATCGTCTTCGCTGCGATCCGCGGACAGACGGAAGAACAGGTCGTCGTTAGGCGTGAATTCCAGGCTCAGTCTTGCCGCGAGGATGTCCTTGTCGTAATGCTCGGCGCCGGTGGTTACGTTTGTGCCGTAGCCGTCCCGGTTGTAGGTCGCGATTGCAGCGCCCACTGCAAAGGTATCGCTAAGAGGCGTCGAACCGCTGACAACCAGATCCATCTGGTTTGCTGTGCCGACTGTGCCGCGAACCCTCAGTTCGCTATCCTCACTGATACGACGCGTTACGTACTTGACGGCACCGCCAATCGTATTGCGGCCGTAAAGTGTGCCCTGTGGTCCGCGCAGAATTTCAACGCGCTCGACGTCGAAGATATCAAGTACGGCGCCTTGCGGGCGAGCAATGTAGATGTCGTCGACATACAGACCGACGCCGGGATCAAAGCCCCACAAGGGGTCTTGCTGGCCTACGCCTCGAAGAAAAGCAATCAGGGTTGAATTGGAACCGCGCGCCACCTGCAGCGTCATGTTCGGTGTGTCGCGCTGCAGCTCCGTAATGTCGATGGCGCCGCGCAATTCAAGATCTTCTCCGGTATACGCGCTGATCGCGATGGGGACATGCTGCAACGACTCCTCGCGCCGTCTTGCGGTTACGGTAATCTCCTCGACGGCTCCGGCGTCAACCGTTTGTGCCGAGGCACTGGCCGTGCCCAAGGTGAGAGCGAGTGAGGCAGAAACGGCGCAGCTGGCCAGTTGGCCCGCAAAACGGAAAGGTACTTGCATGTTGTTCCCCCTGTCGGGCGGCACACTGTGGCCACCCTTGAATTTCAACGAACGCTGAAGGAATATTAGTTCAACGTTCGTTGAATAACAAGCACCAGGCCAATCTTCGGTATGCCTCTGAATTTATTTTGATTTAGCAGTTACCGCCGAGGCTTTTGGCCGCTTTCGGTCTGACGTAACCGGCCGAGGCCGTGCTTTGGGAAACCTTGCAGCAGCGGTCCGGTCCTTGCCGCAGATCGCCCTGAAGCCGGCGGCGATGAACTGCGGCATGCGGGCGCTGATCGCCGCCATGTCCGTTGATTTGCATGCGCCGGCGGACAGATTGTCGATGCGGCCGGTCTCAGCCATCGTCATCGTTAGAGCGCCGGACAAAAAGTGGTAACTCCAGTAAAGATCTGCTTCGTCACATTCGGGAAGCGCGCGTTTCAGTGCCTCGATAAAACGCGCGACGAGCGGATCGAAATAGCGAGTCATCAGTTCGCCTCCCCATTCGGACGAACTGTTTATCTGGGCAATCAGGGCGAAATAGTGGTGCCATTCTTCATGCTTCTTCGACATGAGATCCAGGATCGGATGAGTGAACGCGTTGATGATCTCTTCAACGGTAGGCAGGTCGTCAGGATGTCGTTTCTCAACCTTCTCGAGAGCTTCGAGGCGAATGGCATTGAGATGACTGACCCGGCGCAACATGACCGAATCAAACAGGTCGCGCTTGGATTTGAAATGATAGTACGCAAGCGATACATCGGCATCGGCTTTCCGCATGATCTGGCGCACAGTAACCGCGGCAAACCCATCCCGCGCGAATAATTCCTCAGCAGCATCGAGTATCCGCTTGCGGGTCGGGTGAGACTTGCTCTTCATAAGTTTTTTTTGCCCCGTTTTAGCGCACCGACCCTGTGACACGCAGCCGTGCCGCAGGCACTTTTCAAGGCGCTTGCCAAATCATACAGTTGTATTTCAACGAACGCTCAACTAATATTCAACGATCGTTCAATTCCCATGGATTGCTCTCGAGGGGGCCGGCACCTGTTGCCGGAGGTATTGCATGGCATGGTTCTCACCCGATCGCGCGTTGCTGCCCGAGATTATCGCGCTTAACGGTCGCTGGCTACCGGACAAGCCGGCGGTCATCGTTGATGGCCGTACAGTCAACTGGTCATCCTTTTCCAAAGCAACTGCAATGGTTGCGAACGGTTTGCAGCAATCAGGTCTCGCACGCGGTGATCGGGTCATCATCCTCGCGGAAAATAGCCTCGAAATGGCCGAGGCGATCTTCGGCGCTATTCGAGCCGGACTGACAGTCGTTCCACTGAACACAGCCGTCACCGATGACGCTGTGCTGAATATGATCGTCGACAGTGGCGCCAGGGCCATAGTCGCGTCAGGTGAGCACGTGATACGCATCGATGCGTTACACGAGCGCTTGCCGGACAACATCGCGGATCGGTATTACGCAATTAGCGCCCCCGCGGAACGAATCGCGCATTGGCAGGGCTTTTCGGCGATGCGCGACGCGTCGCCCGCCGATGCAACGTCGGTCAAGGTCCACGAGGACGACAGCTGCAACATCATTTACAGCTCGGGTACGACGGGGTTGCCGAAAGGCATCGTGCACAGTCATGGCTGCCGCGCGAGATGGGCCAACGACATGGCCATATCCCTGCGTTATCACTCAGGCGCACGGACACTCGTTACACTCGGCATGTATTCGAATATCACCTGGGTAGCGATGCTTGCCACCATACTGGCCGGCGGAACCCTCGTCATTCGCTCGCGATTCACCCAGGAAGATTGCCTGCAATCCATTGCGCGACATCGCATCACGCATTTTGCCATGGTACCGGTGCAATACCAGCGGCTCCTGGAGTACGAAGGATTTCCCGACCACGACCTCTCGTCACTGGAAGCTTACATGTGCTGCGGATCGCCACTGAGCCCGGCAATGAAAGCTGAGATTATGGAACGGATTCCGGGGCGGTTCATCGAGCTTTACGGGCTGACCGAGGGGCTGGTAACAATCCTGTCGCCCGAAGACATGGTCGGCAAGATTGAGTCCGTGGGTCGGCCGAGTCCGGGCCAGGACCTGCGCATCATCGATGACGACGACAAGGAACTGGGCCCTGAGCAACCCGGCGAAATAGTCGGCATCAGTCGCCTGATGATGACTGGCTATAATAACAACGACGCTGCCACCGAAGCCGCGACCTGGCTCGGGCCGAACGGCGACCGCTGGTTACGAACCGGCGACATCGGTCGTCTTGACCATGACGGCTTTCTCTACCTGGTCGACCGCAAAAAGGATCTCATCATCTCCGGCGGGCAGAATATCTACCCGGCTGACATTGAAGCGGTTATTGCGACGCACGAAGCCATCGCTGAGATGGCAGTAATCGGAGTCGCGAGCCGTAAATGGGGAGAGACGCCGATTGCGATTGTTGTGGTCCGCGAAGGTGCAAAGATCGACAGCGAAGAGTTCACGGCATGGGTCAATACGCATGTTGGAAAGCAGCAACGCATTTCTGCGACGCTGGTAGTGGCTGCATTGCCGCGAAACCCCAATGGCAAGATTCTGAAACGCGAGCTGCGTCGGCAGTTCTCCGCGTTCGAGTTATGAACAGCGACTTTTACCGCGAGATAAAATGATGCGCGATGACAACGGCCAATACTTCGAAAGTACTGACGGCTTACGGCTGTTCTATCGAGACTACGCGCCCGAACAACCGGGAGCTGCAGTGCTTTGTCTGCCCGGCCTGACTCGCAATAGCCGCGACTTCGACGACCTCGCCATGCATCTCGCGGCGACGCGTCGCGTATTGACTCCGGATCTGCGCGGCAGGGGTCATTCCGCGCACGATCCTGAATGGCGCAATTACAATCCGGCGATCTATACCGGGGATATCTGGACGCTGCTTGATTCGCTCGACATCGGCAGCGTGATTGTTATTGGCACATCGCTGGGAGGGATCATTGCGATGGTCATGGCAATGCAGAAGCCGACACGAATTCGCGGAGTGATCATGAATGACGTCGGACCCGAGGTCGCAACGGAAGGGCTGGCGCGCATTAGTAAATACACCGGGCTTCTACCACCTGTCGGCTCATGGGACGAGGCTATCGGGCAAACGCGGGAAATCTACGGCACCTGGCTGCCAGGCCTGACTGATGACGAATGGCGAAAAATGGCGTGGCGCGCTTACCGAGAGGACAAGAACGGCCTGCCGCACCTCGATATTGATCCGAACATTGGTCGCGCCATACGCGAAGCCGGTGCGCAAGGTGGCGATCTCTGGGGCGCGTTTGACGCACTGCGCGGCATTCCTGTGTTGGCGCTGCGCGGCGAGTTGTCCGACATTCTTTCTGCGAATACATTGCAGAGAATGCAGAAACGCAATCCCGACCTTGTGGCGGTTACAGTCAGCAATCGCGGGCATGTTCCCCTGCTCAATGAGCCCGAGTGCATCGAAGCAATTGACAGGTTTATCGGAGGTCTGTAGCCCATGTACAGCAAGATTTCCACACTTACCGCGATCCTGTTGCTGGCAGCATGCGGCAGCCGTACACCAGCCGACTCCGAACCGCAACTGAGTTACAAGATCGATCGCAACCGCATCACTGTGTCCGGCGTCTCGTCAGGCGCATACATGGCCGGGCAGTTGCACGTCGCCCATGCATCGCTGATCAGTGGCGCAGCAATGCTTGCCGGCGGGCCATATGCCTGCGCAGGTGGCTCAATGCTAACGGCGCTCGGGCCCTGTATCAAAGGCGACGGCATCGACCAGGCAACGCTTGCAGGTCGCATCGAAAACTACGCAAGCAGCGGACTGATAGACGATCCGCAGGAAATGCAGGATGACCGCGTGTGGATTTTTCACGGCAGCGCAGATCATGTGGTCAACCGGTCGGTTTCGCAGTCGTCGGCTGGGCTGTACGGCCGATATATTGATGCAGAACAGATAGCCTTCGTCGATACGGTCAAGGTCGTGCATGGTATGCCCACACTTTCGACCGGCGTACCGTGCGATGAACTTGCCACACCGTTTCTCAACGCATGCGGCTACGATGCCGCCGGGAAACTGTTGCAGCATCTTTACGGCACGATGAATGCGCGGACAACGTCGAGCGGCGAGCTGCTAACGGTCGACCAGGCACCGTATGCCGACGCACAGTTGTGGGAACATGCGTTTTTGTATGCGCCCGAAGAATGTCAGTCGGGTGCAGAATGTGGCCTGCACGTTGCGTTTCACGGCTGCCAGCAATCTGCCGAGTTTGTCGGCGATGCATTCGCACGCGGCGCGGGATTCAACGAATGGGCGGAAGCCAATCGTATAGTCGTGCTTTATCCACAGGTAAAGAGCAGCAAGGTCGCGCCTCTCAATCCGCTCGGTTGCTGGGATTGGTGGGGCTATACCGATGAAGACTACGCGACCAAAAATGGCCTGCAGGTAACAGCCGTGCGCGCAATGATCGAGCGGCTGATGGGTACTGAACCCTGATGATGGCATGGTCGCTGTTTGTGCTTTACCTGGCAGGCACATCATGGCTGGGCTGGCTCGGTTACCGACGCACCGGCGATTTCGCAAGCTTTGCGCTCGGTAACCGCAACATGGGACCGCTTGTTGTCGGCATCACGCTCGCCGCCAGCACAGCCTCGGCTGCAACCTTCATCATCAATCCCGGCTTCGTCTATGTCGACGGCTTTTCCGCCTGGTTTCACATGGTCATCGGCTCCGGGATTGGCTTCGTCACCATGCTATTCGTGCTGTCTTTCCAGTTTCGCCGAATCGGTGCGGAGGCGCGGGCCCTGACCATGCCGGACTGGATCGGCAAACGCTACCGGTCACGTCCCTTCGCATTGTATTTCTCGGTCCTGAATCTGCTGTCATTTGCTTTCGTCGTGATGCTGGTCGGCGGAATTTCAATCGTCATGCAATCGCTGCTCGGGATATCAAACGTCATGGCACTGGCGATCGCGTTGACATTCGTGACCGGCTACGTGTTTGTTGGCGGAACCTACGCACATGTGCTGACCAATCTCCTGCAAGGCACGATGATGATCGGTGTGACCATCCTGATCCTGACTGCCTGTGTGATGCTTGCCGTGAATGAGCCGGGATCCATTATAGAGAGGTTGCGCACCATCGATCCCGATCTTGTGAAGGCGGTTAACACGGAAGGCAACCTGTTCAACGACGTTTTCTCGATCTACATTGCCGGCTTTTTCGTCGGCGCAGTGCTCGTCTGTCAGCCGCACATACTGACCAAGGCGCTATACGTCAGTTCTGACAGGGACGTCCGCAATTACCTGTTGATCTTTACAGTCGTTTTCACACTTTTCTTTTTGTTGGGGACTGCAGGATTCTTCGCGCATCTCGTGGTGCCGCCGGAAGCGCTCATCGATCCGGGTACCGGTGCTTTTCGTCAGGATCTGGTAATGACAGTGTTCCTGAGAACTCTGTTTCCCGAGTGGGTTTTCACTATCATAAGCGTTGTCTTGCTAGCGGCTGCAATGTCGACACTCGATGGCCTGCTGGTATCTATTTCCACCATCACAGCCAATGACCTGGTCCTGAACCTTTTCTCCGCTGATGAAGCGGGCGGCGAAGCGTCGCAGAAACGCATGCGGACTGCACTGCAGGCAAGCCACGTCATACTGGTCCTGATCGCGATCGCCGCCTTTGTAATCAACTTGAATCCGCCTCGCCTTCTGGGTGTTTTCGGTCAGGTTGGTGTCTACGGACTTGCCGTTGCCGCTGCGCCACCGTTGTTGCTCGGCGTGCTGTTTCAGAAAGTCCCGCTGGCCCTTGTTTGGCCGGGGTCGGCCGTTGCCGTCGCACTGCATTTCGTCCTGTTCACCAGCGGTGCCAGGCTGTTTCCCGACTCCGGACTGACTTACGCAAATCCAGGGGTAACCGCCGCACTTGCCGCGCTCATTACCATTCCTCTCATGCTCGGTATCGCCTGGAAGCTCGAGCGTCGCTGAGCTGTAGCACGATGATGCAGGCTTCCAGCCGGCGTCGCGATTCAACCAATGCTGTGTAAACTTTAGTGGCGAGCCGGGAGTCGGACCACTTGCTTTCGGCACGCTTGCGTTCAGCATCTGAGTTGTGTTATCGCTGCTAACAATTTCTTGTGATGGAAAAAACATGAACCAATCAGGAATAACGTCCGGCAAGGAAAATTTCGAAGGCAATATGTTTCTCTATTCCCACCCGGAACTGCTGACGGTGGAGGACCACGGTCATCTCGGGTTGAAATCCGCGCCGCGTCCTTTCGATTTCGTTAAGTCAATCCGCGCAATACCGTTAGCCGCGGCCGAGATTGCGTCAGCACAAAAGAACTACCCGATTATCTTTTCCGACATGAAGCAGCCGACACTGCTGGCTGTCGTCTCGATTCTCGATGAGGTCAACCTGTTCGTCGATGCCGAGGGTAAGTGGGACCCAACAGCTTATTTACCAGCATATATTCGCTGTCATCCATTCGCGCTCGCGGCGCGGCCGAATAATCAGTTTGCCGTGGTTATCGATCGCGACGCTGAAGTAATCTCGGAGAACCCGGAGCAGCCGTTCTTCAATGGCAAGGAGCTGGCGCCACCCATACAGGCACGAGTGGATTTCTGCGCACAGTACACCTCACATCGCCCGGCCACGCAGGCACTTTGCGACAAACTACTCGGGCTGAACCTCCTCTCCGGCCAACAGGCGAACTACAAACCGGACGACGGCGGCGACGAACAATCCATAGGGGCCTATGTAGCGGTCGATTTTGACAAGGTAAAGGAACTCGATGCTGGCACATTACGCGAGTTACATCTGGACGGCACGCTGTCACTCATCTACGCGCACCGCTTTTCGCTGGAGAACTGGTTCAGGCTTGTCGAGCGCCGGAATCGTCGCCAGTTAACGACCTGACAGTTTTTGTGCGTCCAGTCACCATCCGCGTTGTATGCCAGCGTCGTAAGTCTCATCAACTGCTCTTCGTTGTGGACTGATCAGGTAGGCAATCAGTGCTCGTCGCGTTCACCGTTTAAGGTGTCGACTATCTCTGCAACAAACTCGTCATGCGCCCAGCGCTTTCCGAGAGGGTCGACGCCGGTGCGTACGATAACAAGGTCGTGCTTTGGTACGGCGGTTACGAACTGACCCTTGTTGCCGGCGGTCGTAAAGGTGCCCTCGGGCACGCCCGGCAGCCCGTCCATCAGCCAGAACTGTGCCCCGTAGCCCTGTTCGCCGTCCACCTCCGGCCGTGCTGGCGCCGGGGTACTGGAAAACTCGACCCAGCCCTCTGGCAGCAGGCGCTCACCGTCCCAGACACCGTCATTGGCCAGCAGAATGCCAAATCGCGCCAGGTCGCGGGCAGTCGTGTAGACCTGACTGGAGCCTATGAAATTGCCCTGGTGGTCGATCTCCATGCGTGTGTGATACATGCCGATTCGATGCAGTAATTCGTCGTAGGGGAATCGCAGGTAGCGCAGGTCGTCGTCGAGCACATTACGTAGTGCTCGCAAGAAGATGAGCGTGTCGTTGTTCGCATACTTCCAGCGCGTGCCCGGTTCGACTTCCAGCCCCGTGGTCGTGATCGCGCTAATTGCATCCTGACCGCCAAAATAGACGGCATAGGTGTTGTTGCCACCGCTCGCGAGCCCGCTCGACATCCACAACAAATGTTTGTAGGTGATGTGCTGTCGCGGATCCCCGGGGTACTGCCATTCCGGAACCGCTGCCGGGTCGTTCAGGTCAAGCAAACCATGGTGCGACGCAATTCCCAGCAGCGCTGCGGAGATACTCTTGGCGGTTGACCAGGTGCGGTATCCCGAGTGAACACCAAAGCCCGACCGGTAGCGCTCAGCAACGATGGTACCGCCATGCACAACAATTACGCCGGCAGTGATGACGCCCTCGCCGTAACTTCGTCCGTCGAATGCACGCTGCAGCAACGGCTTTAGCCCGTGGAAATCGCTGCGCGTGCCGCCCGCGTCCAAATCGACACGATCCCCGAAAGGAAACGGTTCGCCCGCCCTCGAAGGCTGACCGGCAACCGCGACGTAAGGCAGACGAGCTATATCGGCAGCGTCCCAATGCGGTGGCAGCAACGTGCAGCCCATCGAGTCGCGAAACGCAGCAAGCTGGCGATTGCCGCCTTGATCTTCGGCCGTAACGAGTTGCCGTTTTTCGTCGATCACCGGATCAGGAAACCCGAAGGGAGCCGTATCGATAAGCTCAACCTGCAATATATCCGCTAGCGGGCGACCAGCAACAAAGTAGGCCGAACACGTGAACAGCGCACGATACCCCGCAACGATCAATGGCTCCTCAGCGTCGGCTACGCCGGCAGGGCGTTGGTAAGGAGCAGCGGCATGCGCTACACCGATAAAGAACACAGCCCCTGCTGCAAACCACAATTTGCGTTGGATCGGCGATGCAAACATTCAATACCACCTCCCGATATGATGCGTCAGAATGCTGGCACAGGCCCTGAAGATTTACTACCTTTGCCAATTGAACCAGCGACTGTCAATCGCCGGGTGGTTGCGATACGGAGAAACAGAATGGCCATCGAATGGCATGACCTGCTCGGATTCACCGGCGTACTTTTAATTCTCGCCGTTTATTTACTGTTGCAGATGCAGCGTTTGCAGGCGACCGGTTGGCTTTACTCGGCATTGAACGGCGCCGGTGCCATGTTGGTCATCGTATCGCTGACACAGGAGTTTAATTTTTCAGCTTTTGTGCTGGAGATAGCCTGGCTGCTGATCAGTCTTTATGGTCTCAAGGCCTGGTGGGATCGGCGCAAGGTAGTCCCATCGGGCTAGCGAATCTGCGCACTTGTACAGCGTTGCCCTGGAAGCCTGACTCGGGCGCGTTACTCTGTGGTGTGCGGAATATCTTCGTCGAGGATCAAGGCACGCACGTAACGGACCGGCGGTGAACCGTAGGAAAGAGCCTGGTCGTGATAGCGCCGTTGTGTGAAGTCATCGCCCCAGGCTAGTTCGGTTGCACGGCGCATATCCGCGTGCTCCTGGTAGCCTACGAAGTAGGTTGACAACTGCGTCGACGTCAACTGCGCCCGGACCCATTTTCCGGCCGCTTCGCGCTCCTCCTGGAAGCCTCCTTCGATCATAAGCTTCATTGCGGCTTCGCGCGACATGCCGTCGACATGGATGGCCTGATCGACAATGGCATTGGTCACCACGCGCAGATAAAACTTGAGACTGGTGAGGCGCATCAGCGGATCGTTATCCAGGTAACCGGCGTCGACCACGGCGCGCTCAGCGTACACCGCCCAGCCCTCGACGAAAGGTCCGGACCACAGCACGGCACGCAACGTCGACGGGTAGCGGTTGCTGAGCGCGAGTTGCAGGTAATGTCCCGGCACTGCCTCATGCAGGGTAAGGCTCTGTATGGCATACAGGTTGTATTCGCGAAGAAACGATTCGACCTGCTGTGCGGTCCAGTTCTCCGGCAGTGGTGCGACAGCGTAGAATGACTTTTGCCCGGCATCGAGCGGACCGGGCGGGTCGAGATAGGCAACGGACACGCCGCGCTGGTATTCCGGCATGATGATGATCTCGAGCGGGTCCTCCGGTATGGTCACCAGGTCGTGCTCTCGCACGAATTCAGTTGCCTGTTGCACATTCGCCGTGGCGATATCGACGATTGCATCGGGCTCCGGAAGGTGCCGGTAGGCTTCCTCCAGTGCAGCACGAATGACCACCTGCTTGTAGTCTTCACTCGGGTCATCCGGAAAGCTCGCGTACGGGTGCTTGTTGGCGTAGATCTCTTTTGCCAGCACAAACATCTGATTGCGCACGGTGACATAAGCTGTCTCGGCGCGCATGCGGATTTCCCGACGGCCGAGCGGCGAATTGAGTGTATGACGCAGTTTCTGATCGAACAACAGCGGCCCGACGCGGAAATCGCCCGCTGCTTTCGGCAACAACTCCTGTTCGAGCCATTGCTGGTGTTCGTCGATGGCTTCCTTTGCGGTAGCAATAGCCGTATCGAGTCTTCCAACCAATTCCGGTGACAGTGCTTCGCGATGCGGCATGATCATCGAATCGATGATCGAATGTATACCGCGATTCTGTTGCACTGCAGTCTCGGCGTGGACCTTCGGCACGCGCTCGGGTACCAGGACACCACGCGCCTGGCGTAGCAAGCGCGGAAACTGCTCGAGCCGCGCAGCAGCGTTCGCAATACGCTCTTCGAGCGGTGCGAAATCCCTTGCGACCAGCGAATAGAGCGACGAACCGCAAAGATTCACATACAGCAGCGGATTCCAGGCCCACTCCTGAAGTGTTTGGTAGGACCAGATCCTCGAATCAAGGTCCGCCCGTAGCAACTCAGCATCAACCTTGTTGGCTCTGGACAATTCCTGCCAGTCGATGTCGTCGAGGTCAGCGCGGTACTTGCGGTACTCGGCAACTGTTCGGGTGCCAGAGGCGGCATTGACCTGGTCGAGTTGACCGTCGGCCCGATGGTCACCGATCGAACTGGCGGCGACCGGGGAAAACTCGGGCAACCGGTCGATGTAATCGGCTGCCAGTTCCTCGAACGCATCGTCGGCGGGAGATGCCCACACGACGCTGCCAATGGCCAGCGCCATGCCGGCTGCTGCGACGAAAATGCGCTTCATACCGTTGCCTGCAACGCCGGCCCCTGCCGGCCAAGAAATAGGTCGAATCGCCGCGCGTGTCTGCGTGTCAGCGCGCTGATTCGCGAGCCACCAGCTCGTCGATCAATTCCAGCAGCGCGGGATAGCCGCCCGTTTCACCGGCGCCCGTGCGGTATTTTCCGGCGACGACGATGGCTGGGACACCACTGATGCTGTAGCGGCGAGCCAGGTCCTCGGCGACTCGCATCTTCTGGTCGACCTCGAACGACTTCCAGGTCCGTTGGAAATCCTCGGCGCTCACACCAAAACGCTCGAACAGGGACTGAATGGAAGATTCGGATGTCAGGCGATTTCCGCGACGGTGATACTCATTGAATACCGCGGCCCGGAATGCCTCCGGATCCTCGATCTTGCCGTTCTTGGCCAGCACTTCTTCGGTGTAATAGAGTTGTCCGTGCAGTTTCACCAGGGGGTTCCACATCGCAGGGATGCGCACGAAGCGGACATCGGCCGGCATATCCTTGGCCCAGCGATTGATATGCGGCTCGAAGTCCAGGCAATGGGCGCAGCCGTACCAGAAAAATTCTGCAACTTCGATCTTGTCAGCACCGCCGACGGTCGGCTGTGTCGGCACCAGTCGCTGAAAGTGGCGCCCTTCCGTAAATTTCCCGTCACCTTCAGATTCCGGCTGCTCGGCTTGAGCCAGCATGATCGGCTGATCTTCCGACGGCGCCTCGGATGGCACGGCCGCCGACTCTTCGACAACCTCGAGTTCGTCGGTGACCTCCGGTTCTGCAACCGGAGCTACAGCTAGCGGCTCCTCCTGTACCGCGGACTGGGTTTCACTGGCGGCTCGCTCCTCGATGGTTGCGGGAGGAGGAGCTTCCGTGTCCTGGCCGGACTCGCAACCGGCCAGGGCCAGCGCAAGAATAATGCAGATAGGTGTCAGGTAGTTCATGCAGGCTTCCCGGTAAATCAATTCAAATTTCAGTGCAAACCTGGACGTGTGTCAGTTCAGTGGTTTAAAGCACGTGCTCGATGACTGCCAGCTGGTCCGACGCTATTTGAGTCCCTGTATATACGATGCCAACGCGTCGATATCGGCGCTTTCCATGCGTGCAGCAATTTGTCGCATCACTCGCGTCGTTCCGTCCGACCGGCGTTGTCCGTCCGCGTACGCTCGAAGCTGTGCAGCGGTATAAGTTGCGTGCTGGCCCTTGAGCAGTGGATAGGCGGCCGCCGGATTGCCGCGACCCGCCGGACCGTGGCAGGCGGCGCAAGCGGCCACGCCTGATTCGACATCGCCACCGCGATAAAGTGCTTCGCCCTTGTCGATCGTGCCGGCGTCGGCGACGGTCTTCGGTGTAATGACCTGAGCGGCATAAAATGCGCCCAAATCGCGCATGTCCTGGTCGGATAATGCAACGGCCTGTGCGGTCATCAGCACGTTGGCGCGACTGCCGTCCTTGTAAGCCTGCAACTGCTTGACAATATAAGGCGCATTCTGGCCCGCGATGCTCGGCCATTGCGGGTTGGCGCTGTTACCGTCGGGGCCGTGACAGGCTGCACAGGTTACAGATTTCGCCTGTCCTGCTTCGGCCGAGCCGTCGACCAGCGGGTTGCCTGTGGCGGTGGCAGCCGTCAGCAATGCCGCGGCGGCCAATACAACGTGGGTCAACTTCATAATCGGTAACCGTCTCAAACAGTAAGTCTATTGGCCAACAGCCAGCCCCCGCCGCATGCTCCGGCGATTCTGTCCGGGTGATATAGTTATTCGGGCGTTCTCCGAGCGGACCGGGCAAGCGGCCGGGCCCGGCGCGGTGTGGGCCACTCGCTCATGCCTTGCTGCCCTTGTTGCCCTTGTTGCGCAAGGCCCCAACCGTCAAACTATGCGAAACCAGGCTCCAAATTATACACATATCGGGGCCGCCAATGTCGCAGTACCCTCACGCCAAATTCGACCTGAGCGCCAACAAGGCCGGGCAATTCCCGCCCGATACGGGCCGCGAAGTGGCGTTTGCCGGACGTTCGAACGCCGGCAAGTCGAGCGCCATTAACGCGATTGTGAACCGGCGCCAGTTCGCGCGGGTAAGCAAGACTCCCGGCCGCACCCAGCTGATTAATTTCTTCAACTTGCAAGACGATCAACGGCTCGTAGACCTGCCTGGCTACGGATTCGCCAAAGTACCGGAATCGATGCGACAGCACTGGGGCGTTCTGCTGCAAGCCTACTTCACCCAACGGGACAGCCTCGCCGGTCTTCTCCTGGTTGTCGATGTGCGGCGGTTGCTGACCGATTTCGATTGGCGACTGCTGCAACTGGCCGACACCGTCGCAGCTCCGGTTCACGTGCTACTGACCAAGTCGGACAAGCTGAAGCGAGGACAGGCTACCGATGCATTGCGAGAGGCAGGCAAGCAACTCGGCGCGACCGCCACAGCGCAGTTGTTTTCCGCTACCCGGAAGATCGGCCTCGACGAAGCGCGTGAACGCATGCAGGGTTTTCTTGCTGCAACCAGCGATACCGGGCAATCCGACATTTGACGCTCGCAGCACAGCAAAAAAACCCGGGCCGCAATGATCTGCGACCCGGGTCAAGTAACGCAATCGGTTCGGGGAAACCGAATTGCACGCCTGCATTGGGAGTAGAGCAGGCGAGTGACTAATGCACTCCCTGACTTGGAACGGAAATTGCCCCAAGAGTTCCGGGCGGCGGTATTGCCCGATGCGGATGCGTCGCGCGATGCGGCCTCGGTCGGGGGGTGGTTGGTAGCCCAATTCCGAACGGCTGCCAGGACAACGCTGCAGACCGTTCGGCTTCTACGGCGCAGACCCCTAGTGCGCTTCGTCCCAGTTGCGGCCGACTCCGGCGTCTACCTTGAGCGCGACGGACAGCTCGGCAGCGTGACTCATGAGAGCCACAATCCGGTCGCGAACGGCGTCGCATTCGTTTTCATCGACTTCAAAGACCAACTCGTCGTGCACCTGCATGATCATGCGCGCCGGGACCTTTTCGTCTTCAATCCAGCGATGCACGGCGATCATTGCCTTCTTGATGATATCGGCTGCCGTGCCCTGCATCGGCGCGTTGATGGCGCTGCGTTCAGCGTATTGGCGACGCTGTACGTTGCGATCGTTGATCTCGGGCAGATACAGGCGGCGACCGAAAAGTGTCTCCACGTAACCGGCGCTGCGGGCTCGCTCTTTGATCTCATCCATAAATGCCTTGACGCCGGGATATCGATCGAAATAGAGATCGATGTAGTTCTGTGCCTCGCTGCGCGGGATGCCGAGTTGTTTGCCGAGCCCGAAGGCTGACATGCCGTACATCAGGCCGAAATTGATGGCCTTGGCCGAGCGGCGCTGGTCTGCGGTGACTTCGTTCAGTGCCATGCTGAAGACTTCGGCCGCCGTTGCGCGGTGAATATCGAGATCATCGGCAAATGCCGACACGAGTCCCGCATCGGCGGACAGGTGCGCCATGATCCGTAATTCGATCTGCGAATAGTCCGCGGCCAGCAGCAACCGGCCCTCGGGTGCGATAAACGCCTGTCGAATGCGACGACCCTCCGGCGTGCGGATCGGAATGTTCTGCAGGTTCGGATCGGTCGATGACAGGCGGCCTGTTGCGGCGACCGCCTGGTGATAGGACGTATGTACGCGGCCGGTGCCGGCTGCAATCTGCAATGGCAGTTTGTCGGTGTAGGTGCTCTTGAGTTTGGCGACACCGCGATACTCCAGGATCACTTGCGGGAGCTCATAATCGATCGCAAGCTCCTGCAACACGTCTTCGGCAGTCGACGGCTGGCCCTTCGGCGTCTTGCGGACAACCGGCAGGCCTTGCTGCTCAAAGAGGATCTCCTGCAGTTGTTTCGGCGAGCCGAGATTAAACGGGCCGCCGGCAAGGTCGTGCGCTTTCTTTTCGAGCTGTTGCATTTTCTTCGCCAGTTCACTGCTCTGCTTCCTGAGCATCTCGCGATCGATAAGCACGCCTGCTTCTTCCATCCCGAGCAGCACCGGCACCAGCGGTTGCTCGATCTCGAGATAAAGGTCACGAAGCGACGGGATCTTCTGCAGTTCTGCCCACAGGTGTTCATGCAGTCGTAGCGTGATGTCCGCGTCTTCGGCCGCATACGGCGACGCCTGATCGAGGTCGATCTGGTTGAAAGTCAGTTGCTTCGCGCCCCTGCCGGCTACATCCTCGAAATGGATGGTTGCAACGCCGAGATAGTGGCTTGCGGTGGAATCCATGTCATGGCGGGTGGCCACACTGTTCAGAACATAGGACTCGAGCATCGAATCGAACGCCATACCGGCCAGCTGTATACCGTAGCGCGCGATGACGTGCGCATCGTATTTGAGATGGTGGCCGACTTTCCGGCGCTCCGGATCTTCGAGAAATCCCCTGAGTGCCTGTAGTACCTCATCCCGCGGCAATTGGGCTGGCGCACCGGGATAATCGTGTCCGACCGGAACATACGCCGCCTCGCCAGCCTTTACGGCAAAAGAGATGCCGACGATTTCAGCCCGCATGTAGTCGAGGCTCGTGGTCTCGGTATCGACCGCCACCAACGAAGCTTTCTCGATCCGCTTCAACCAGCGATCGAAATCCTTTTGCGTCAAGACGGTTTCGTATTCGCCTTTTGCATCCGCGTCCGGAACGATTGCAGTTTCAACCGGCCGGTCATTGTCGCGCTGTTCGTCCAGCTGCCTGAGCAAATTGCGTAACTCGTACTCGCGATAAATGCGCCGCAGCTCATCGAGGTCCGGAGCGCCACGCAAAAGGTCTCCAGGCCGGACCGGCAATTCGACATCGCATTTTATGGTTGCAAGTTGCTGTGACAGCCTTAGCTGTTCAATATTCTCGCGAAGACTCTCGCCGACTTTGCCAGCGATCGCGTCCGCATTGCGGATAATCTCATCGGCGCTGCCAAATTCGGCCAGCCACCTGGCGGCGGTCTTGGCGCCGACTTTCGGAACGCCGGGGATGTTATCCGAGCTGTCACCAACGAGTGCCAGATAATCGATTATCTGTTCCGGCCAGACGTCAAACTTGTTCTTGACGCCGTCGCGGTCGAGCACGGTGTCGGACATTGTATTGACGACGGTTACGCCATCGCCAACGAGTTGCGTCATGTCCTTGTCGCCCGTAGAGACCAGGACCTGCATGCCGCCTTCCATTCCCTGGCGGCACAGAGTGCCGATCACGTCGTCTGCTTCAACGCCTTCGATGCGGAGCAGCGGCCACCCTGCGGCTTGCACAGCGGCCAGAAGCGGTTCCACCTGGGAGCGCAAGTCGTCCGGCATGGGCGGGCGATTGGCCTTGTACTGATCGAAGAGCGCATCGCGAAATGTTTTGCCCGGCGCGTCGAAGACCACCGCAAAGTGTGCGGATGGTTGCTCCCTGGAAAGCTTGTTGATCATGTTGAGTACGCCGAGCAATGCGCCGGTATGCGCGCCTTTGGACGACGTGAGCTTGGGCAGGGCGTGCCAGGCCCGGTAGAGGTACGACGAACCATCGATCAGCACGAGCATCCGGTCAGTCATGGATTACGGTCTTCTCTTGGTCACCCTCGTCGTCATCTTCGGCACTCTCCGCTGGCGCCGGTGTCGGCGGGATCTCGGTTTGCACGCTGCCGGAGTCGCCCGGCAGCACAAGCGGGCCCCTCTGGCCGCAAGCGGCCGTTGAGACGGCAACAAGCAGGAGCGCGCTCAGCTTCGCGCAGCGGGTTTTCATCGTAAGCCGACCTGTTTGACGATCCGGGACAGACGCGAATCGTACAGCAACCGTTGTGCTCAATCCCTGAAACGTTCAGCGACCCGCCGGTAGGCGTCGCGGAAGGGGATGCCCTCCTCGGTAACGAGGCGATTGGCCTGCTCCGCAGCATCCAGGCCGGTCGTCAGGCGAATTCGGTCCGGCCTGAAAGTCAGGCCCGATATGACGAAAGCCATGATGTCGACGCTGTCGATGGCGAGGTCGATCGAACGGAACACCGGGCCTTTCAGCCGCTGCAGGTCGCGCTGGTAGCCGGACGGCAGCTTCGCGGTAATCATGAGGCATTCATCGAGGCCGGCCTGTGCCGTCGCCGAAGCGCCGCGTATCAACTCCAGCACATCCGGGTTGCGCTTTTGCGGCATGATCGACGAACCGGTCGTGACCTCCGTCGCCAGTTCGACATAGCCGAATTCCTGCGTGTAAAACAACAGAAGATCGCTGGACAAACGGCCGAGATCCTGCACCAGCAGGGTTAACTCGAAGAGCAGCCCGCTTTCCGCCTTGCCGCGCGACAGTTGGACGGCGGTTACCGGCGTTTGCGTCTCGCTGAAACCGAGAGCGGTGGTAGTCGTATCGCGATCGATCGCCAGTCCGGGCGTGCCGTAACCCGCCGCACTGCCGAGCGGGTTTTTGCCGAGGCGACGCAGTGACGCTTCCAGTCCTGCAATATCGTCATCGAACGCTTCGCGGAAGCCGCCGCTCCATAACGCGACGGACGAGGGCATGGCCTGCTGCATGTGCGTATAACCGGGAAGCACGACATCGCCCTGTCGTTTGCCAAGCTCGTCGAGAGCCGCGCATAGTCTGCCGACGCGGGTTGCCGCCTCGCGTGTGGCATCAATCATATACAGCCTCAGAGCCGTCAGTACCTGGTCGTTTCTCGACCGGCCAAGATGTAACCGGCCGCCAGCCTCGCCGATGGCGGCGGTCAGTCGCGACTCCAGTGCCGTGTGCACATCCTCATCATCCAGTTCGATCTGCCAGCGCCCGGCCGCATGATCCGTCTCGAGCGTGCGCAGACCATCGCTGATCAAGCGGCAGTCGGCCTCGCTCAGGAGTCCTTGACGGCACAACATTTCCGCGTGCGCGATGGAAGCCCAGACATCGTAAGGGACCAGTCGGGTGTCCAGCAGATGGTCCTCGCCCGCGGTATAGCGAAGTACGCGTTGATCGAACGGCAGTCCCTTATCCCAAAGCCGGCTCATTGCAGGGGTCCGGATGATGCCTGTTCGGCGGCGCTGAGCGCCGCGATGTCGTTCACGACCAGTGTGCCGGTGCCTTCATTGGTAAAGATCTCGAGCAGCAAGCTGTCGGGCACGCGATAGGAAATGACGTGGACGCGCTTGACGCCGTTGTCCAGAGCCGCATCGATCGCCGCTGCCTTGGGCAGCATGCCATCGGCGAGCTTGCCGTCTTCACGCAACTTCGTCAGTGCCGCGCGATCGACGTAGGAAATGAGCGACTGCAGATTGTCGGCATCTTCGAGTATCCCCGGCGCGCCGGTGGCGAGTATCAGCTTCTCGGCTTTCAATTCCGCGGCTATCGCGGCCGCTACGGTATCCGCGTTGATATTGAGGAGTACGCCGCCCGAATCGCAGGACAGCGGGCTGACCACCGGCATGAGGCCGTTGTCGAGTTGTTTGCGCAGCACATCGGCATCCACGGAATCGATGTCACCGACAAAACCGTAGTCGACCGGCGGGCTGCCGGTTTTTTCAACCGGGGGTCGGCGATGGGCGCGGATCAGTCCGGCATCAACGCCACTGATCCCCACCGCGGGAATCTCAAGATCGCGGCACGACGCAAGAACGCGCGTGTTGATCAGGCCGTTCAGCACCATCGTGGCTACCTCGAGCGACGCGTCATCGGTGACACGCCGCCCGTCGATGAACCTGATATCGAGTCCCAGCGCCGTTGCGAGTTTCGTCGATTGCGGACCGCCGCCGTGCACCAGCACGATGCGTATGCCGACCTGGTGCAGGATCCCGACTTGCTCCATCAAAGCCCGGGTATCAGTCGGGTCCGCAAATACCTCGCCGCCGACTTTAAGGACAAAAACCTTGCCCTTGAACAGGCGGATATAGGGCGCGGCATGTTTCAGCGCGGACACTACGACGGCGCGATCGCTGGACTGATTCACTCTTTTGACCCCAGCATGCGATGCAGGACGGCCATCTGCGCCAGCATCCGGTTCCTTGCCTCGTGAATGACCACGCTGCGCGGCCCATCGAGAACACGCTCGCTGACGACCACGCCGCGACGCACCGGCAGGCAGTGCATGAACCTGCAGTCATCGGCCGCATCCTCGAACCAGGGTTCGTCGATACACCAGCCTTCGAGGCCACGCCGTAGCTCCTCGTCCTTCAGCTTGTTGCCGTAATGCGTGGTGGACGACCAGGACTTTGCGTAGATCACTTGCGCTCCCTGCATTGCGTCGCACCGGTCGTCCGTCTCGCGAACGGAGCCGCCGGCGGCGCTCGCCGCGTCGCGCGATTTCTTCATCAACGGCTCGGGCAGGGCGAAACCGTCCGGTCGCAACACGGTGACGTCCATGCCGCGCCGCGCCGCCGTATAAAGCGTGGAGGCGGGTACAGCCAGTGGCAGTGCCTTCGGATGATACGCCCAGCTCAGTACGAACTTGCCGCCGTTAGCCGGCACGCCGAGGTCGTCGAGCGTCTTCCAGTCGGCCAGGTTCTGGCACGGGTGCTGGATCGCGGATTCCATGTTGATCCACGGCGTGTCGATCAGGTCAATCATGGAATTGAACTCCGTATCGGCAATTTCGGCTTCGAGATTCCTGCGTTCGGCGAACGCACGGATACCGATGGCATCGCCATACGATGCAATGACCGGAACGGCCTCACGGATGTGTTCGGCTGCCGCGCCGTCCATGACGATGCCCGGCCGTGTCTCGATGCCGTGAATGGACATGTCCGGCGAGATCACAAATGCGCCGCCGCCCAGTCGTACCATCGCTGCCTGGAACGATGCCAGCGTCCGCAGGGAAGGGCTCATGAACAGCAGCGCCAGAACCTTGCCTTCAAGGGCGTGAGGTTCGGGCTTTTCGTCGAGGCGACCGGCCAGAAGCAGAAGTGCAGCCAGTTCCTCGTCCGAAAAGTCTGCAAGATCATTAAACGATTTCATAATTTTCCCGATTGGCATTGATAAAGTTGATTCGATGTCATGAACGCGGCTCGATTTCGCAGAGCGTGCCGGCCAGCCGTTCTATGTGCATGGCCTGCAAGACCAGCGGAGGTAGCAACCGCAGGACATTCGGGTCGGCACTGGTGCCCGCCAGAATATCGCGCTCAAGCAATGCGGATTGCACTTCACGCGCCGGCCGATCGCATTGGAGCCCGAGTAACAGACCCATGCCGCGAATTGCGACTACCGGTCCGGTAACGCAATGTTGCCGAATCTGCGCTTCGCGCTCGCGCACGTTGTTGAGCAGGTTTTCAACACGCAGGGTGTCTATCACTGCGACAATAGCTGCTGCGGCCAGTGGCCCACCACCGAAGGTGGTACCCAGGGCGCCGGGCTGTTGCTGCACTGCGAGCGCCTCGCTGGCGAGAAGGGCGCCACAAGGTACGCCGCCGCCCAGTGCTTTCGCGGTCGTCAACAGATCGGGCTCGACGTGGTAAATCTGAACGGCAAAAAACTGTCCGCAACGCCCCATGCCGCACTGGACTTCGTCGGCGATGAGCAGGGCGCCACACTTCTGCGTTGCCTGGCGAAGTGCGGTGACAAATTCGGCCGACAAATCGTGCGCGCCGGCAATACCCTGCACCGGTTCGAAAATGACGGCGGCTACATCGCGGTCGATCATCGCCAGTGCCGCTGACACGTCGTCGCGTGGAATGAAACCCACGTCGAATGGCTTGTCCGGGAACCCGTACCAGGAATCCGCCGCATTCCAGGTTACCGCACCTGCCGCCGCCGTACGGCCATGGAAGCCATGCGTTATCGCGAGTATTTTCCCGCGACCGGTTGCCGTACACGCAATTCGCAGCGCGTTTTCGTTGGCTTCCGCGCCGCTGTTGACGAAGAAGGCGCGAGTGAGATTGGCCGGCGCAATCGACACCAGCGCTTCAGCGGCGCTTGCCCGCACCTCGAGTGCCACGGCGTTGCTCTGGAACAGCATGCGTCGGGTCTGTTGTTCGATCGCATTCACCAGATGCGGGTGAGCGTAACCGAGCGAAGCAACCGCGTGACCGCCGTAAAGATCGAGGATGCGCCGGCCATCGGCAGTGAACAGCTCGCATCCCTCCGCGCTTTCCGGCACAAAAGGCAATTGGCCATAGACGTTGATCGTGGCCGCCGCCTCGCGAGCCTGCACGTCGTGTACCTCGCTTGCCGCTACGTCCACGACGGCGCCGCAGCCAACAGTCCACTCGACTCGGGCAATGACCAGAGTCGATTCATCCATTGAACGGCACCGCCGGCGGCGCCCTTCACCAGGTTATCGATGACGCACATTACGACGACACTGTCGTTGGAGGTCGCTACGCCGATGTGACAGTAGTTGCTGGCGACGACATCTTTCAGTCGCGGCGTACCGTCGACGAGCCTGACGAACTCGGCATTCTGGTAATAGCGGGAATAGATTTCCCGAATGTCGCCCTGGAGGTGTGACGACCCGAGCTTTGCCTGCAAGGTCACATGAATGCCGCGTGCGAACGGTCCTGAATGCGGAACGAAGTTGATCGATGAGTGTGTACCACAAGCATTTGCAATGAGCGTTTCGATCTCCGGCACGTGCCGGTGTGCCAGGGGCCTATAGGCGTAATAGTTGCTGTGACGCTCGGGGTGGTGGGTGCCATCCTGCGGGCTGCGGCCGGAGCCTGTGCTGCCGGTAACTCCGTTGACGTAGAGGTCGCCGTCCGCCAGCCCGGCATGCACCAGCGGCACGGCCGCAAGCAGGACCGCCGTCGCAAAGCAGCCGGGATGACCGACGTGAGCCGTCGCTGCACCGGTGGCATGCTCAGGCACGGCGCATTGAAAATCGGCGAGCAATTGGGGCGCGCCATGCGCAGCACCGTAGACGTTACGGTAGGCGTCGGCATCGGCGTACCGGAAATCGGCCGACGAATCCACAACATGCAGATCGAGATCTCGTGCTGACGCATCATCAACCGCGGCAGCAACCAGCGACGCCGAGGCACCGTGCGGGGCCGCTGAAAACAGCGCAAGCCGGGCGCCACGATCTATTTGCGTCGACCACTCACGCGGCGCGGTGAATACTGTGCTCTCATAAGCCCCGGCAAGGTGTGGAAACACTTTCGAGATGCGCTCTCCCGCGCGGGACTCGGACACGGCGGCAGCCAGCACAAAATTCGGGTGTGCATGCAGCAGGCGCAGCAGCTCGCCCCCGACATAGCCGGTTGCACCGATCACCACGGCAGGAATGCGCATCAGTCTGCCCGTCTCGATTTGCCGGTAATGCCGGGCAGACAGTCGACGATCCGGTCGCCCAGTGCGACGCCGTTCGTCAGCGCGTTAATGGCCGGGAGTGACAGGCGCTCGTCAATCTGCTGGATGCCGACGGCGTTATCGGTCGCGGGGCCGGTCACGACAGCCGGCTCGATACCATACTGCTCGCGAAGGATCTTGGCGCCACCCCAGGCGGCAACCGGATCGCTTGCGCAAAGTACGACTGCACTGAAGGCGCCGCGAATGGACTCATCGGTAAGGATGGCCTCGACACCGTATGCGCCCAGCAGACCATCACCGAGCTCGATCACAATAACATCGGGCTGGTGTTGTGCGAGTGAAGTCAGCAATGCGCGCGTCAGTGCCGGCCCGTTCATTGCGGTAGTCGTCACGATACCGAAATCGGAGAAAATCATCGTTTCGCTGGCGCCGGCATCCTCCATGGCGAGAATGTCGCGACGTAGTGAAACGCCGGTCGCCTTGCACGCGGCGACGTGCAAGCCTCGATGACGCAGGCGACTGACAATGGCGCACGCGGCCGCGGTCTTGCCCGAGTCCATGCAGGTACCGGCCAGCGCGACAACCGGCACCGACTGGGTGTCCAGCACGGCATCCGCGTCCAGCGTTCGTTCGCCAACCCGCGCCGGCACCCCGATCCGTTCGCCGAGATAAGGAAAATGCAGCACCGTTCCAAGCACCTCACAGTCGAACGGCGCGCCCACGTCCGGATTCCCGGAGTCGCAAATACCCATCACGCCACCGATATTGAGAATCTGCACGATCGAACCGACCTCCAGCGACGCCGGCAAATGCCCCGAGTAGCCAAACAGTGCTTTGCGGTGACCGAGAGCGCCGACAACGGTGTCGCCCTGGTTGACGGTCGCCATGCGGCCGCTGGTCAGTTCCAGCTGGTTGTATCGGGTTTTGTTGTTCAGCACCCTGACGGCGATGAGCACACCTTCTTCGCAGGGGATCTCGTCGGCAACCCGAAGTTCGTGACGCAGCTTGCTGTGTTGCGCGACGGAGGCGACCTTGTCGACAAATACAGTGCGCACGTCAGCTCTTCCCGCCGGCGGCACGAGTTTGCAGGGTGCCGGAGAGCGCCATGATCTTCGAGTAGCCGAGCGCGTCCTGCGCTGTCCATTCGCCGGCTGCCTCACCGTAGATACCGCGCGTGGCGGCGAGTAGCGAATACGGGGAATCCACCCCGGTAATAAACAGGTTGCCCGGTCTCAATGTAAAGCGCACTCGACCGCTGACGCGCGCTTGAGACGACAGCAACAGGGCTTCGATATCGCGACAGGCAAGGTCCAGTTGTTTGCCTTCATGAATGAGGTCACCGTAATGGGCGGCGACAGAATCCTTGATGCGCGATTGCTGTGCCGAGAGCGTGAGTTTCTCGAGTTCGCGGTGCGCGGCAATGAGCATTTCGGCGGCCGGCGCTTCGAATGCGACCCTGCCCTTGGTACCCAGGACTGTGTCGCCGAGGTGAATGCCGCGGCCGATCCCATAAGCGCCGCCGAGTGTTTCCAGTGCCTCGATCAGGGCGACAGGAGCCATCGGTTCGCCGTCAAGGCTCACCGGTATGCCGCCGTCGAAATCGATGTTGTGCTCGGATGCAGCGCGCGGTTCGCTGAAAGCAGTCGCCGACAACACCCACGCTTCATCCGGCAAAGAACGCTCGGAGGTCAGCGTTTCCTTGCCGCCGATAGTGATGCCCCACAACCCGCGATTGATGGAATACGCAGACCCTTGCGGTGGCAATGGCATGCCGTGTTGCTGCAGAAAGTTGAGTTGCTCCTGTCGCGACCAGTTGTTGTCGCGCACCGGCGCGAGGATCTCAAGTTCGGGGGCAAGCGTTCGCAAAGCCACTTCGAAGCGCAACTGGTCGTTGCCCGCCGCCGTGCAGCCGTGCGCGACGGTCATTGCGTTTCGCTCGATGGCCAGTCGCGCCAGCCGTGCAGCCTGCAAGCCGCGCTCGGCACCGACACACAGGGGGTACAAGTGACCGCGCCGCACGTTGCCGGCAATCAGGTAACGGATTACCCGATCGAAATACTCGTTTTTGCCGTCGATCAGGACGTGTTCAATTGCCCCGAGTGCAAGCGCCCGCTCCTCCAGTGCCGCGGCGGCACCATGGTCGATGCCGCCCGTATCGACGGTGGCCGTGATGACGTCACGGCTGAAGGTCTCCTTCAGCCAGGGGACGCAGAACGACGTGTCGAGGCCGCCCGAGAAGGCGAGAATGATCGGCGTTTGCATTTCTTTCAACGGAAACTCCCTGTCAATCCAATCCTGCGATGCGGCTTATCTTCGCCAGTACGCGGCGTTGTGCCGCCGCGTTCGTCGTCGCTGCGAAAACCGTATCGTCGCCCCCCACGTTGCCGACAATCTCCGGCCACGCCGAGCGATCGAGCGCCAGTGCCACACGCTGGGCCGCACCGATCGCGGTCTTGATGACCAGCAAGTGCGGCCCGGCCGTCTGCATGCCTCTTAGCAGACCGGTCACCTGCGCGACCTCGTCGTCACCGCTCGCCTCACTGCTCGCCAGCTCATAGCCTCGCGACGTCTTGATCACGCCGAGTTCGCGCAGGTCCCGGCTCACGCTGGACTGAGTGGCTACGAATCCGCGCACCGTCAATGCATCGACCAGTTGTTGCTGTGTCGTCGCCGGCCTTGACAGGAGAATCTGCCGAATGCATTCGCGACGCTCTGTTTGTCCCTGCACCGCTACCGGCATCGTTTTGCTCGCATAATTATGCGCATTTTTTTAACACAATGCGCATATAGGGGTCAAGGCTGTGGTGCTGGTACCATGCCCGGCTGGCAAAACCGCCCTGCGGACGAGGACCGAGAACGTGCAACTACCGTCAGCCGTGGAGTTTCAAACCGGACGCGAACCCGATTGCAGTGTTATCTGGCTGCACGGTCTCGGCGCCGACGGCCATGACTTCGAACCCATCGTGCCGGAACTGCGACTGCCGGCGAGCATGCAGGTACGCTTTGTTTTTCCGCACGCCCCCGAGCGACCCGTGACCATCAACGGCGGCATGAGCATGCGCGCCTGGTACGACATCCTTACCCTGGACCGTAACGGTCCGCAGGACGAGGCGGGCGTGTTGGAAAGCGGGCAACTGCTGGAGCAACTCATCGAGCGCGAACACCAGCGTGGCCTGGACTACGCACGCATCATTGTCGCGGGATTCTCGCAGGGCGGGGCGATTGCGCTGCACACCGCGCTGCGATTCAAGCAGCGTCTGGCGGGAGTGATGGCGCTATCCACCTACCTGCCGCTTTCACAGAACTTTGCGACGGAAGTTGCTGCTGGCACCGTTGCGCTGGAAATTCCGATTTTCATGGCGCACGGAAGCCTCGACCCGATGCTGCCGATCGATCTCGGCCAGTCATCAAGGCGTCTTCTCGAGCAAGCCGGCTACCGCGTGGAATGGCACGAGTACGCTATGGGCCATTCAGTGTGCGCCGAGGAAATTGCGGATATTCGACGCTGGCTCATCGCGGTTCTTGGCCCTGCCGGGTAACGACGCTTCAGTCGACTCCCGTTCCGGAATCGGGCGTGAAATCGAGTGCTGACTCCCCGGTCGCACGCCCGGCCGCATCGAAGCGGCGTTCGTGCAAGGCGATATGGCCGGACGCGTCCTGCAACATCACTGTTGAGCAACGCGTGCCGAAGTCAGCTGTGACGATGAACGGTGCGCTGACAGCCCGTGCCGTTGCGGGTGGCAGCAAGCTGTCTGGCACGTCCGGGGCCTTTGCCGGTTCGCGATCGGCCAGCAGCTCGAAAAGGTCCGGCACGCTTACCGCCTTATCGTTGAGCAGCGTGCGCAAGCGCCTTTTGCTGTGCTCGACCTTCCACCACGGCGCATCCAGCGACGCGTTGCTGAGGCCGTAGATGCCGGGCTGCAGAAGCCGTGGCGCATCGCCACGATTGGAGGCGTAAGCCAGGGCGTCCGCCCGCGCCGTCAACAGATTGAATCCCGCGAAACGGTTACCGTCGATTGCCGACAGGTGCGCAAGCGGCGCCGCGGAGTCGCTCAGGAAATCGGTGACCAGCCTCCCGCGGCTCCGGTCACCTGCCTGCACGCGCAGGTTTTCCCGGTAATTGGTGACCGTCGCAAAGCGCCCGTTGCGGCTGACGCCCAACCACGTGCCACCCGCCAGCCGATCGCGTCCCCCGGCAATGTTCGGCTGGTCCGGCCACCAATGAAGCGGATCGGCGGGCCGCTGATGAAACTCGTCGCGATTGGCAGCGAGGATCAGCGGGTAGGCAGGATGAACCCGCCAGGCGAGAGCGATCAGGCACATCAGGGCACGATTCGGGTGCGCGGCGGTCCCTGGCGGTCGTGCTCCTCCAGCCAGTCGTCGACAAGACGACGAGCAATGGACAAGCGGTAGGGCAGTTTCGGGAAACCTGACTCCAGTTCCTTCCGGGTAAACCAGCGCGCATCTTCGAGTTCGCCGTCATTCATCAGGATGTCCGCAGACAATGCCTCCGCCGTGAAGCCCAGCATCAACGAAGACGGAAACGGCCAGGGCTGGGAACTGTGATAGCGAATGTCATGCACCGCGATATTGGTTTCCTCGAGTACTTCGCGCTGTACCGCGTCCTCCAGGCTCTCGCCCGGCTCGACGAAGCCGGCAATCGTCGAATAGCGACCCTCCGGCCAGCCCGCCTGGCGTCCAAGAAGGCAACGGTCGCGGTCTGAGACCAGCACGATTATCGCGGGATCGACACGGGGAAAAATGCGAATGCCGCAGTCGGAACCGATACACAACCGGGTGTTGCCGCCGGACCCGGCGCGCGACAACGCTCCGCAGCGACCACAATACTGTTGTGCCTGGTGCCACAGCGTGAGCGCGCGCGCATGCGCAACCAGGTTGGCTTCTTCGGCTGGCAGGTAGCTGCCGAGATAACGCAAGTCGTGAAACTGGCCGACGTCTGCGAAGGGTGCTTCGCGGTCACCATCTATCGGCACCGCAAATGCCGGGCGGTCGCGGTACATGCCGAGGAAAATGCACTCGTCGCTTTTCAGGAAAGGCGCCACGTCGGCGTGCGACAGCAGAATCGCGGTCATCGGTTCACCGCTTGCGAGGCACTTGTCGCCCCATACAGGGACGAACAGGCTGTCTACGCTGTCGATCGCGGACCTGAGCCAGGCCGGATCTTCACGCCGAAAGCCGGAGCGATCGACAAAGGCTCCCGCGAAGATGTTGTGGCCGTTCATGTCGCAGGGAGAAGCAAGGTCGCGTGGCGACGTTGGGCAAAACTAAACGAGGCGTTCAACGAGAATCCCATACAAAAAACAATCGACCGGCAGCGCGGTGCAGTGCCGGCCAAATTCTACCGGATTGTGAGGGCTGGAGATTTCCGGATCAGCGGCCGGCACTTGCCGTGGACTCTCGGGTCAGGGCTCAAGCGCCGGCAACACTCGCCGTTCCAGGCCGCTTTTGCCGTTGCCTGGAAATCTCGCAACTCGGGCAGACCTTGTGATCGAGTGCGTAGGCGTCCTGCACATAGCGTGTCTGGCAATGACTGCAGCTTGCAAGGTAAAGCTCATCGTTGTGGGAAATCGTGTGCAGCAGGTTCCAGGCCCACTCGAATGTGAGCCGCGGCGACGGATGCAGGAGTTGGTACGTTTCGTAGGCTCGGCAGGCCCGGTGCCCGTATTCGACATCGGGCCGCGGCCAGCAGGCATGAATGCGATTGCTGGCGTCGACGCGCAACAGCAGGCTGGCGCAGTAAAGGGCGATCAGCGTGGTGGCCTCCAGCTGGTTCAAAGGGTTCTTGACGAACAGCGCCACCTGGCGAGGCGATTTGCCCCGGCGGCGCTTTACCGTGACGCTGCTGCCGCCACGAAAATAGGTGGCATAAAGCTTGCGGATGCGGTCATCGCTCAGACCCGTACAGGCCTTGATCGTGCGGGTCCTGGCTTCGTGGCCGATCATGCGCAGCGCCAGCTCGAATTGTTGTCGCTCACTGGCATACCGGTTGTCTGTTAATCGCATTTTTCACCTATTGTGCTAGATTAGTCCCATATACAGTGCTATAAAAGCTTATATGATCAAGACATGGGCGCGCAATCAAAAATTGCGTAACTCGGGATTCCGCGAACAAATACACCACAAGAGTGCGCGGAACCCTAACCGCAAGGGGCGAAAAGCGATGGACTATAGCTATGGACTATGAGGGGCCGAGCGCCGTCGACTACGAGAATGTTTTTTCACTGAACGGTGCTTTTCTCGCCCTCCTGCGGCGCGAGCCAGCGGCGAGACGGTGCATGTTTGACATGCCGGAAGCGCTTGCAAGTCGACTGGTTGCGCTGAACGCCCACCAGTCAGACCGGCTGGCCCGGACACCTTTTTTGCTGTTCTCCCTTCGTGAGCGGGATGACCATTTCTGGAGCGCCGTGTTCGATGCGCCGGCAAATCGGGACTTGTTCAGCGTTCCGCCTTCCTCAACCGATGAACTGGGGCGGCTCATTGCTGCCGGCCTCGGTTTCGTCTGGCAGCTAGCCAAGCACAATTCTTACGCCGCCCGACTGATCTGCGGCGCCAGCTTGCACTGGTGCGAGCAATTGACGGAGCGTACTTTCCTGCATGTTCTGGCGCTCGCCGGGATGCAGCAAGACGTTCTCGTCGTTCGCGCAGCGGCCGATACGGAGTTGTGGAGCAAGCTCCTCGACTGCGGCATCAGTCGCGAAAATGAGGTTCGTCATGCGGCACATATCAGCGCGTTGCAATGCGTGCTGACCAGCGCTGCCGTGCCAACCAGCACGCGCTGGGCGACCGCCGCCTGCGCTGTACGCACGCCGGCACTGCGGGTGGCGGATGATACTGACGCCTGACGAATTGCCAGACGCATCGCCAGACTAATAGCCATACACTCGGCAATGACGTGCAAGCCGCGTATACAATACGCGGCGCATGTACGCCCTTTCGATCAGAAACCTGAGCAAGACCTATCCGAATGGCAACCAGGCGCTGAAAGGCATCGATTTCGACGTCGAACCCGGCGACTTCTATGCGCTGCTCGGGCCGAACGGTGCTGGCAAGACGACGGCAATCGGAATTGTCTGTTCTCTGGTTAACAAATCCGGCGGAGAAGTGCGTGTCTTCGGCCATAGCATCGACAATGAACTCGAAGCTGCAAAATCCTGCATCGGGCTGGTGCCGCAGGAGATCAACCTCAACTTGTTCGATACGGTGCAGAACATCGTATTGAACCAGGCAGGTTACTACGGTATTCCGCGCCGCATTGCGCTCGAGCGCACTGAAAAATATCTCAACGAACTCAGACTCTGGGACAGACGCCGCGAACCGGCGCGCAATCTTTCCGGGGGCATGAAGCGACGATTGATGATCGCCCGGGCACTGGCTCACGAACCGAAGCTGCTGATCCTCGATGAGCCAACCGCCGGAGTGGACATCGAGATTCGCAGGTCGATGTGGGACTTCCTGCGCCGCATCAACGAGGCCGGCACAACCATTATCCTGACTACTCACTATCTCGAAGAGGCTGAAAGCCTTTGCCGGCACGTCGCCATTATCGACGGCGGAACTATCATCGAGAACGCCCGCATGAGCACCATTCTCCGCAAGCTGCAGCGCGAAGTGTTCGTCCTGACCCTGCGCGAGCCGCTCGGGCAGGCGCCAGTGCTGCAGGGCTTCGAAACGCGGTTACGTGACGACGGCGACCTCGAAGTGGCTGTCGATACCAAACACGACCTGAATGGACTGTTCGAACTTCTCAGTGCGCGCGGCGTCCGCATTCGTAGCCTGCGCAACAAGGCGAACCGGCTCGAGGAGCTGTTCATGGGGCTCGTTGAGAACAAGCAGCCCGCCGCCGGCGATGCGCCGGCCATGCAGGTGGACATCACGTGAACCTGTCCGTCAACTGGATCGCGTTCAAAACCCTGATCGCGAAAGAGTTCATTCGCGTCATTCGCATCTGGGTGCAAACGATTGTGCCGCCGGCGATCACGATGACGCTTTACTTCATCATTTTCGGCAACCTGATCGGGCGACGCATCGGCACCATGGACGGTTTCGACTACATGCAATACATTGCGCCGGGCCTGATCATGATGGCGGTTATCACCAATTCTTACGGCAATGTTGTCTCATCGTTCTTTGGCGCAAAGTTCGGCCGGCATATAGAGGAAATGCTGGTTTCGCCCATGTCGAACGCGACGATCATCATCGGCCATGTCGCTGGCGGTGTTATCCGCGGCCTTCTGGTCGGGTCCATGGTTACACTGATTGCGCTGGCCTTTACCCGTTTACACGTCGCGCATCCGCTCATAACGATTTCGATGGTTGTCTTGTCGTCCGTAGTGTTTTCGTTGGCCGGCTTTATCAACGCCGTATTCGCCAGGAAGTTCGACGATATTTCGATCATCCCGACCTTCGTGCTGACACCGCTGACCTATCTTGGCGGCGTGTTCTATTCAATTTCCCTGTTGCCGGAACTTTGGCAGAAAGTGTCACTCGCGAACCCGATTCTTTATATGGTGAATGCGTTTCGTTACGGCATCCTCGGCACTTCGGATATCGACATACGGCATGCGTATCTGATTGTAATACTGTTCATGGTGGGGCTTTTTTCCATAGCCCTCGTATTGATGAACAGGGGTGTCGGCATCCGGGAGTGAGGCAGGATTCGAGTTATGTGTGGTCGATTTGCATTCTATTCCCCCACTGAAGCGACAGCGGCCCTTTTCGGTTTCAGAGGCGCGACCGGGTTCGATGCGCGTTACAACATTGCGCCGACCCAGGACATAGCAGCAGGTCGGCACAGCGCCAATGGAGAGCGCGAGGTTGCCTCGTTGCGCTGGGGCCTCGTGCCATTCTGGGCAAAGGACCCGACGACCGGCAACCGGCTGATCAATGCCCGGGCCGAAACCGTGGCCGAGAAGCCGTCCTTTCGTGCGGCGTACGCGAAACGCCGCTGTATTGTGTTCGCCGACGGCTTTTACGAGTGGCGGACAGAGGCATCCGGCAAAACGCCTTACTTCATTTCAATAGCAAGCGGTGAACCGTTCGCTTTCGCCGGGTTGTGGGAGTTTTGGAATGATCGCGAAACCGGCGAGTCACTGCAGACCTCGACAATCATCACGACAGAAGCGAATGAATTCCTGGCCGCGATACACCACCGCATGCCGGTCGTACTGGATCCCGCTGCCGCAAAGCGCTGGCTTTCGGGTGACGGCGCGCTACTCGCTGACGCAAAGGCCAATCCCCCGCGGTTTCGCGCATGGCCGGTCAGCCGTCGCGTCAACTCCGCTGCGAACCAGGGGGCGGAACTTATCGAGCCGACCGGTGACAGTCTGGCCTGAGAGTTCTTTTAGAATCCCCTATCCGCCCGGCTTTGCGACGACGTTCTCAAACTCCCGAGGTGAGCGATGGGTCTGTACCGCGACGACCAGCGTCCCCGGCCCGCCATGCACGCCGAACGCCGAACCCAGATCAGTAATGTTCGAAGTGACGACATTGCCGAGTGCATCCCGTAAGAGGCGGTCCAGGACGTTGGCCTCGTCTTCACACATTGCGTGACCGATCGCAACACGCAGAGCTGAGTCCTGCGCGCTCCGGGCAGCAATGTGCCGGGCGAACTTCGGTAGTCGCCGACCCCGCCCGAGGAGCATGCCGCGGGCCGAAATTCGACCGTCGGGTTCCGACCGCAATACCGGCGTGATGCGAAAAAAGTCGGCCAACCATTTGCGGGAGGCGGGGACCCGCCCGCCGCGCACGGCGTAGCGAAGATCCTTGACCAACGCAAAAGTGTGCGTCTCTGCCTTTAGCATGTCGATGGCGGCGAGCGTCGTTGCGGCATCCAGTCCCGCTGCGGCGCATTCGGCGGCAAACACGACGATAAGGCCCTGGCCGACCGACGCGTTCAGTGAATCAACAACATGCAGGCGTCCTGTCGCATCGACACGGCTGGCGGCAGACCGCGCTGCCTGCCAGGTCCCGCTGACCTTGGCGGTGAGGTTGATGGAGATTACATCCCTGTAATGACTGGCGAGAAACTGGTACTGGCGACGGAAATCGCCGGGCGACGGCTGCGACGTCGTCGGATGGTGCGGGTTGGCGTCGAGTTCACGAAAAAATTCTCGAGTGGTAATGCTGACCTTGTCGAGATAGCTGCGGTCGCCGAACTGGATGCGCACCGGCACCATGTGAATGTCCAGCCTGTCCATCGCTTCGTCCGGAATGTCGGCAGCCGAATCGGTTATTACTGCAAAGCGGGCGCCGACGCCGTGTGTGCTGTGTTGCTGGCGTTCAAGATCGTCTGCCTTTTCGGCACTCACCTTTCCAAAGCACCGCGCAACAGCGAACACCTGTTCCGGTACGTTCGCGTGTATATGTATGCGAGCCTTGCGTTTGGTGCCAGCAAGTACCAGTGAGTTGCCGAGTTCGTCGAGTGCCTCGCGCAGCTTCCGACGATCGATCTCCTTGTCTTGCACGAGGCACTCGACGCAAAAGCAGTAGTCAAGTGCCGAGTCCGCTCCCGCTGTCTCGATAAAGCCATGCGCATCTTTTCCGGCAAAAGCCGCGGGCAAGTCAGTCATGCGTCCATGGAGCAAGTAGTCCGCCATGCCCTCGATGAGTTCGACAAAACCCTTGGCCCCCGCATCGACGACGCCGGCTTTGCGCAGGACTTCCAGTTGCCGCTCGGTTGCCTCGAGCGCACGCGATGCCGAGGCAACAGCGTGCGGTAGCACGGCCGGCAATCCGGGTTGCGGCGCAGCACGGGTACGCTGGTCGAGTTCGCGGGCAAAAGCGGAAATTACCGAAAGGATGGTCCCTTCCTGAGGATCCGACAGCGCGTCGCGTGCGTATTCGCAGCCGGCTGTCACGGCGCGTGCGAAGGAACCCGGGCTGAAATGCGGCAAATCGGCCGCCGTGTCGCTCATGCCTTGAAAGAACTGCGCCATGATGGCGCCGGAATTGCCGCGCGCACCGTCGAGCAACGCATCCGCGACCGCCGCCAGCAATGAACCTACGTGATCCTTCCCGCGGTCAGTCAGCGTCGGAAGGGCTGATCCCAGCGTCAGGCTGAGGTTGGTGCCGGTGTCGCCGTCTGCGACCGGAAACACATTGATGCGGTTAAGGTCGGCCTGGCCGCCGATGACGCGATGGATGCCGGATTGCAAAGCCAGTGCGAACTGACAGGCGTCGATTCCGCCCCAGGTCGTCGTTGCAGTGCTCATGAAATGACGAACATGGAATCGGCGACAGTGACCCTGGACTGCAAAAAGGCCACTCTCCCCGACGTCAGTCGCGAGGTAGCAGGAAGGCCGTGCCGGCATGTTCGAGTATGACGCCGTTCGGCGTTATTTCCTTTACGGCTGGTCCTTCCGTCAGCGTGGCCTGTTCCTTGTACTTTTTCATGTTGATGAACACGAATCGCTCGCTGGCCTGTTCGCTGTAGACATGGATGTCGAGATGCAGGTCTGGCAATTGCAGGGTGCCGTCGGCGCGCAAGGAATTGAATGTGGAATAGTCCTCGGAGATGCTGCTGCCGACACTTTGCCGTGCTGGCGCTGGCGCTGGCTCGCTTTGCATAACTGCCTGCGGCGGCGTTACTGGCGTTGCCCGGGTCGGCTCCGGTCGGCTCCTCCTGGCTTCGGCAACATAATCGGAAAAGGTTCGATCGTCCGGCGCGGTGACGGTGCTGCGCGGAGGCGCGGCGCTTTGCGGGGCCTGTAGCAATTCAGTGGCCGTGTCCTGGGGCCTGAGCAACACCACGATCAGCACGGCTAGATTGACGGCCAACAAGGTGCCGACAACCCATACCCAACGTTGCGGTCGGCGACGATTCCCCGCAACCGGAATGTCGGCAAATCCGGGGGTACTCTTTCTCTGGCGTTCGGCGTCAGATTTCTTCAGTGCATCGAGAATAAAGGACATCAGGGAACCCGTTCAGCGTTCGGCAACGAGACGCGGAGTGCCGTCCAGCCCCAGCAACGAATTAAGGACGATTTGCGTCTGGCTGCCGACCAGACCATCGACCGGCAACCGCTGCCGGCGCTGAAAGTTCATGACCTCCCGCTGCAATTCGTCGTCGAAGTAGTCCGAGTCAAGTTCACCCGGACTGCTGTCCGGGTCGACGGCGGCGAGACTTTGTCGCAACCAGCGAACGTTCTCATCGCGCATGCCGAGCCTGATCGCATCAGGCTTGCCGTTCGGTGGGTTCCAGATGAGGAGGAACTGGCCAAACCAGAATTCGGACAGGTCATCCAGGGTATATGTCAGTACCTTGTCGCCCAACGCCAGGTCGGCCGTTCCATCGTACAAGCTGAGCAGCGCGAGCTGATGCGTGTTGCCACTGGAGTCCGTAAGCGTCAGTACAACCGGCCGATTGAGCTGTCGCAAACCGCTCCAGGTGCTTCGACCGAAATAACAACTGAAGCCCTGTTGCTCCGCCTGCGTGCAGGCAGTACCAGCGGCCGGATCGTAGGCGATGCGCCACTGCTCGAACAGCATGCGCATGGCTTCTTCGCCGTTCGTGGCCGTTCCTGCGGCAAGAAGCTGCTGTTCGAGAGGTGGCACAGCTGCCTGGCGTCCGGCGTCCGTTGACTCGAGGTCGCTCGCAGCAGATCCCGTTGACGCGGCGTCGGCCGGCACCACTACGCTGACGTCATCGGCCGTGCTGTGCGCATCGTTATTGAACGCCGACCACAAACCAGCACCAATCAGCATGGCACCGGCAATGGCGATGGCCGGTATTGCCCACTTGATAACAAGTGGAGTCAACGAATGTCCGGAAACTTCAGCAGCGGCTCGGCGCACAATGGATTTCGTGACCTTGCGATTCTCCTGGCTGTAAGCGCCCAGCAACGCCCGGTCGCAAATTACATTCATGATGCGCGGGATACCACCTGAAAGCTCATAGACTTCGCGTTTTGCAGAAAGATCGAAAATTTCACCGAGCGCTCCGGCAACCTTGAGTCGATGATCGATGTACCTGAATGACTCTTCTCGCGACAGCGGTTCGAGGTGGTAGCGCCCGGTGACACGTTGCGCCAACTGGCGAAGATTCGGCTGCGCCAGCAGTTCACGCAGTTCCGGCTGCGCGATCAGGATGATCTGCAACAACTTTTGCTTCGCAGTCTCGAGATTGGTCAGCAGCCGCAATTGTTCCAGGACCGCCGCCGACAGGTTCTGCGCTTCGTCGACCAGCAGGATTGTGCGTCGCCCGCGCGCGTGCGCTGCCAGAAGGTGCAGGTTCAGCGCGTCTACCAGTGCCTTGGAACTGTGCTTTTCCTCCGGCAGAGGAATCGCCAGTTCTTCGCAGATTGCAACCAGAAACTCGACAGCGGACAGTTGCGGATTGAGTATCAGGGCAACGTCGACTTCCGAAGGCATCTGCCCCAGAAGCGTGCGCACGAGCGTCGTCTTGCCGGTGCCTACTTCGCCGGTGAGCTGGATGAAACCGCCGCTTTCCGTCACACCGTAGACGAGATGCGCCAGGCCCTCGCCATGCCACTCACTCATATACAGATAGCGCGGATCCGGAGTGATCGCGAATGGCTTTTCATTCAGGCCAAAAAATTTGGTATACATGGAACCCGTTCTGGCGGTGCTGTCGCCTGCCTGCGGTTTGCAGAAGAAACGCACACGCCGCGATTCTACCGCGAAATTCTACCTGATCTGGCGTGGCCCCAAGGTCCGGGCCCGACTGACGGCCAGGTTGCCAAAGCGGTCCCTTATCCTGTCGACTGCCTGGTCGAGCTGCACCGAGTTTGCCGTGGCGCTGCTGCTGAACAGATCTGGCTGACCGGTTCCTGCAAAATCGCAGCCACCGACGCCCAGTAAACGTACTTTTGCGGTCGGAAAGTCGTGCCGCCAGGCTGCTAGGAGTCGCGTGGCGGCGGCGTAGATCTGTCCACTGTTATTGCTGGCCGGCTCCAGCGCACATTGCCGTGTGCAGGTTGTAAAGTCACTCCGTCGTATTTTGAGCTGCACTGTGCCGGCCGCCAGCCCCTTTCGACGCAATCGTAAGGATGTTCGCTCGGTCAGGCGCAGGAGTTCTCGTTGCATATCTGCTAGGTCCGACAGATCGGTTTCGAAAGTCTCTTCTGCGCTGATCGACTTCTCGGCACGCGAGGGCACCACCGGGCGATCATCCACCCCGCACGCCCGTTCTCGCGCACGTGTCGCGAAACGGCCGAAAACGGCTTGCAGATCGCGCTCGGCCGCGTTTCTCAGTTCAGTGATAATCCGGATGCCAGCGCGCGCGAGCCGTTCCGCCGTCGCGGGGCCGATACCCGGTATGACACGCACCGGCAACGGGTCGAGCACCGACTGACGGTTCTCGTCCATTACGATCACCAGGCCGTCCGGCTTGTCGAGCTCCGAGGCTATTTTCGCTACGAGCTTGTTGGTCGCTACGCCGACCGATGCCGTCAGGCCGGTCTGCGATTGCACGCGACTCTTGATTTCTCGTGCAATGCGGCCGCCGTCACCGAACAGCGCTACACTGCCGCTCACATCGAGAAATGCTTCATCAAGTGACAACCCCTCGACCAGTGGCGTGAAGTCCCGGAAGATCGCGAAAATCTCTGCAGATACATCCTGGTAATGGGACATTCGAGGGCGTACACAAATGAGATCCGGACACCGCCGTCGCGCATCGCGCATCGGCATGGCGGAACGCACGCCGAACTGCCGCGACTCGTAACTGGCAGCGGCAACAACGCCGCGATTGCCATCGCCGCCGACTACCACGGGTTTGCCACGCAGTTCCGGCTGATCGCGCTGCTCAACGGATGCGTAAAAAGCATCCATATCGACATGCAGTATCTGTCGTTGCGAAGTTCTCACAATTTCCTTTCGACAATGTAGCGGGCCAGCCAGCGCAATGAGTCGGCTTCCTCGCCAAACACGTTCAGGGCCTCCAAACCGCCGCGCAGCAATTCGTCGCATCGTGACTTGGATGTAACGAGACCAAACAGTGCCGGCCACGTTGCCTTTGCCAGTCGCTGGTCTGCTCCTGCGTTCTTGCCAATTACGCCCGTTTCCCCCTCGATATCGAGGATGTCATCCTTGATCTGGAACGCCAGTCCGATGGCCCTGGCAAAGCGATCGAGCGCGTCGTACTTGTCGCCGGACAGGTCATCTCTGATACAGGCAGCACTCATTACGGCGGCACGCAGCAGTGCGCCGGTCTTCAGGTAATGCATTTGTTCGAGTTCGTCCTGAGTGAGCGTTCGGCCCTCAGAGTCGAGATCGATGGATTGTCCGCCCGTCATGCCACGCGATCCGCAGGCATCGGCAATCAGTCGGACTAGACCTAACCTGCTTACATTGCTTGTGCCCTCGGCAGCAGCCAGGACGCGAAACGCAAGCGGCTGTAATGCATCCGCCGCGAGAATCGCAGTCGCTTCGTCGAACTTTCGGTGCACGGTCGGCTCGCCGCGACGCAGGTCATCGTTGTCCATCGCCGGCAGGTCGTCGTGGACGAGGGAGAACGCGTGAATCAACTCGATTGCTGTCGCCGGCGCATCCAGAACATCCGCTGCAACCGCAAGGCACTCTCCGCTCGCGTACACGAGCAGCGGCCGAACCCGTTTGCCGCCATTCAGCACTGCATAACGCATTGCAGTGTGCAATCGTACCGGCGTTTCGTCGTTAGCTGGCAAAGCACGCGCCAGGCAAGCGGCGACGCGCTGGTTGTAATCGCTTATTCTTTCGGCAAAGGGTGCAGCCACCTTACCTCCATTAGCCGGGGATGCGTCCGGCAAGCCTACACCGATAAGCCCGAACCCGCTTGCCGATGCGCCTGACGATGCCAGGCCCTTGTGGGCTATAATTTTCTGCTCTGCATTGCGAGTCACAACTCTTTCCTTTGAACGCCCTTATGCGCGCCGAAGCTCAGGCACAACCGAATATTGCGCTGATCAAGTATTGGGGCAAGCGTGATCGCGACAGGAACCTGCCGGCGAGCGGTTCACTGTCTGTGACGCTGGAGTCCCTGTGGACACGTATGGCCGTCGATTTCGGTAGCGGGTGCGCCAAAGACTGCCTGCTGATAAATGGTGAAGACAATTCCGCAATGTTATCGCGAGTGTCCGCCTGCCTCGACCGTTTGTGTGGCATCGAACGTCCCGCCGCCCGGATCGACAGCACCGGCAATTTCCCGATCGGCGCAGGGCTGGCGTCCTCAGCATCGGCTTTCGCGGCGCTCGTAACCGCCGCAGCCCGGGCAGCGGATGTAACCCTCGATCGCCTCGCGCTGGCTCGACAGGCGGGAGCAGCCTCCGGATCTGCGGCCCGCTCGCTGTTTCCCGGCATCGTTGAACTGTGCGCCGGGGACGACGAAATCCACGTCGCGAGCATCGCGGCCGCGAATGACTGGCCGCTCCGCATCGTCGTTGCAATCACGGAGGAATCGTCGAAGCCACTGGCATCGGGCGATGCCATGATTCGCAGCGCGGCTACCTCGCCGTTTTATGCAAGCTGGATCGACCGCCAAAGTGCGGATTTGCAGTTGGCGCGTGCCGCGGTAGAGCAGCGGGATTTTGCAGCCCTGGCTGCAGTAGCAGAACACAATTGCCTCAAGATGCATTCCGTCATGTGGACGTCGCGTCCCTCGATTGTTTACTGGAATAATGCCACGGTTGCCTGCATGGAATCGATTCGCACGTTGCAGGGAGAGGGCTATGCCGTCTTCTTTACCATCGATGCCGGCCCGCAACTGAAAGCGATATGCCTGCCGGAAGCGGAAGCAAGTGTCGTCTCGGCATTGTCCGCAACAAGCGGCGTTCGCCGCGTCAGGAGCAGCGGCCTGGGCGAGGGCGCTCGGGTCATGGACGTTGCATGAAGAAAATCACGGCGAGTGCGCCGGGCAAAGCCGTACTATGCGGCGAATATGCGGTGCTGGGTGGCGCTCCCGCGATTGTCATGGCCGTGAACTGTCGGGCCAGGGTCGTGCTGCAGTCGACCAATGAGACAAGTCACTCGGTCGCAGTGCTGGATCGGCAGGCTTCACCCGTTCGTTTTCGTTTCGGCGAATCGGCGGAAATAGTCCCCGTGGGGGGCGTCCGGCCATCGCTCGATCCCGCCCTGATCAACCACGTCTGGCGTGCGGCGGGCGCGCCGGAGGTAGGATCGATCGCCATGCAACTGGACACCCGGGCATTTTACGATGACGAGAGCGGCGCGAAACTCGGCCTTGGATCAAGTGCGGCGCTGGCGGTTGCCCTCTCGTCAGCGTTACTGCGGTGCAGCGGCGACCGGCGCGAGCCGGGGCCTGTCGCCATGGCCGCGCATCGCGAGTTCCAGGGTGGCAGCGGCAGCGGCGTCGATATTGCGGCGGCTTTGCGTGGCGGAGTTATGGCGTTTGATACGACCAAGGGCCTGGCAACCGAGGCGCTGCAATGGCCGACCGGCATGGGCTACTCGCTGTGGTGGAGCGGACGTACCGCCAGCACCGTGGATAAATTGATGAGCCTGAAAGAAAACAAGAGCACAACGGCCGCCCACGCATCCGCTGGCAAACTTCGGCGAGGGTCAGAACGCGTTCTTGCAGCGTGGCGCAGCGGGCACAGCGAGAAGGTGCTGGACACGCTGCAGGACTACTGCGCGGCGCTGCAGCAATTCAGCGTCGATCACGATCTTGGTATTTTCGATGCCGGCCATCGTCAATTGCACGAACTCGCAGCCCGGCACGGGCTTACCTACAAACCGTGCGGGGCCGGCGGCGGCGATATCGGTGTCCTGCTCGGAACCCGGCAAGAAGCACTCGAGGATTTCGCCGGGCTTGCCGCCGGCTTCGGCTTCAAAAAACTGCAAGTCACACTCGATTCGTGCGGTTTAAAAGAGTCCTGAGACAGGTGAAAGACTCCCGCATCCCCGGTTTCTACCGGATGAGTATTGCAGAGCGCATAGACGCCCTGCTGCGTGAACACTGGCTGGATGCCGGGTTGGCGCATCACCTGAAGGAAAGTGTGGTGTTGCTGGACCCGCACGGCGCGAACTGCATGATCGAGAACGTTATCGGCGTCTTCGGTCTACCGCTCGCCGTTGCTCCGAATTTTGTGATCAACGGTCGCGACTGCGTGGTGCCGTTAGTGGTGGAAGAGCCATCCATCGTGGCCGGTCTGAGCAATGCGGCCAAACTGGCGCGGCAGGGCGGCGGATTCCGCGTGCAGGCCGGCGACCGGCTGCTGATCGGGCAAATATTGCTGGTCGAGGTTGCCAACACCGAGGCCGCAATGCGCTCTCTGCAGGACGCTCACGACGAACTGTTGGCGCTTGCAAACGAGCATGAGCATCGTTTGCTGGCCAGGGGCGGTGGCGCACGGGCTATCGAATTTTTCCGGCATGCCCTGCCGGACGGACAGGTCGCTATCGCGTTGCATCTTCTTGTCGACACCTGCGACGCAATGGGCGCCAACCTGGTTAATTCAATGTGCGAACGGATCGCACCGGCGGTGGAGAAGTGCGCTTCGGGCCGGGCAGTGCTTCGAATACTCTCGAATCTCGCCGATCGTTCGCTGGTAACCGCACAGGTTACGTTGCCGCTTGCAGCGCTCGCTGAGGAATACAACGAAAGTGTCGCGCTGCGAGACGATATCGTTCTTGCAAACGACCTGGCCAACGTAGATCCTTACCGTGCAGCCACGCACAACAAAGGCATCATGAACGGTATCGATGCCGTCGCTATTGCGACCGGTAACGACTGGAGATCCCTGGAGGCCGGCGCGCACGCTTACGCTGCCCGGAGTGGCGCGTACCGCTCCCTGACGGGCTGGCGGGTTGGCGCAGGCGGCTACCTCGAAGGTCAACTGGTGATACCGATCAAGGTCGGCACTGTGGGCGGGGCATTGCACTCGAATCCGGCCGCATCCGCGGGCCTTGCTATTGCAGGAGTGCAATCTGCAAGTGAACTGGCGGAGATGATGGGCGCTGTCGGGCTGGCGCAAAATCTGGCCGCGTTGCGTGCGCTGGTGACTGACGGCATCCAGAAGGGACACATGAGACTGCATGCGCGGAGTGTGGCCGCCAGTGTCGGTGCAGCGCCGGAGAGCTTCGAGCGTGTCGTCGACGCGCTGATCGAAAGCGGCGACATAAAGGACTGGAAGGCACGCGAGGTTTTACAGGCGCTGCAGGACAATGAATATCGCGCAAGCATCTCGAAGCGCGCGCAGGGCTCGGCATCGGGCAAGGTCATACTTTTCGGCGAGCACGCTGCTGTATACGACCGGCATGTTCTTGCACTGCCGATTGAACGAGCGGCTGTCGCATCGGTAAGCGAAGTAAACGGCGAGACCGCCCTGACCCTCAGCGAGCCTGCACGGACGCAGCGTTTTGCCGTGCCGTCGTCCGCGTCCGCAGGCGCAGCCGGTACGCTGGCATTCATTATCGAACGCCTGGGGCTGGCCGACCGGCGCTTTGACGTTCATCTGCAGCTGCGAGTACCGGCCGCCATGGGTCTGGGCTCCTCTGCATCGGCAGCAGTTGCCATCGTTCGTGCCTTTGCTACGGCGTTCACCCTCCGGCTGGATGACGCGACGGTCAATGCACTCGCGTTCGACTGCGAAAAACTCGCGCATGGCGATCCGTCCGGCATTGACAATACGCTCGCAACGTACGGCACGCCGGTGCTGTTCCGGCGCAACGCGACGCCGCAAGTCCGGCAAATTGCAATGGTCGGAAGGCCGCCCCTCGTTATAGCAGCAAGTAGTAAGCGCGGCATAACCCGGGACCAGGTTGCCGCGGTCCGACAACGTTTTGAACACTCGCGGAATTCTTACGATGCTCTTTTCGACCAGATGGATGCAATCGCATTGGCGGGCGCCAACGCATTGGTCAGGGGAGATTACGCTACACTAGGGCCCCTGATGAATGTCTGTCATGGCCTGCTCAACGCTTTGCAAGTGTCGACGCCCGAACTTGAAAAGATGGTCGACATCGCCAGATCCCATGGGGCGACAGGCGCCAAGCTGACCGGTTCCGGGGGTGGCGGTTCGATCGTAGCGCTTTGTCCGGGAACCGTTGCTGACGTGGAACGGGCGTTGGACCGCGCCGGTTACCGTATTGTAAGGATGATAGTTGAATGATCAGCACTTTTTCCGGCACAACAGGACAATCTGAATAAGTGTTAACAAGTCCTAGCAGAATCGTATCGTCCGAGGACGAGCAGTTGATCCTGGTCAATGACGATGACACGGTATCCGGCAGTCTCGACAAGGCAGCCTGTCACGACGGCCAGGGGATTCTGCATCGCGCGTTCTCGTTATTCATCTTCGATCGACGCGGCCGTTTGTTGCTGCAGCAACGCAGTGCTGACAAGCGACTGTGGCCCCTTTACTGGTCCAACAGCTGCTGCAGTCACCCGCGAGTTGGCGAGTCGATGGAGAAAGCGACTGAGCGGCGCCTGCGTGACGAACTCAATATTCGCGCGCAGCTCGAGTTTGTTTACAAGTTTACTTATCAGGCATCGTACGAGATGCTGGGTTCGGAACACGAGCTGTGTTGGGTTTACCTGGGGCGCGTCGATCAGGATGTGACTGCGAATCGTCACGAAATCGCCGCGACTCGCTTTCTTACCGTGGCTGAACTTCGCCAGGAACTGGCTTCGGCGCCCGAGCACTTTACGCCATGGTTCAAGCTGGAATGGCAGCGCCTCCAAAACGATCACGCGTCGCTACTTGAACGGTACCTGGCGCCACTCTGAGTATTCCCTGCTTCAGTTCGACCGGTTCGCAGATCAAACGGCGTAGCGGTAGTACTCGATGCCGATGTCCTGGAACTGACGCTGGTCCGACCGTCCGACCTTGTCGATGACAAACTCGTTGCGCGGAATATAATCGAGGCCAATTACTCGGTGTCCGTCGTGCAGCGCTTCGTACTGCTCACGACTCAGGTCAATGGTAAACTCCATTGCCTTTGCGAAGCCGATTGCGGCAGTGGCTTCTCGCCAGCGGTCGGCAACGATCAACGGAATCACTTCGGCGGCGTCGCCACTGCCGTAGCCAAGTGTCAGCAGTTCCTCGCCTTCCATGTTGCGCCCCTCGTCCAGCGCCTGTTCGAAGCCGGCAGCAATCCAGGCCGGCAGAGCGGCTGTATAGAGATTGCCCAGATCGAGCATGGTGTCGCTGCCGAGTGCCAATTTGTCGAGAATTTCGCGACGGTAACGTCTCGATGCACGAAATATGCGAAAGACGCCCATGGTCAACGGGTAAACCTCGAAATTCAGTTGCTCGGCGTTTGCCAGGCTGACGATCTGCGGTTTGCTGAGCATTTCGGCGAGTAACGCATCGGGCTCGATACCCGCCTCGTAACAATATGACGCCAACTCTGCACGATCTTCCGCCGTGCCGGAACTCAATGCGAAAAGGTAGGCGATTGCCCAGCCGGTTTCAGGCATTCGACGGTACGGCCGATGCATAAAAACGGTCTGCAATTTTCTGAGGTAGTCACTTGCCTGGAGGTTCCGCTTGTCGTACATGTCTTGCAAGGCGTGCAAAGTCTCGTCGATGTAACAGGTCGTCGAGTACTTGCCATTGAATACCGGGAAGTCCTGAACCTGATGACTTTCACTGCGGTCCTGCCCGCAGAAGCGCAGCATCGGTTTGCGGAAATCCATGATTCGATAGTCGGATGCCGAACCCGAACGAACCAGGTCCACCTCGGCGAGTGCGGGATTCTCTTCAAGTAACATCGCAACGGCACCGGCACCCTGGGTCGGCTCGCCGCTGCTGCCGCGCGCATACTCCGCGATGTCCGCACAAACGACGATAGCCTGGCCACCCGCACCATCGAGCGCCAGGTGCCGGATTGCGCCCTTCATGCCATACACGCCGCCGAGACAGGCATGTTTGAACTCCGGCACTTCACAACTGCGCGCGATCGGCGATTTGCCCTTGGCAACCAGTGCGCGATCGACCATGCCCTTGATAATGATTGCGCCGGCCGAATTGTCGGTGCTGGATTCGGTGCCGAGCCCGAGGAATTTAACGCGCAACGGATCGATATCGTAGTTGTCGATGAGGCGCATCACCGCGGTCGCGGCCATCGTATAAACGCTGTGATTGGGCCCGCGTACGCGGAAACTGCGCCCTACCACTTCGCGAATCTTGGGCCAATGGTTGCCGGTCCATTCCGACCAATCGTCCAGCCATACACGGAAAGGCGGTACATAGGCCGCCAGCCCACTGATTCCTATAATTTTTTTAGTCATGGACCATGTGCCGCGACGACTTTGCCGACCTGAAATGCGCTTAGCCCGGAAATTCTAGTGCTCCGGCAGGACTTGCTCAAGCAGTCTATTCAACGGTAATGGTAATGACCTCCGAAAAAACCGGGGGATCGTGCGGAATGTGCAGATGATCGGCAAACAGCAACTGCAGGGTATGTTCGCCGGGTGCCAGTTCGAGCTCGGTCGATGAGCTGCCATCACCGAAATGGATGTGCTGTTCATCCGCCGGGATGGGCCATGCAAGATCGGGAAGGCCCGTATCCACCAGGACGTGATGATGTCCTGAATGTTCAGCCTCCTGGCCAGCCGGAACGACATCCATACCGGCTACGCCGAACTCAACCGTAACCGGGCCGGAAACCACAGCGCCTTGTTGAGGCGCGACAAAAAAGACTTCGGCGTCTGTGGGCGCGGGTGACCGCTCCAGTCCTGTTGCCTGCGCGTCAGCGCTATCCGGCGTGGCGGCCTGCTGCGCTGCTGCAGGCGATGCGTCCCTGGTATCGGCTGGCGGCGACTCGCCGCTGCAAGCTGCGATTGATGCCAGGGCCAGGAACAGAGCTCCACATTTTGCTGGTTTATTTGCCACTTTTTCAAACTCCTGTAGGCCGATCACGTCGACCCTCTAAATTGAAAATGCCGTATAAAATGCGGCCGTCAACATAATGAATACAAATCCAAGAACGTATGCAAGTATCAGCAGGACAAATTTGAGCAACGTGATTAATCGTCCCTGCCCATAGACCCGGCGCATCGCCTTGTAAAGATATAATGGTATGTAAAGGGAGATCAGCAATATAGTCAAATTCGCGGCGGCTTCCGGAATCGGGAGCCGGGTTGCGAGTCGGGTGATGAGTACCTCCACGGTAAGGATCAGGAAGAAGAATGCGTGGAAATGCAACACGAACAACAGGTGTTCGGCGTAATAGCGCTTTGAGAGCGGAAACAGCATCTTCAGAACCAGCGCCATCAATGGAAGCAATATGAACAGTGCAACAGGAACATTGTCGAGCAGCTGACTCAGAAAGGCCTGGCCGCTATCGGCGCTGACTTTCTCGCAAACAATTTGCACACGCTCACGGGTGAAACGCCGTAACAGCCACTCAGGCGCACCGTCCAGTGAAAAACCTTCAAGATCGCAATTGACGATCGAACCCTCATCGGCCGTAATTCGAATACCCGCGCTCGGTGCGTCATCCTCTGGATCGTTAACGTCGGCAGATTCGGGCACCTGATCGCCGACGATGTTGCCTTCTGTTGCTGGCTCGTTCAGTACCTCCGCATCTCCGACGATGATGCCTTCTCTCCTCAACTCGTCCAGCACTTCCTTTCGGACCTCGGATGCTGAACCGGGACTGGCGGAGCCGGCCGCAATCGCCGGGTCAGGCGGCTCAAAGAAAATGCCCAGTTGCTGTTGCGGATCGAAAAATGCGACCAGGAAGAACACTACACTGAGCACCAGGTAGGTGCGGAACGGCGGCATGAATCGCGCGCGCCGCCCCATCAAATAGTCGCGCGTGAGCTTGCCCGGCCTGAACACCAGCGGTAACAACGTCTGCCAGAGCCGAGAGTCGAGTTCGAAAAGGTCGCCGATCGCGTCCCGGACCAGTTCCCAGATACTGATCAGTCGGCCGCGAGCGCGCTGACCGCAGCGGCTGCAGTATTGGCCCACGAGAGGGGTGGCGCAGTTAGCACAGGATTCTGTTGGTTCGGTCGCCTCGGAAGTGCTCGTTGCCGGGCGAAGAATGCGTCGGCTTGCATTGACACGTCCTGCAAAGTGGTCCTGTGTCGAGCGGCGCATATCCGTGGCTGGTCCTGCGATATAGTCGTCCAGCGCCTGGCCTGATTCGACCTGGTAATGGGTAACGTAACGGACGCGATCAGCATCGACGTCGTCGATGCGGTACGTGGCAGCATCGAGGAAGCCCGGAAGTTCCAGCATCTGCCGAATATGCTCATCGAGCCAGGCGGCTATTTCATCGGCCGGGTCGATGGCCTGTTCGTCGTCACGGTCTTCTGCCACATGCAGGACGATGTCCAGCGTGACCTCATAGATGATTGGACCTGACAGCTTCTGCATGCGCGGAGTATCCGCAAGAGGTCAATCGTTACTGGCCGGTGCTTCCTTACTTTTACGGGACGCCGATTTTTTTCTTGCGCGAACCTTCGACTTTGCCGCACTGCGTGTGGTTCGAGACGCATCGGTCTCATCGTCGACAGTACCGCCTGCTGTGCCGATTTCATCCGGCGCAAAGTCGTCCACCGACATAAGATCGAGCACCTTGCGATGAAACTCACGCAGGTCCTCTGCCTCTTTCGAGTTTATGATCCCGGCATCCAGTGCTTCATCGATCTGGAAGCCGAGATATTCTGATTTGATGAGGCCTTCTTTTTCTGCCTGACGCAGTCGTTTCTCCAGCGGCGCCAGTTGTTCCGAAATCAGCAGGGCCTCCTGCAGTAATCCGGCCGGGTTTCCGGGTTCGATGGTGGTGTAGGCCTGTTGGCTCAGGCGCTCGCGCGCTTCACCGGTATGCGTGATAAGGCCGACAATCTTCTGGCTAAGCTCGTCCGATGGCGCCGAGTAGGTGCGGCCTCGCGGAAATATAAAGCATCGCAGGAAGAATGCGACCGGGCGGTTCGGAAAATTTCGCAGAAAACTGTGCAGTTGTTCCTGTGCCTGGTACATCAGCGTGCGCACCGACCACTCGACCAGTGGCAAGTCCGCTGCCCGACGTCCCTGGTTCTCAAAATGCTTCAAAACGGTCGATGCGAGGTACATGGAGCTCAGTACGTCGCCTAGCCGTGCGGACAGGAGTTCCTTCTGCTTCAATTTTCCGCCAAGTGTCAACATTGCAAAATCGGAGGCGAGGGCGAACGCGGCACTGTAACGATTGATGTTCTGGTAATAGCGGCGTGTCGGCGTATTGAGTGGTACGCGACTGAATTTCGCATGCGTCAGTGCAAGCACAAAAGACCGTGCAAGATTGCTGATCGCGTAACCAATGTGCGCAAAGAGTGCCTGGTCGAAATCGCGCAGGCCCCGTTCGCGATCTTCGTCTTGCGCGGCTTCCAGCTCCCGGAGTACGAACGGGTGACAGCGAATGGCGCCTTGTCCGAAAATTATCAGGCTGCGGGTCAGGATATTTGCGCCTTCGACGGTGATGGCGATCGGCGTCGCCATGTAGCCTCGGCCAAGGTAATTACTTGGGCCCATCATGATCCCCTTGCCACCGTGTACGTCCATGGCGTCGTTCGCAACCTTGCGACCCATTTCCGTGCAGTGGTACTTGAGAATTGCCGATGGGACGGCCGGCTTCTCGCCCTGGTCAATCGCGCCGGACGTTACCGAAATCGCGGAATTCATAATGTAAGTGTGGCCGGCAATGCGGGTGAGCGCCTCTCCCACGCCGTCGAACATGGCGATAGGCAGATTGAATTGCTTGCGAAGCTGCGCGTACGCGCCGGTCGTGTAGCACGCGGCTTGACCGCCGCCTGCGGCCGTAGAAGGTAATGTGATCGCCCGGCCGACTGACAGGAGCTCGACCAGCATCTTCCAGCCTTTGCCCGCCATTTCCTGTCCGCCGATGATGTAGTCGAGGGGCACGAAAACGTCCTTGCCGCTAGTGGGGCCGTTCTGGAACGCGATACTCAAGGGGTTGTGCCGGCGGCCAATAACCACGCCGGGCGTGTCGGTCGGCACAAGCGCTGCGGTTATGCCGTAGTCCTCCTGTTCGCCGATGAGATGGTCCGGATCGTAAAGCTTGAAAGCCAATCCCAGCACGGTGGCCACTGGCGCCAACGTGATATAGCGCTTGTTCCAGTTGAGCCGAATGCCGGTAATTTCCTTGCCGTGCCAGCTGCCTTTGCAAACCACCCCGCTGTCGATGAGTGCCGCCGCATCGGAGCCGGCCTGCGGCGACGTCAGGGCGAAGCAGGGAATCTCGTCCCCGGACGCCAGTCCCGGCAGGTACCGTTGTTTCTGTTCTTCGGTGCCGTAATGCAACAAAAGCTCGGCCGGCCCCAGCGAATTCGGCACGCCAACCGTTGACGACGCTACGCTGCTGCGGCTGGCGAGTTTGGCGATGACCATGGCGTTGCAATAGGCAGAGAACTCTAGTCCGCCATACTGCTTCGGGATAATCATGGCGAAGAATTGACGCTGCTTGATGAACTGCCACACCTCAGGTGGCAGATCACCACGTTCGTGGCAGATTTCCCAGTCGTCCAGCATGCGACAAAGCTCCTCGCACGGCCCGTCGATGAACGCCTGTTCCTCCGCTGAGAGCTTCGGGGGCGGAAACGACATGAGTCGGTCCCAGTCCGGCATGCCCGAGAAAAGTTCACCGTCCCACCAGACGCTGCCTGCTTCCAGTGCTTCGCGTTCCGTGTCCGACATCGACGGCAGCATGCGGCGGTATACATCAAGCGCGGGACGAGTAATCTTTTCCCGTCGCAGTTCATGCATATTGGCCGCCGCCATGACGCCGAACAGCAGCCACAGGACAAGCAACCAGAGCCAATGCGGACTGCCGAAAATGGAGTACGCCAGCAAGGCAGCGCCGGCTGCGACGGTTGCGGTGAACAGATTTACCTTGTGATACGCGAGGTAAATGCCTCCGCCCGCAAATAAAAGGAACCACAGGAGACCCACTATAAAACTCGCCACATTTCTTTCCTCAAGGTCGGATTCCGGCGCCCGGTAACCCTATCACCGGCACCGAATGCCTTCCACATCCGCCTACAGGAGCGCTTCGATCGCAGCCCGTTCTTCCCTTAATTCCGTCTCGGTCGCCCGCATGCGCTCACGACTATAGTCGCTGATCTCAAGTCCCTGAACGATTTCATAGGCACCCTCCCGGCAACGTACCGGGTACGAATAAACGATACCGTCCGCAATTCCATAACTGCCATCTGCCGGAATCGCCATGCTGACCCAGTCATTGTCTCTCGAGCCTTGTGCCCAGTCGCGCATGTGGTCGATGGCGGCCGATGCAGCGGAAGCCGCTGATGACGCCCCGCGCGCCTTGATAATCGCGGCGCCGCGTTGTTGCACGTGCGGTATAAAGTCGTCGGTCACCCATTCGCGTGGCACCTGGTCAATGGCCGGCGCGCCATCGATGGTTGCGTGGTCAATATCCGGGTACTGGGTCGCAGAATGGTTGCCCCAGACGGTCATTTTCCGGATCTCGCTGACGTGCTTGCCGGTCTTGGCCGACAGTTGCGCTATGGCACGATTGTGGTCGAGGCGGGTCATCGCCGTGATTTGCCTGGCGTCGATATCCGGCGCATTGCAGCGTGTTATCAGTGCGTTAGTGTTGGCAGGATTGCCGACCACGAGAATACGGATTTCGCGGCTTGCCTGTTCGTTAATTGCCTTGCCTTGCACCGAGAAAATCTGCGCGTTTGCCTCAAGAAGATCTTTGCGCTCCATTCCGGGCCCGCGCGGTCGCGCGCCAACCAGCAAGGCGAAGTCAGAGTCCCGGAACGCCCTTGTCGCGTCATCCGTAGCTACTGTGCCGAACAGTGTTGGAAAAGCGCAGTCTTCCAGCTCCATAACCACACCGCCCAGCGCGGACAGGGCCGGCGGGATCTCCAGCAATTGCAATATGACCGGCTGCTCGGCGCCGAGCATCTGACCGGAGGCGATGCGGAAGGCGAGTTGGTAGCCGATCTGGCCGGCGGCGCCGGTAATCGTAACGCGAACAGGTTTCTTCATGCCTTTTTCCTGACTATTTAAACAGTTGGACGATATTCCCGGGCCGCAAGTCGGGCTGTCGATGCGCCAACCAGCGTCCGCGACGGGCGGACCGGGCCCGATCGACGTGCCAGTTTCGCCGGCAGGCCGGGATTCTATCAGCCTGCTGGCCGTGCATAGTTCTGACAGCTTGGCGACCCTTGCCAAATACAAATTTAGTGTTATAGTTGACTATAACACCATGTCACCATGCCCGCGAGGCACAGACCCGGAGACTTTTGGCCATGAACGCCCGGATCGCACGAGTTCCCAATTATCTGATTTCCCTGTCGCTCATTGCGCTGCTTGCAGCCGCTCTCATCGCGGGTCAGGCACGCGCAAATCTGCACGCGGAGATTCGCGCCTCGAGCGCGTTTCATACGAGTACGGAGGAGCGCATCGAACGCAACGCAGCAACGAACACCTGGTGTCGCATGCACCATCGCACGATGGATGCCGACTCTGCGACCATTAATGCGGCAATGGACGCTCACGCCGCAGACGGCACATTCCGCCACCCTGATAATTGCTCGCCCGGCACGGCAGGTTGCCTATGAGCCGCGCTGATTCCTTGCCGGACTTCCGCAGTCTGCCTGCTAACATACAGTTCCGCGCCGGCGTATTTCGGGTCAGCGGGGCGCTGTGCGGCCATAACAATCAATGACGAGCACCGGATACGCGATGGATCCCAAATGGAGTGACGATCTGCCGATCTACCGCCAGCTGCGCGATCGCGTGGTTGCGATGATTCTCGAGGGCGTACTGAAGGACGGGGATGCTTTGCCTTCAGTCCGCAACGTCGCGGCCGAGTATCGACTCAATCCGTTGACGGTGCTCAAGGGCTACCAGGAGCTGGTGGATGAGGGGCTGGTCGAGAAGAAAAGGGGCCTGGGGATGTATGTCACCGACGGCGCCCGCAAGCAACTGCTGAAGGACGAAAGGCAGCGGTTCATCGAGACCGAGTGGCCACGGATTGCAGCCACGATCGAGCGGTTGGGGCTTGACCTACAGTCCCTGCAGGACGGCACGGACCAGCCTGCCAAGTCCGACAAGGGGGATAGAAATGACTAGCCTGGTCAGTGCGCGAAACGTGTCCAAGAATTACGGCAAAGTTCGTGCCGTCGACGACGTCAGCTTCGATATCGAGAAGGGCCGAATCATGGGGCTCATTGGTCCCAACGGTGCCGGCAAGACTACGCTTCTCAAAGCAGTGCTCGGCCTGACCGACTGCCAGGGATCACTTTCCGTGCTGGGGCTCGATCCGTTCCGGCAGCGCAAGGAGCTGATGCGCGAGATTTCCTTTATCGCGGATGTCGCGGTCCTGCCGCGCTGGATTCGAGTGTCGCAGCTCCTGCATTTCGTGGAAACGGTGCATCCGCGCTTTTCACGCGCTCGCGCTGACGAATTGCTGGCAAGGACCAGAATCCGCCGCGATGCCAGGGTACGCGAACTGTCGAAGGGCATGATCACGCAGCTTCATCTGTCGATTATCGTTGCAATAGATGCCAGGTTGTTGGTGCTCGACGAGCCGACCATCGGGCTGGATATCATTTTCCGCAAGGAGTTCTATACCAATTTGCTCAATGACTATTTCGACGGAGAAAGAACTATTCTCATTACTACGCACCAGGTCGAAGAAATAGAGCATTTGCTGACGGATGTCATGTTCATCAATGACGGACGGATTGTTTTGCAGGCAGGAATGGACGCCCTTCCGGAGCACTACGTGGAATTAATGACGTCCGCCGAGAACGCCGAACGGGCACGACAATTCAAGCCGATCTTCGAACGGGATGTGTTCGGGAAAAAGGTGCTGACATTTGAAGGCGTCGGCCGCGAACAACTGCAAGGCCTGGGCGACCTGCGTACACCTGCGATTGCCGATCTCTTCGTCGCCAAGATCAAGGGAGTGCCGGCATGATTGCCCGCCAGGCCATATTGCTGAGACGCGAACTCTGGGAGCATCGTTCGATTCTGGTCACACCGGCTGTTATCGCGCTACTCGTATCGCTGATGGCGGTAACCGGCCACGTAGTCGTGTCGACGTTCGATCAGGCTGTGGATGGCGTTATCCTTGGTGCATCGGTACTGGGTGAAAGCGAACGTTCCGGTGCAGTCGGTGTGCTGATGACCGGAATTTCCAGCTTGTTCGCCATCGCGATGTGGATCCTGACGGTTTTCTACGCACTTGATGCGCTGTACACCGAGCGCAAGGATCGAAGCATCCTGTTCTGGCGTTCGATACCCTGTACCGACTCCGAGACCGTACTGTCCAAGTTAATTACGGCTATGGTCGTTGTACCGCTGGTTTCCTTCGCTGCAATCATGGTCACACACCTTGTCGTTCTTTCGCTAACCAGCCTGTGGATCGAGTGGCGTGGCGCAAACGCCTGGCACTTGATCTGGAGTGCAACACCGTTCATTGACAACTGGGTGGCCACGCTCGTCGTGTTGCTGGCCCTGCCACTCTGGCTGTCGCCTTTCATCGGCTGGTTTCTGTTTGTGTCCGCGTTCACCAAGCGTTCACCGTTCCTGGTCGCGTTCCTGCCCATCTTCATTCTGCCGATGCTGGAGAAGACCCTGGTGGGCAGTACTTTGCTGGCCGAGGCCCTGTTTGTCCGTACGGGCCAGCTGCCCTTATTCCAGGGTCTGGATACCGGCGACCTGCTGTTTTATGAGGGTGAGAAAATGGCCGCCGGCCAAGCGCCAACCATAAGCTTGCTGCCATTGCTCGATCTGTCACGATTTTTTGGCAGCCCTGCATTGTGGCTCGGCATTGCCGTCTGCGGTTTATTCGTACTGGCCGCGATTTATGTGCGGCGTTACCGCGATGACAGCTAGCACAGCGCCCAGGTGTGAGGAGTTTCCCTCCTGGGCATGGATATAGCTGATGGCTGCGCCGCAGTGCGCTTCAATCAATCCTGATTACGGGGCGCTGACAGGCCGTGCTTCTTCATCTTGCCGCGCAGCTGGTGGTAGCTGAGACCGAGAAAATCCGCCGCTACACGCTGATTAAAACGCGCCTTTTCCAGGCCGGCGTGTAGCAGTTCCTTCTCCGTATCGTTAACGCGTTGGACCAGGTCTGTCGGTAGTTTCAATGGCTCGGACGATGGCGTGTGACTTGCAACTTCTGTCTTCGAGCTGCGCTCATCGCGCATGCGAAACGGAGAATCGAACGGATCGAATGCAATGCGGGTGATCCGGCTGGTTTCGTCGGCAGCGCGATATACAGAACGTTCGACGGCGTTCTTCAGTTCGCGGACGTTTCCGGGCCATGCGTGTCGCAACAACGTCGAGGCAGCACGAGGACTGAAGCCTGGAAAGAATCGCCGTTTCAACTCACTGACCATATTCACCGCGAACCCATAAGCCAGCGGCAGAATATCCTCCAGGCGTTCACGCAACGGCGGAACGGTGACCACGTCGAACGCCAGTCGGTCGAGCAAATCCTCGCGAAAGCGACCATCGGCGGCCAGTACCTCGAGATTGGAGTTGGTCGAGCCCACGATTCGCACATCGACCTGGGTCGTGTCGCTGCCACCAACGCGAGTCAGTTCTCCGTACTCAATCACACGCAGTATTTTCTCCTGCATGCGCAGCGAAATCGTCGCCAACTCGTCCAGAACCAGTGTTCCACCATCGGCGCGTTCGAAATGTCCGACGTGTGTCTTTACCGCGCCGGTGAACGCTCCTGCCTCGTGTCCGAACAATTCTGACTCCAGGATTGACTCGGTCAGCGCGGCACAATTGACTTTGACCAGCGGCTGTTCCCAGCGCTGTGACAGGAAATGCAGTCGCGAAGCGATCAACTCCTTGCCGGTTCCACGTTCGCCAACGACGAGAACCGGCTTGTTAAGAGGCGCCGCGCGCGATACGTGCTCCAGCATCTCCAGAAACGCCGGAGCCTCGCCGATGATGGACTGGGAGGGTCGTTGCTCGCTCATTGGCCAATTTAACCAAATAATAGACAAACACGCTAGATATTAGCTGAAAAAGCTAAATAAGTTCCGCAATTTAGAGGCGTCTAACCAGCCGTTTACCGTTTTAAATCAAGTTCTTAGGCGTTCATGTACGGGTTGGCATGGAACCTGCAATATCGGAATCAGACCCCACGTTAACCAGAGGAACATGCCATGGGAATTTTCACGAGATTCAGCGATATCGTGAACTCGAATATCAACGCCATACTGGACAAGGCCGAGGATCCCGAAAAAATCGTTCGCCTCATGATCCAGGAAATGGAAGATACCCTCGTCGAAGTGCGTTCTGCGGCGGCCCGCTCCATAGCCGACAAAAAGGATCTGAACCGTAAACTGGCCGCACTAGAGCGTGAGCAACAGGAATGGGACATCAAGGCTGAGCTTGCGATTCGGAAGGGGCGAGAGGACCTGGCCAAAGCGGCTTTGATTGAGAAGAGCCGCTCCGGGGCAGCCTCAGAGGCCATCAAAGGCGACTACGCGAGCGTCGACGAGGGTCTTTCCAAGCTGAACAGCGATATCGCGCGACTGGAAAGCAAGCTGCAGGATGCGAAGGCGCGGCAGAAATCGCTACTGGCTCGGCACAAGACGGCGAACAGCCGGTTGGCGGCGCGCAAGAAAATACATGATTATAAAATCGACGATGCATTGGTACGTTTCGAACAGTACACAAGGCGAATAGACGACGTCGAAGGACGGATCGAAGCCTACGATCTCGGCTTACCCAAGGATCTGCACCAGGAATTTGCAGGTCTGGAAGCCGAAGAGTCCGTTGCTCAGGAACTCGATGAACTGAAGCGAAGAGTGGCGGCGGCCGCAAGTACTACCAGAGCTGATAACAACTAAGCGGAGACGTGTGTGAGTGAGCTGATTGCGGTAGCACTGATTGTCTTTATCGCCGTTCCGGCCCCCTTGTTCATCGTGCTGCACTTCATTACGAAGTGGAAACAGTCAAGGGAAATATCCGGAGGCGATGAACAAATGCTGGAGGATCTCTGGCAGTTGTCACAGAGACTTGAGGAAAGACTGGAATCGCTGGAAACCATACTCGACAACGAATCGCCGGAATGGAGGAGAAGGCAATGAGCAGTGCATCGTATCATCGCGCCGAAGGCCCGCTGCGCGGACTCTATCGCGATCGCGAAAACGGCTGGATCTTCGGTGTGTGTGCAGGACTTTCCGAGTTTGCGAATTTTCGGACCGGGACCGTGCGGATCATTACAGTGATCAGCCTGGTGATATTCTTCTTGCCGACCGTGCTCGCCTACATTGCGGCCGCGTTGCTGTTTCGTGTCAAGCCATTGACATATGCCGGACGCTGCCTGGAAGACGAATTCTGGTGCCGGAATTCAGGACACGATCGCTGGAGCCGCTCATGAGCCACTACGATTCCATTCGCCGCCGACGGTTCTACCGCAATCGTGATCGTGCAATGATTGCCGGAGTGTGCGCGGGATTGGCCGACTATTTCGGCTTCAACCTGAAAGTTACCCGAATTCTGGCTGTGATCGCCTTCTTTATGGCTACACCTGTAACCTTGCTCGCGTACTTCGGCACGGTCTTTCTTGTTCCGTCGGCGCCACCCGGCGACGAGCTGCCCAGGTTCGATCCGGAGTTTCGCCGGGCGTTGCGTTCCTCGCCGCGTGAGACGCTGGGCGACGTCAGGAGGCGATTCCAGGCGCTGGATGGGCGCCTGGCCAAGCTTGAACGTTACGTGACGTCGTCGAGATTCGATCTGGATCAGGAATTCCGGAAACTCTGACAGTTGTCGGCCACAGTTAACACGACATAAGGGAAGATCAAATGAATGGCGTATTTACCTTTGTGCTACTACTGGTCGCGATCGCCGCATGCGTGAAAATTTTTCAGAGCTACCTTGACCATAAGCGTGAGAAGGGCGCATCTGACGACGAATTCGAAGGAACCCTGGCGAAAATCGAAGCGCTCGAGGAGCGCGTTCGGGTTCTGGAGCGCATCATTACAGAGAATCCCGAAACTCGATCCGATCTCAGAAAACAGATCGACAGTCTTTAAGGGTAACGGCAACTACGCAGGCAGTTACAAAACGCCCGTCACCTGGACGGGCGTCTGAATTGTAGAACCCGGGTCCCCAGGTCGCAGCGCAGGTGATTCACCACCCACTGCGAAATCCCGGAAAGCGGACCGGGCTGCAGGACGCAGAAGCGCTCAATTATTGCGGGCTTTATAGGCCTGCACTTCAGTGTTGAAATTGGCGGCTACTTTTTCCATCTCGTCGACCGCCGCATTGTACTTCTTGGTCAGCATGTCTTCGCGCTGCTGTTCCACTTCCGGTGTCAGGTCTTCGATGGCCGCACGAGCCGCTTTCTCCTCCTCGAGAATGCACTCGAGGTACGCTTCCATCGCCGCCACATACTGCTTGACTTCGCCTTGCCCCCCGATCATTTCATCCTGGCTCGCAGTATTTCCATTTGGTATGTCTACGCGCTGCGGATAGTTACATGCAGACGACGCCTGCGCCGAGAAGAACAGCGACATCGCGCCGATGAGTATGAAGGATCTTTTCATGGTGTCCGGTACCCTTAGTTTGTGTGAAAAGCAGACGGGGATAACTAGCAAAAAATACGGTGCATGCGCTGCATGCATCTACCAATATTTAAGCATGTCAACTATGAAGAGTGAAGCTCGGAAAAAACGACAAAAATGTCAGCGACTTATGAGTAATGCTGATGCTTTTGCGCCATTCCCGATGCGGGGAGCGCGGCCCTTATACGTCAATCAGGGACGCAATTCAGGCGAACAATGCGCGATAGGAATCTGTGCCTTCGAGTTGCGCCAGGAGGAGTTCCAGGTAATTGTCCGAACTCATCGGGTCCCCAAACAGAAGCCCTTGAACATACGTGCAATCAAGTGTTTGCAGGACGGCCAGTTGCTCTTCGGTTTCCACCCCTTCGGCAACCACGTCCATTTTCAGACTGCGTCCCATATGGATTATGGTGCCCACAATTGTCGCATCGTCAGCATTGCTGGCAACATCCTTTACAAATGACCTGTCGATCTTGAGGGTACTGATCGGGAACTGCTGCAGGGCACTCAATGACGAGTAGCCGGTGCCGAAATCGTCAATCGCTAAATGCAAACCAAGTGCGAAAAGTTCATCGAGCAACTTGATGGTCCGGCCCGGGTTTTCCATCAACGTGGTTTCAGTGATTTCCAGTTCGAGGGAAGTAGGCGATACCTCGAACTTCTGGAGAATGGCTTTTATTCGATTGATGAAATTCGGCTGGCGCAGTTGCTTCAGGGAAAGATTGACGGAAACCCTGCCTGGATGCCCGACCGAGCGCTGCCAATAACGAAAGTCCTCGCAAACACGCTCCAGTACCCATTCCCCGATTTCCACAATGAGATTGGTTTCCTCGGCGATGGGGATGAAGTCGGACGGCAGAATGATGCCGCGCTCAGGAAGCTCCCAACGGACCAGCGCCTCAGCGCCGTTGACCTCGCCGGTGAGCAGGTTGTATTTCGGCTGATAGTGGACGAGCAGTTCATTACGCTCGAAGGCGCGCTTCAGTTTGCTCTTTGTCATCAGGCGCTCGACCGCGGCCTCGTTCATCTCCGGCACGTAGTAGGAATAGATGTTTCCGCCGTTCTTCTTGGCATGATAAAGAGCAGCATCGGAATTGCGGATCAGGTCAATGACATCTGCGGCATCGTCCGGATAGCACGCTATCCCCATGCTTGCCGTCATGAAAACTTCGTGGCCCTGCACATAAAACGGATCTGCAAGCCGGTCGAGCAGGGAACGCGCCAGTTTATCGCGACGACGCTTGTGATCTTCATCGGCGTCATCACCATCCACGATTACTGCGAACTCATCTCCGGCCAACCGTCCGATAATAGAGTCGTCGGGCAGCACGGCGGTCAGTCGATCGGCAACTGTTTCGAGAGTGGTATCACCAGCAAGATGGCCAAACGTGTCATTAATGTCCTTGAAATGGTCGATATCAATGTAGAATAGAAACAGGGTTCTGCGTGTTCTACGTGCCCTCGCGATAGCTCGCTGCAGCAAGTGCTGAAACTGCATGCGATTCGGAACCTTGGTCAGTGCGTCGATGCGCGCCAGGTAACGAATTCTCTGTTCTGCGCGGCGGCGTTCGGTAATATTCTGGGCGGCGTAGATACGATCGCCACTTGATCCGTCACCTTCCGTAATTGTCGAGCCGGTATACGAAACCGGAACGGATTCCCCGGAACGGGTCAGTAGAAATGCTTCGCGTGGCAGGCCTGCCGGCAAGTCGAAAGCAAGTGAGCTGCCCTTCTGACTGTCGACGATACGGCCGATGGGCTGTCCAATCAGGTCCCCTTCGGCGTAATTCAACATGCGTAAAGTCGCTTCATTGACGCGAGTAATCAGGCCTGTCGGGTCCGTCACAATTACTGCTTCGTTCATACTCGCTAAAACACGGTCCACGTAATTTCGGGACAGCGTGGTTCGCCTTAACTTTTCACGCATTTCATTGAATACCCCGGCGAGATTACCGAGTTCATCATGATTGGAAACCGGCAAAGGCTCGCCGAAATTGGCTTCGCTCATCTTCTCGGCCTGGACCTTCAGTTCGTGAATGCGTCGCGTTTGCGAGCGGGCAATAGTCCATATCACCGTTATGCAAAGGATGAAAGCCAGAAGCGCTGCGCCACCAACCCACCAGAGCGAGCCAAGAAAATAATCCTTCTCGAGGGCAATAAGGCGCTGTTCAAACGCCCGCGATTCTTCATAGAGACTGGTCAGTAAGAAACTGCTTGTCAGTTGTCCTATCTGAACGTCGTTCTGCATAACCGGATAGGACAGGTATAATCGATCGTCCTCCCATTCGGTCGCGTCCCGGCCACTCGAAAGGAGCGCAGTATCCCCGGTTTCGATAACAGAAAACTGATTGCTCTCGTAACGCATGCCGGTAAGGTTTTCATTACTGCGAACGGCTCGCCCGAGAATGCCGGCGATGACTGCCGCGCTATCTGGGGAATCGGCTTCGCCAGGCCGATCACCGATTCGATCGACAATCTCGTCCGCAACCCGGTACAACTGGCCACGTGCGCGACCCTCAAAGCTTGCCGCGAGACTGGCGTCGAGCTCTGCGACGCTGGTTTCCATCATGCCGCGCGCCAGCCATCGGTACTGCCCATAGAACATCGTCAGCAGCACCCCAACGACGATTAACGATAACGTCGACGCGAGTAATAGATACCTGGGTAAGATCCTGCCGGTTATCCGCATTCGAGACTCCGACGCCCGGTGCCGATACGCGCTGCGCGTGAACCCGGTCGTCTGTCCATTCTTGTAATTATGACTGCTTCGACACAAGTCATGGGTTGCCTACATCGTGGCAGCAGCAGCATTCCTGTTGCGACGCAAAGCCATCAGCAGGTCGGCCTGTGGCTGTTTGTGCGTGCCGAGGAAGTCTGCCGCTTCGGCAAAATGGCGTAAGACCGGACTTGTATCGATTGACCCTAGTGTAGCACCACGACAATTCGCCAAAGCAACGGTTTCCTGGCCGGCCCGGGCGGCGCATCGCCCTCAGGCAAGCGCTTGCTGCAGCCCGCATCTCGCTCGATTCGCTGCCCGCAGCCAGTATCCCGCCTCGCCATTCTGACACCAAGAGGCAAAATTGGGCATTAAATGAACGTTTGGACCCATATACGACAATTGTGCCGCGATCCAGGATCGTCAGCGGTTGCCGGCCCGGGCGCCGCTTGCAAAGTGACTGCGTTAAACGTGACCTGATTACGGGTAATATTGTGCAGCCCCAAACAAAGTCGGGGTTTGGCGGCGCACGAGGACCCGGGGTGAGAAAAAGCGCGTTGATCGTCGACGACTCGAAATCGGCACGCGTCGTGCTGAGCCGCATGCTTGAAGTGCACGATCTCGACGTGGCGACTGTCGAGTCTGCCGAATCCGCACTCGAATATCTGAATGACCACCGTCCTGACGTTATCTTCATGGATCACCTCATGCCTGGGATGGACGGATTCGAGGCTGTTACCGCGATCAAGAACAATCCTGACACCGCCACGATACCTATCATGATGTATACCTCGCAGAAGGGCGAGGTATACGTCGGGCAAGCACGCGCGCTTGGCGCTGTCGGCGTATTGCCTAAAGAAGTAGAGCCGGTTGAGGTATCCAAGGTTCTTGAGTCCCTGCGCGTCATCGGACAGCGAGCGGTCCGGGAAGTTGTGGCGATGGAATCTGGCGGAGAGGATCCAGGCGGTGAGATTCCAGGCCTCGAGAAGTTCGATCACGATCTGCGCGAACTCATTCAGGACTTGTTCGATCAGCAACGTGCGGTCATTCGGCGCGATCTGCTGGACAGCTACGAAGCAATCGCCACTCGTGTTGCCGACGAAATTCGTGTGCAACCAAACGAGGACGAAAAGGAATCACAGGCTCGGACAGGTCAAAACGTGCCGACTCCGGCCCGTATTGCAATCGCGCTAATGGCTGTCGTCATTGCTGTCTTCGGCTTGCTCTATTGGCAAAGCGAACAGAGTTGGCAACGAGAGCGGGAGCAAACTGCGACTTTGTTGGCCGCGCTTGAACAGCAACGCACGTTCGAAGCCGACGGAACAATAGAGGTGCAGCGACGTCTCAGCAATTACCAGGAGTCGTACAGTTCAACCTTTCTCGCGGCGCTCAATGCTATGGAATGGGCAGTCAATCTGGCTGCGCAGTATCCGTTCGGGGAAATACCGTTGGGAGACCGACGGCTCGCAATGGTCGAGGAATTGAACGAACGCCTGCTTGGTATGGGCTACTCAGGACAGGTATTGCTCGAGACCCACGTCGGTGATTTCTGCATGATGGTGAGCGGCGACGACGGCCTCGTGCCTGCGCCGGCTGAGACTGAAGCCAGGAACTGCGAAAGAATCGGATTTGGCAGCGATGATGCGCTGGCCTTTGCCTCGCGGCAATCGGTAGCCTTCGCCAATTTTCTGAACGTCATCGAGGAGCAGTCCGCGGGACAGATTCGATATGTTGTCACTGCCCGTGGCAATGCCGTCCCGGTAATTGACTATCCGCCGTTAATAGCGGGTGTCTCGGTCGGAGAATGGAACGAAGTCGCCCTTGCCAACAACCGCGTTGAAATTACTCTCGAACCGGATGGATTCTGAAGCTGGCGGGTTAACGCCGGATTAACGGTCGTCGTGGTTGTCCTCCCTCGATCCCCGCTTCTCGACAAACTCGGTGGGTGCGGCGCGTCCGGTCGTCTTCATGGACCCCTCGACGACTGCGCCTTCTGCAACAGCAATTGCCTCACCGCTGACTGTGCCGGTAATGCGGGCCGTGTTGCCGATCTCGACACGACCGTTGGCTTCAATGTCTCCATCGACGGTACCGGCAATAATTACAGATCGTGCTTTCAGCTTACCTTTCCATACACCCTGACGTGTAATTGATACGGAGCCGGACAGATCGCAGTCACCCTCGACTTCGCCACTGATCATGAAGTCGCCGCTCCCTGCAAGCGTGCCCGTGATCTTGCAACCTTCGCTGATCAGCGTGGCCGGGCCACTTGGCTTGTCTCGCAATCGACGCTTCAACAGCTGGTTCATGCAACAGCACTCCGGAATTGTCGTTTCGAGCCGGTCGGCGGACCGGCTGGTGCTTCACGATAGCCCATTCATCGTCCCTGCAGTGTGAAGGGATTGGCAGTTCAGCGGCTTGACCCAAATACCCCGGCTAGTTCTTTTCGTCAAGATAACCGTAGCCGAGAGTTTCTATATCGGTGAGCATGCCACCTTCGAACCTGAGCTGGCGCATGAGTTTGCGCGGACCAAAATTGTAGACGAACACCGTGACGGGAACTTCGTGGTAATAGTTGCCGTGACCGTAGCGGTAGAGTTGCAGCCCGGAGAGGTTACGACGCGTCATGGGATTGAACGCGCGGACAACGTAACCGAGATGGCGAATCGAGGTCGGCTCGCCGCAATGGTTGATGACCTCTTGTTCCAGCATGCCATCGAGCACCAGTTTGCTGCCACAGCGCAACGCATGCGCAGGGTCGCTTGTCGCCAGGCTCACGATCAGCAGAATCGCGGCAGCAGAAATTCTGGTGGCTGCTTGTCTCATAAGTTTTGAAAGGCCATCCGGCACGACGAGACAGGTTCTATCACATTTCGACCTGATACGGCCGGCAGTCGTTCCATTTGCAGCCGGGACAGGTCCCGTTGGCAGCCATCAGGGCCGTCTGTATAGTCCGGCCATTGAGTGGCGAGCGTGGCGAGGGTGCTCTGCGCATCGACCGTGGTGCTCAAGCCGGGCCCGATCGGAGCCGGCCGGATTGCCGGAGTACTCCCCGATTGACGACAACATTCGACAAGCGCACAAGCAGGCTGGCTAATTCGAGTCCGGCGGAGACTCTTTGCGGTGGCCTGAAAGGTGTCGAGAAAGAAGCACTGCGGGTAGCTCCCGACGGCATGTTGTCCGACACGCCGCATCCCGAGGCGTTGGGTTCTGCGCTCAGCAGTCGTTACATTACCACTGACTTTTCCGAGTCCCTTCTTGAATTTGTAACGCCGGCGTTCACCCAAACCTGGGAAACGCTTCGGTTCCTTTGCGATATTCATCAGTTCACCTACAAGCGGCTCGGTGACGAACTGCTGTGGGCAACCAGCATGCCTTGTCGGTTGCCGACGGAAGGCGACATTCCACTGGCGCAATTCGGCACGTCCAATGTCGGCAGGATGAAGACGATCTATCGCCAAGGTCTCGGATACCGCTATGGACGGATGATGCAAACAATTGCGGGCGTACATTTCAACTACTCACTACCTGAATCGTTCTGGCTTGCATACGAGAACAACGAGCAACGCACAGACGATCCTGTCGCTTTTCGTTCAAATGCCTATCTCGGGCTCATTCGCAATTTCCGACGCTACGGCTGGCTTGTTCTCTACCTGTTCGGAGAATCGCCTGCGGTGTGCCGATCTTTCGTCGGTGGAGCGCGCCCGGGCCTTCTCGATTTTGACGCGGAAACGCTGTACCAGCCTTTTGCCACTTCGCTTCGCATGAGCGATATTGGCTACAGCAATCGTACGCAAGCTCGTATCAACATTTCCCTGAACAGCCTGGATGAGTACGTAGCGGACCTCCTTCGGGCAATCAACACACCGGAACCCGCATTCGAAAAGATTGGCGTAAAGGTGGCTGGTGTCTATCGGCAACTGAGTGCCAACCTGTTGCAGATCGAGAACGAATTCTACAGCCCGATCCGACCGAAGCGGGTCGCTTTTTCAGGCGAGCGCCCCACGGCTGCATTGCAGCGCGGCGGCATTGAGTATGTCGAAGTACGTTCGCTTGACCTGAACATATACGATCCAACCGGCATCAATCAGAACGTCATGCGTTTCATGGAGGCATTCCTGATTTACTGCCTCATCAGCGATAGTCCCGAACTCGATGATGTGGGTTCGGACGAGGCCGCCGCCAATCAGCTTGCGGCCGCGCGCCGAGGACGCGATCCGGACTTGCGGCTTGCGCGGAATGGCCGCGCCGTAACGCTCGCCACATGGGGCAAGGAGATCCTCGATGGTACCCGCGCCGTTGCAGAACTCATTGATCGCGGGGACGGCAGTCATGATTATGCGGAGGCCGTCGTCGCACAGGCGGCGCTGTTGCAGGACGCCGATTGCACGCCATCGGCGCGTTTGCTGGAGGAATTACGCGTCGCCGGTTGCGGCTTTTTTGATTTCGCCATGCTCGCGGCGCAGGGACACAGGGAGTACTTTCGGTCGATCACGTCGCTGCCAGTCGAGCGTGAAGCGGAGTTTGCCGATGAAGCCCGGGATTCACTCATGCGACAGCGGGAAATCGAACAGGCTGATGTGATCAGTCTGGATGAGTACCTTGCCAATTACTTCTCCGATACCTGAATGCCGGCCCGGACTACCGTGATAACTATCAAGAAGAACCCGGCGGATTGTGCTGTGCATCACAATTCACGCGACACGTTGTGTGCGAAACCCCTGAGTTAACTAAACTGCAATTATCAAAGGCCGTCACCTTGCAGCGGCGGCCGCGGGCAAGCACAGGGCACTAGCGTGATCAGAACATTCAGTATCGGAATCCTGTTAGGCATCGCACTGGCAGCGGGACTGTTGTACTTCATTCCGGCCGTCGACCAGCATCGTGAGGCATCGATGATCAGCGTGCTGCCGAATGGCGGCAACGCTGAAACGTTTCACATCAATCTCCCCGAAGACCAGTTGCTTAGCAGCCCTTCCGGCACCGGCGAAGTGATTCCTGGCGGGCTCGAGTGGCCGCAGGAGAGTGGCTTGGCGGATGCGCAAACCGGGCTCTATAAGCTACGTAACCGCAACGACATCGTGGTCGGCGTAGCGAGTCGCGTAACAACAGCAGATTCAGGCAACGACAGCGCTGTCGAGTGGACCTTGCACCTTCCTGCAAGGGGCAGCATTTACGCAATGTTGCAGTCGACAGGCGATGCCTCCGGCGTTCGCGCGGGCAGTATGCTGGCTGGAACGCGCGAGTTTGCAAACTTGCATGGGAGTGTCCGTGAAAGCTTCCTTGACGCAACGGACGAAACCGGTCGAATTGAACTCGTAGCTGCACTTGCAGGCCACCTGGAAGAAGCACCATGAAGTATCTGATTGCATTGCTGCCGGGTATGCTTGTCGGTGCGGCCTTGTTCCTGATGCTGCTGTATCACAATCCGTTTGTGGGCAATCCGACCGTGTCACCACTTCTGGTTTCCGATCAGCAGCTCATCGAATTGTCGTACTCGCCGGTGCCTGCCGAATCGATCGCCGTGACCAATAACGGTGAAGCGCCGGCCCAACCATCACCCGACGGCATCGACGAACTATGGGAACCAGGCGTCAGGAAAACGCGCGTTCTGGTGACTCCGTTGGCGGACGTTCGTGGCGACCTCGTTGGGATCGGTATCAAGTTCTCTTCGGATTCCGAGACAACTCGCTTGCTGAATGCTGAGGCGATGGTCGACAGCGTCTGGCATATCTGGATGCCTGAGCGCGGTTCGCTGTTCATTGACCAGACCGAAAACCTGTGGCCATACCTGCGTCACGTGGTGATGCCGGCTCGCCTGAGTTCGAGCGACAACTGGCGCGGCACCTGGTTCGGAACCACCACGGCCGGCCCCGGAGCTCTCGGGACGGCACGCGTGACCGGCGGCAGTGGTCAGTTTGCAGGCTTTGTATCTGAGGCCATCGAATCGGTCAACGCCGGTGCCTGGACGGTTGACGGCGGGCCCGCCGCCTTGAACGGCACTCTGACGATTGCCCTGTCAGCACAAACCGCCGATTGACGGACTGAATGCGCCAATTCACGCCGCCAGGTCCTTCAATTCAACACTGACATCGGCGAGGCGTTGCGGATCGAACACCGCGTGCCGGGCAATCAATGGCTTTGCCTGTAAGAAGTCTTTCGGGGAGTTGATGGCGTCAATCGCGATCATAGCCCCTTCTTTCAGATAGACGCAGGCGAACGCATGCCGTTGCAGGTCGCCACGCAACACGGTCTGGTCGTAACCCTGTGATAGTCCGGCAATTTGCAATTTGAGATCGTACTGGTCTGACCAGAACCACGGAATGTCGGCATACTGAAGGTCCTCACCGCACAGATTGGCGGCCGCAGTGCGCGCCTGCTCGAGCGCATTGTGCACCGACTCGAGTCGAACGCTTCGACACAGCAATTCGTTCGGATGAAACGTGCAATCGCCTACCGCATAAATGTCCGGGTCGGAGGTGCGGCATCGATCGTCCACGACGATGCCATCGTCGATCAGGAGACCTGACTGAGCTGCCAGGGCCGTGTTCGGCAGGATGCCGATGCCGACAATGACGATGTCGGCAGCCAGGCTTGTGCCGTCGGCCAGTTTCAGTCCCTCGAGCCGACTCTCTCCCGCAAAACCCTCGATTCCGGTGTTGAGCCGAAAATCGACACCGTGCTTACGATGGACCTGTTCGTAAAAATGGGAGACCTCTGCAGATACCACGCGTTGCATCACCCGGCTTTGCATTTCCACCACGGTCACATGCAAGCCGAGTGTGCTGGCGACGGCTGCAACTTCGAGACCGATATATCCCGCACCAACAATCACCAGTCGCCGGTGGCCCTGCATGTCCTGCCGAATGGCCAGGACGTCATCGATCGTCCGTAAATAGTGAATACCCGGCAGGTCACTGCCAGGCAATTGCAAACGCCGGACGCGCGCGCCGGTGGCGAGAACGAGTTTGTCATAGCGCTGTGAGTCCCCGTTACTCAATTCCAGAACGTGATGGTCACGCCCGATGCGTTCGATGCGTGTGCCGAGCTTTACCGTAACGGCCGGATCTTCGTAGAAACTCGGTGGCTTGATGTAGAGGCGCTCAGCCGGCATTTCGCCGGCGAGAAATTTCTTCGATAAAGGCGGGCGTTGGTAAGGCAGCCAGCTTTCTTCGCCAATCAGGACGATGTCACCCGAAAATTTCTTCTGGCGCAGTGATGCGACCAGCTGTCCGGCAGCATGACCTGCGCCGGCGATGACAATTCGCTTCGTCATAGTGGCTGGCTGCACCGCGCCTTGGCGACGAGCCTACATGGCACTGATGCCACCATCAATCTTGAGCTCCGCGCCGGTGACAAAAGCCGACTCATCGGATGCCAGGTACAGAATGGCATATGCGACGTCGTCCGGTTGCCCGACCCGACCCAGCGGTATCTGGCGACCGAGCTTCAGCAGCCCGGCATTGCGATCGTCGCCGGTCACCATGCCGTCAAGAATCGGCGTATCGATAAAGACCGGGTGCACCGAATTGCAACGGATGCCGTTGCCTTCGCGGGCGCAGTGCAGCGCAACCGACTTGCTCAGGTGGCGCACGGCTGCCTTGGCTGAATTGTAAGAAGCAAGATTGTGACCTGCGATGATTCCCGAAATCGACGATACATTGATGATCGATCCACCTCCGCTAGCCGCGATCAACGGAATAGCATACTTGCAACCGAGGAATACGCTGTCGAGGTCGATGGCGTGCACCCGTTTCCAGTTTTCGTAGGATTCAGCCTCGACGCTGGCGACCGATCCGATACCGGCGTTGTTTACGAGAATATTCAGGCCACCAAAACGTTTGCGCGCTTCCCCGAGAACGCGTGCCCAATCGGGCTCACTGGTAACGTCTTGCTCTATGGCCCAGGCGCGTTCTGCGTACTCTGTGTTGATTTCCTGTGCCTGACGACGCGCGCCGACGATGTTGATATCGCTCAACAGGACTTTCGCGCCTTCGCGCGCCAGCATCCTGGCGGTTGCTGCGCCAAGTCCTTGCGCAGCACCCGTAACCAGCGACACTTTATTATCGACTCGTCCCATATTCCGATCCAGAAAATCGAGCAAGTACCTCAGGATATGGAACCGGTAATTTTGAGTACCGGTGCCATGTTTCGTTTTTTGCCCCGCGCTTCGATATTCTAGCGGTCATCAGCAACAAAGGTGGTCGACGATGAAGGTCAATGCAATCAGAATGCACGAACATGGCGGACCCGAGGTGCTTCGCTTCGATTCAGTGGACCTCGCGGAACCCGCTGCTGGCGAAGCCCAGGTACGACACACGGCCATTGGCCTGAATTTCATCGATACCTACCATCGCAGTGGCCTCTATCCGGTGGAACTTCCGGCCGGACTGGGCAGCGAAGCAGCCGGGGAGGTGGCAGCGGTCGGCCCGGGAGTTACCAACCTGAAGCCCGGTGACCGGGTCGTGTATACGGGCCGACCCGCCGATGCGTATTCCGAGGCGCGCAATTTCCCTGCCAGTCAACTGGTACCGATACCGGAGGGCGTCTCGGATGAACAGGCTGCCGCGGTCTTTCTGAAAGGGCTCACCGCCTGGTACCTGTTACGACGCAGCTATCGCGTGCAGAAGGGCGACTCGATACTGTTGCTGGCGGCGGCCGGCGGAGTCGGCTCTCTTGTCAGTCAGTGGGCAAAGCATCTCGGCGCCACCGTCATCGGTATCGTCAGCACCGAGGCAAAGGCTGCGCTGGCGCGCAACCAGGGCTGCCACCATATAGTCATGGCCGAAGCGCGGGATTCGGCTGCCAAAGTGCGAGAACTGACCGGCGGTGAAGGTGTCGCCGCTGTCTACGATTCGGTCGGCAAGGATACTTTTTTCTCGTCGCTGGACTCACTGCGGCCGCACGGAGTCATGGTATCGTTCGGCAACGCGTCCGGCCCGGTCGACCCGTTTGCACCGTCCGAACTCGCCAAACGGCACTCTCTCTATGTCACTCGCCCGGTGTTGTTCGACTTCGTCGATACTCGCGAGCGTTTGCGGGCGGCGAGCAGAGAACTGTTCGACCTGGTTGGCAGTGGCGTATTGAAGATCAGTATTAACCAGCGCTACGCGTTGCGGGACGCGGCTGCTGCGCATCGTGACCTGGAGGCGAGAAAGACGACTGGCTCTACAATCCTGCTGCCCTGATTCAGGCGGGACGTAACGGCCAAACGATCGGCATCAGCAGGCTCGCAACGATCAGGACGATAACGAGCAGCGGAATCCCGACCCGGAAATAATCGGCGAAACGATAGCCACCAGGACCCATGACCAGGATGTTGGCCGGATGTGAAACCGGGCTGATGAAGCTCGCGCCGGCTGCAATCGCAATGGCCATCATGGCCGGTTCCGGCCTGAGGCCCAAATCAGCCATTGTGGATAGCACGATCGGTGACATCAGCACCACGAGAGCCGCTGAGGGAATCATCATGGTGCCGATTGCCGTCAGCACGTAAAGACTCATAATCACGACCCACGGATTTGCATCGCCGAGCACGGCAAGCAGTTGTCCGGCGAGAAATGCTGCGGCGCCGGACTGGTACATCGCGGTACCGAGCGGCAGCATGCCGGCAATCAGGAAAATCGCACGCCAGTCGATCGAGCGATAGGCGCCGTCCATGGTCAGGCAGCCGGTCAGAATCATCGCGCTGCCACCGATCACGGCGGCGACCGGCGTCGACAGGAATCCGGTCACTATCGCAACCACTACACCGAGCATGATCAGCGCCGCCAGTGGCGCGCGTCGCGTGTCCGGTGGCTCCTGACCGAGCGGGGTCAGGATCAGGAAATCGGTATCACTGGAGAGAAGCTGCAACCGGTCGCGCGGACCCAGCAGCAACAACGCATCGCCGATCTGCAGGCGTTCCTCTGCGACGCTGCCGCCCAGCGTTTCGCCTTTGCGCCAGATGCCCGCCAACTCGATGCCGTAGCGTTCACGAAAATTCAGTTCGCCGACGGTTTTTCCGGCCAGATTGCTGCGCGGGTCGAGCGTCGCGTCCATCAAGGTGAGACGTTCGGAATCGAGCGCATGAACGTTCGGCGACAGCTTGGTTTCGACCTCGAGTTCCTGCAAGCCGCGCAGAACATCGAGGTCCTCGTGCTGGCCTTCGATCAGCAGCAGGTCGCCGCCCAGCAGCACCTCCGTACTGCGCGGCATGAAATTGAGCTTGCCGTCGCGAAAGATGGCCAATACGCGAAAATCGAAAACGTCAGCAAGCCGGCTTTTCTCCAGCGTGGTGTCGGCGAGTTCGCTGTATTTCGGAACGCGCACGACAAACATGCGCTCGTCGGCTTTGAACTGCTCACCCAATTGTTCGGCTGTCTTGTCCTCTTTGCTGGTGAAATCGGTGAATTTCTCAAGGGCCGCAATCGCTTCTGCCTCGCCCTGGACCAGCACGCGGTCACCGCTGCGCAACGGCACAAATGCGAGGTTCGTCAGGCGGTAGCGGTCCTTGCGCCGAATACCGACTACGCTGACATTGAAACGAGTGCGGAATCCGGCATCGCGGATCAGTTCCGATACCAGTGGCGAGCCTTCAGCTAGCTGCACTTCGGCATAGTGCACCCGGGCAGCGACCATCGACTTCAGCACCGGCGCCTCACGTTCGATGACCAGTTCGCTATAGCGCTGCAATTCGCGAAACTGGCCCAGGCGGCCCTGCACCAGGATGCTGTCTCCGGCACGCAGGACCGTCTGCCGATTCGGCAGGGTCTCGCTGCGCCCGAAGCGAATGAGCGAGAGAATAATGAGCCCGGTGGCTGCGCCGATCCGGCTTTGCGCCAGGGTCTTGCCGACCAGCACTGAATCCAGCGGGACCCGCAGCAGGAATGACTGCTCCTGCAGCTTGTAACGCGCCCGCAGACTTCGCTGACTGCGGAAGCGTCCGCGCCCCGTGCGGGCAGTTGTCGGCAGCAACAGTCGCCCGGCGAACGCGACAAAAAGAATGCCGGCAATCGCAATCGCGCCGCCAACCGGTGTGAAGTCGAAAATGGCGAAACGCTCGTTGCCGCTTTGGGCCAATGCTTCACTGACGAGGAGGTTATGGGAGGTGAACAGCGTGGTTTGCCCGCCGAGCAGGGTGCCATAGGCGAGCGGTATCAGCAGGCGTGATGCCGGTATCCGGGTACGACGCGATACGTCAGCGACGACAGGCAACATCAACGCGGCGACGCCAATATTGTTCATGAACGCGGACAGCAGCGCCGAGGTGACCATGATGACCGCGATCATCGGGATCTCGCGACGGCCGGCGGCGCGCAAGACCTGGCGCCCGATTATGTCGGCGATGCCCGTTCTTGCCAACCCTTCGCTGAGGATAAACATGGCCCAGATCGTGATGACGGCACTGTTGCTAAAGCCGTCGAAAGCCTGCTCGGAGGTCACAAGGCCGGTCAATGCCAGCGCGCCGAGCACCAGCAACGCCACAAGGTCCATCCGTATTACGTCACTGACAAACAGGATCAATGCAATGGCCAGGATGGCGAGGACTAGTGCAATCTCAAAGGTCATCAAGGCACGGAGACGGGAGCTTCACAGCGAAGTGGAAGAAGTATTCCAGATTTCAATTTAACCACGACCGCCTCCGCTGAGCCGGTTGTTCTCATTGGCGGAAACGTGGGTGACGGCGGAGCAGCGCTCCTCACGGGCACGCTGTCTGCCCGACCTTGTAAATATATCCAGTACTGGATAAAAATACACATTTTGCGCGGAGACGTCATGAGCGGGGCGGTGGCAGAACAGGCGGAATATCTGGCGTCGCTGAACCCGGCACAGAGACAGGCAGCTACCCACGGGACGAGTGGCCCGGACGGCCTGTTCGAGGCCGGGCCGTTGCTGGTAATCGCCGGAGCCGGCACCGGTAAGACCATGACGCTTGCGCACCGTGTGGCCCACCTGATTGGCCAGGGCGTCAATCCTGAACGTATTCTCCTGCTGACTTTTACGCGCCGTGCCGCGCAGGAAATGACGCGGCGCGTTACCGGCATCGTGCGCCGTGCATTCGAAAAGGAAAGCAACCCGTCGTCGCAGATACGGCTTCTCCCGTGGTCCGGTACTTTTCACTCGATCGCCAATCGCCTGTTGCGCCGCTACGCGGCGAATCTTGCGCTGGATGCCGGGTTCTCGGTTCTCGATCGTGGCGATTCGGCAGACCTCATGGATGTCGTACGACACGATTCCGGCTTGTCGAAGAAATCCCGGCGCTTTCCCAAGAAGGATACCTGTCTTGCCATCTATTCGCGTTGCGTCAATGCGCGAGCGTCATTGACAGACGTTCTTGCCGGCACTTATCCGTGGTGCGCCGACTGGGAGTCGGAACTTCGCGCGCTCTTCCGCGCTTACGTGGAACGCAAGCTCGCCAACCAGGCGCTGGATTACGACGACTTGCTTTTGTACTGGAATCACCTGATGAGCGACGGAGAACTGGCAGCGGATATCGGCGGCTGGTTCGATCATGTCCTTGTCGACGAGTACCAGGACACCAACCTGCTGCAGGCCGAAATCCTGCATGCGATGAAGCCGCAGGGTGATGGAGTAACCGTTGTTGGTGACGACGCACAATCGATCTATTCGTTTCGTGCCGCCGAAGTCGAAAACATACTTGGCTTTGCGGAAAGGTTCGAACCTGCGGCGCGCGTCGTGAGCCTCGAGGAAAACTATCGCTCGACGCAACCGATTCTCGACAGCGCAAATTGCCTGATGGCCGAGAGCGAGCGGCATTATCGAAAGTCGCTTTTTTCGCAGTGCAAGTCGGGCGGCATGCCGGAGTACGTCACAGTCTTGGATTGTGACGCGGAAGCCGAATTTGTCGTCGAGACCGTGCTCGCGAATCGCGAAAGCGGCATGCTGCTGAAGGATCAGGCGGTCCTTTTCCGTGGTGCGCACAGCAGTGATCGACTCGAAGTGGAACTCGTCCGCCGCAATATTCCTTACCTCAAGTATGGCGGCCTGAAGTTCCTGGAATCAGCGCACGTCAAGGATGTGCTGTCAGTCTTGAAATGGGCGGAGAACCCACGCAACCAGATAGCTGCTTTTCGCGTCCTGAAGTTGTTGCCAGGAATGGGCCCATCCCGGGCGGCCAAATGCCTCGACTACCTGGCAATGAACGGGCATATTCTGTCGACACTCGCGGACTTCCAGCCGCCGGCCGCGACTGCCGCTGACTGGCTGGCTTTTTGCGCACTCATGACCTCGCTCGCAGCGATCAATCCCGCCGACCGGGCGTGGCAGGCACAACTGGGCGAAACACGGCGTTGGTATCAGGTACATCTGGAACGTCTTTACGACGGTTTCGAAACCCGCGAAGCTGACCTCGAACAACTGGAGCAGATTTCCGGCGCCTACCCTACACGCGAGCGATTTCTGACGGAGCTTACGCTGGACCCACCGTCGGCAACCGGCGATCTTGCAGGCGCGCCTTTACTCGATGAGGACTACCTGATCCTGTCGACCGTACACTCCGCGAAGGGCCAGGAATGGAAGTCGGTGTTCGTGCTGAATTTTTCTGACGGTTCGTTTCCGTCCGAATTTGCGACTGGAAAACCCGAGATGATCGAAGAAGAACGTCGCCTGTTGTATGTTGCCATGACCCGCGCAAGACAGTCTCTGCACCTGATCGCGCCGCTCCGACACTATGTCACGCAGCAACGGCGCGATGGCGACAAGCATGTGTACGGTGCAAAAAGCCGTTTCATGACTGAGCGCCTGGCAGGCACCATGACGCCGCGATTCCACGGCCGCCCCGAATCATCGCTGCCAGTGACACCCCGTAGTGGCCGACAGATAGATGTCGCCGGACGACTACGGGAGATGTGGCAGGACTAGCGATCGATGCGGGCTGGAGCATGCGTGACGTTATTAGTTCCACGCGCCGATTATGATGCCCATGACGGCGAACAAAACGATGTAGTAACCGGTATTGATGAGATAGAGGCGAATGGATCGCTGTTCGAAGAAATAGGTAACGCCGTAAGCTGTTGCAATCCAGCCAATGCCGATCAAAAGACCTGCCTGCAGGCCGATGAGCCAGTCGCTGCCGGAGCCCATGAAAAGGGCGAGTGCCGTAGCTGCTACGAATTGCAACACAAAGGTACCGCCAAAAATCACCGGCATGTTGGCCTGGGTAATGGACTCGTCCGTCAGGCCGATCTCCAGCATCCACGCCTGGCCGAATACCTTTTTCGAGTACCACAACGAACCAATAAGGAAGGCAACAACAGTTGCTGAAAGGACCGCCAGCCAGTTTACCGCGGCGACTGCATTGCCGATGTCCATCGCCTGCTCCTTGTTACTATTATTATGCGGACAGCGGATTCTAACAGGTTGATGTCAAAGGGCGATGCCCGACATTGTGGCGGCATGAAAGCGGTCACAGATTTATGTCAGATCCGGGCGGCAAACATTCTTCCGTGAACCTTGTCACAATGCGTCGTGTCTATTTACGATATACGTTGATCGTCACTTTTCGCGCGATGACGCGCGTGAGTGACAGAAGTGCGGTGAAGCCCGGGGAACTGAGTCGGGTTGGCAGCACAGCTGAAAGGAATCGGCCGGGCAGGTAGTCCTGCAATTGCCAACCGCTTCATCGTTGTCCTGACGAAAGTGAGGAAGCGCAGCGAATGACCAGTCGCACAACGCCTGATCGTGTAGTACCTGTAGCAAACCTTCGCGATTACTTTCGCCAGTCTATCGACGCCGCGATCGACAAGCAGGGTGTGGCAGTCGATCCTCACACCACGCACTACGTCGTCAACCTGCTGACAATTTTTGCCAGATCCGAAGAACTGTATGAGGATCATGGCGACAGTTATGGCCTCAAACCTCTCGCCATGATGATGGCCGATTCGCTCGATGCAGCAACCGTCGAGCAGCGCAATTTTGCATTGCAGCGCATCGGCGATGTGTCGCTTTTCATAGCCGGATTCTTTGCTGACAGCCTTGCGCACAGGCTCGTTGACCTCGATTACTACATTTACATGGGCGGGAACGCCTACGGTTCCCTGTCCGAGGAGATTCGCGGGACAACGCGCGGCCGGGCACTGGCGGACGTTTACCGCGAACTGGCCCGTAAATTTCAGCTTGTCGTCGACATCCTGAACGAGGTGCGCGATGGGGCGCGTCGCTCGTCCGACCTGAACCTGCTCCGCACGTACGAAGTCTGGCTCAAGACCGGCAGCAAGCGCGCCGAAAATCTGTTGCGGGAAAACGGTGTAGTGCCAATTTCCGGAACCATCTCGCGCCGGGATCACTGATCCATCAATGCTCGCAAGCCTGCAAAAGCACCTCACCGACATTTACCGGGTCGACCCGGGTTTTGAGATTGGTGACTACCTGATCACCGATCCTGCGTTGGCGAAGATCCTGGGCAACGGGGCATTGGTGCCGAACACCGACGAATCGGTATTGATCCATCAGGATAAGGAAGGACTTGCACTGAGCCTCTATCTGAATGAGGAAATGCTGGAGCGGCTCGATCAGAACAATCCGCTTGAATGTCTGCGAACGGAGCAGCTCCAGGACTTGTGCAAGGTTATCGAAGGCATAAGTCACTTCAACTACGTCGTCTGGAGCGCCAGGCAGAACAAGTCGGTGACCTTGCTCGAACTGGAAATGCAAGCCGAGGTCGATAAGTTCGTCGGCACGTGGCTTCTTGCGCTCGATCAGAAGGACTTTGAGTTCGCCAGTTGTGTGCATCGCTGGCTCTTCGACGAAGTCTCATTCGATCCGCAACTGCGTCCGGAACAACACGAACGTTACCGTGCCGCAAACGATTATGCGGCGCGTTTCTGTCACGGCATCAGCCGGCGCGTGGACCGGGACAGCGCGCACGGCCTGGACGAGCTGCGCCATTTCTACCGTCTGTCCCAGCAAGCCAAGATCAGCCACATCCACGCCACTATTTGGGGACAGTGACCTTTCAGGAACGACTTTCGTCGATCGAGGAAGAGACGCAAAAAAAAGACGGTGGCAGAGCCACCGTCTAAAGTTACGAAACAAACTGCATAAGGGATTTAAGTTTGTTACGTCTTGCCTCGCCGGCAGCACGTGGTTGCGTGCTGCCGGTATGAGACCAGGTTGTCGCGCTCGCACCATTAGCGCCTTGCGCCGATACCATGCAAGCGATCGAGCGTTCGTCGGCACGTATCGCGTTGTTCGGTTGTTAGATGCCTGCCCGGTTCGAATGGTTGCAAACCAATTGGTATAAGCGCCGATCGAAATGTTGCGGTTGCAACGGTGCTACCGGATTCGTCTGCAGCCGGTGAGCGCACTTCCTGCCGTATACTGTTTGGCAATGAGAACTGTGATCAGCAGTTCGGGGAGAGGCAGATGAAGTCCGCCAGGCATATGGATTCGGTCAGGAGCCGGGTGTCACAGGAGGAATGGCAGACGCGAGTCGATCTTGCCGCCTGTTACCGGCTTGTTGCGATGTATGGCTGGGACGATCTGGTCTTCACGCACATTTCAGCGCGCGTACCGGGGCCGGAGGAGCACTTCCTGATCAATGCCTACGGCCTGTTGTTCGAGGAGATGACGGCGAGCAGTCTCGTCAAGGTCGATCTGCACGGCAATCTTGTCATGGAGTCGCCGTATGTCATCAACCCGGCCGGCTTTACAATCCACAGCGCCGTGCACGAAGCACGACCCGACGTAAATTGTATCTTGCATACGCACACGCCGGCCGGAGTTGCGGTGTCGGCGCAGGTTGCAGGTTTGCTGCCGATCTCACAGGCATCCCTGTTCCCGCTGATCTCGATGGGTTATCACGACTATGAAGGCGTCGCACTGAATCCAGAGGAGAAGCCGCGCCTCGTTGCGGATCTCGGCGCGCACAGCACCCTGATCCTGCGCAACCATGGATTGCTGACTGCCGCGGCAACCATTCCGGATGCCTTTCTCAGGATGTACATACTCGAATCCGCCTGCCGGACTCAGCTACTGGCACAGTCGTCCGGTGCAGAACTGACGGCGATCGACGGCAGAATCCTCAAGGGCATAGCGGCGCAGGCCGAAGCGGTCACGAAGGGCTTGGGTGGACAGCTCGCTTGGCCGGGGTTGCTGCGAAAACTGGACCGGCAGGACCCGTCATTTCGCGAGTAGAACCCCCCACATCGCCCACGATTATCGCAACATCTCGACTACCCACGTAGGAGCCCGCCGCGTGGGCGATCACTGTCACGTCCCGATTGCCGCTGTAGAGCCCGTATCAAAAGCGATCATCCCTTACGCGAGAAACATGCGATACGCCGCATTGTTCGTTTCATCCCAGTGCGCGTAACCGAGGTCAGCCAGGTGAGCCTCCAGTTCATCCACCTCCGCTGGCGCCACCTGGATACCCGCGAGAATGCGCCCCCAGTCGGAGCCATGATTACGGTAGTGAAAGAGACTGATATTCCACCGCGTGCCGATAGCCTCGAGAAACGCCAGCAGGGCACCCGGACGTTCGGGAAACTCGAAGCGAAAAATTCTCTCGTTTTCAATTCTGGCACCGCCACCACCAACCATGTGCCGTACGTGCAACTTGGCGACTTCATTGTCACTCAGGTCTTGCAACGGATAGTTCAGTTCCGCGAGTTTGCGGATCAGCCGATCGCGCTCAGCGGCGCCATGACGTAACTCGACACCGACGAAAATGTGCGCCTTACTCGAGTCGCTGTATCGATAGTTGAACTCGGTCACGCTGCGTCGCCCGATGGCCTCACAGAAGCGTTTGAAGCTGCCGGGTTGTTCGGGAATCTCCACGGCCAGCAGCATTTCACGCTGTTCGCCGATCGCCGCCCGCTCCGCGATATGCCGCAAGCGGTCGAAGTTTACATTCGCGCCACACACGACAGCGACCAAAGTTTTGTCGCGAAGACGATGTTGCGTGACATACTTTTTCAGGCCGGCCACCGCGAGCGCGCCGGCCGGTTCTGCGATCGATCGTGTGTCTTCGAAAATATCGCGAATCGCAGCGCACGTCTGGTCCGTATCGACCGTTACGATGTCGTCGACCAGTTCGCGGCAAAGTCGAAAGGTTTCGTCACCGACGCGCTTCACCGCCACGCCATCGGCGAAAATGCCGACATGATCGAGTGTCACCGGATAGCCGGCCGCTAGCGATTTCTGCATGGCCGCAGAATCCGCTGGTTCCACGCCAATTATCCTGACCAGCGGCTGCCGGCCCTTGATCCACCCGGCGATTCCGGCAATGAGACCGCCGCCACCGATTGGGACGAAAACAGCTTCAATTGACTGGTCGGCCTGATTGAGGATTTCGCGGCCGATCGTACCTTGCCCGGCGATGACTTCCGGATCGTCGAACGGGTGAATGAAAGTCAGGCCCTGCTGCTCCGCCAGTTCCCGGGCGTGCTGTTGAGCATCGTCGTAGGTATCGCCGTGCAGTACTACTTCACCGCCCAGCGCTCGCACTGCGTTGACCTTGATTGACGGCGTCGTTACCGGCATCACGATAACAGCGCGTGCAGCGAGACGTTGCGCGGCAAGCGCTACGCCCTGCGCGTGGTTGCCGGCAGAGCTGCAGATGACACCGCGATCGAGAACCATTCGTGGCAAACGTGACAGCTTGTTGTAGGCGCCGCGCAACTTGAAAGAAAAAATCGCCTGCAGGTCTTCCCGTTTCAACAGGACGCGGTTCTTGAGTCGCGCCGAAAGCGTGGCAGCCGGCTCCAGTGGAGTTTCAACTGCAACTTCATACACCGATGCAGCGTCGATGCGTTGCAGGTATTCCTCGATGCTGATGGGCAGCTTTGGCGTGTCCGGGCGCATAGCGGGCAGAGGTTAGCGCATCACGATCAGATACGCCGATCATTTTTTCGTCGGCGATGGTTCGCCCCGTGTCGCTGTGCCGCTTGGTGAATGCTGGCAAAGCGCCGCAAAAGTCGTATCGCGTTATCGAACAGAGCGTGCTTCGATAGTGCGCATCGCGTGCATTGACTCGTGTACCTCAAGTGGCTGGAGGCTGCTGCATGGCATTGCGTCAGGAACGTGCATTGCAGGCGTCGACTGGTGTGACACCGCTGTTCCGGAATGAGGCACTGAAATCGCAGCGCCAACCGTTGCACGGGCCTGTCACGGTAGTCATGCCGCCCGGCGCGTGGGTGGCTGCCATCGTCGGAATCCTCGCAGTGCTGTTACTCGGCCTGTCGGCTTGGCTCGTAGAAGTTCCACACCGGGCACAGGCAATCGGGGTGCTGATGCCGCCTGACGGTTTCGTACGCGTTGTCGCGGGGCATGCCGGTCGAATCACAGACCTGCAAGTCGCGGAAGGGCAGCGCGTCAGTGCAGGACAGGTGCTGGTCGGTCTCACCGCAGACGGACACGGCGCGGGGCCCGATGCAGTCGTCGCGGCCACGCATCGATCGCTGCTTCTCGAGTTGTCGTTGCGCCGGGATATTGAGCGGCAGGAACAGCGCGCCCGAGTGCTGCGGGCACAAGACATCGACAGGCGGATCAAGCATATCAATGCGCAACTGGCTCACTCGCGTAACGAGATCGAGCTGCTGGAAGCACGTAACGCCGTGTTGACTCGGCGGTTCGAAGGATTGCAGTTGCTTGTGGCCCGAGGCAATGCGTCGGACATGCAGTTCGACCAGGAGAAATTGTCGCTATTGCAATCGCAAGCAGCCGTAGAGGCACTTAATGGCCAGGCAGCGCGTATCGAACGGGAACGCACCGAACTTCGTCAACGGCGTGAGGATCTCGGTGACGAAGAAGCGCTGCGCACCAACGAGCACGCAATCCTGAGAGAGCAGCTGCAGCGCCAACTGTCAGAAGTTGCAGCGCTGGTCGGCACGGATCTGCGCGCACCACGCGAAGGTGTGGTTGCCCGAATCATGGTGCGACCGGGGCAGGCCGTGCAAAGCGGGCAAACGCTGGTCACGCTCTATCGCGGAGCCCCTGATCTGGAAGCCTGGCTTTACCTGCCAAGCGCGAGCGCAGGCGCGCTGCACCAGGGTCAGGCGGTCGAACTGCGCTTCGATGCGTACCCGCATCAGATCTTCGGTACACAGGCCGCAGTCGTGTCGTCGATTTCGGCGATCCCGCTGCTGCCAGCCGAAGTCGACGTCCCGCTCGCGTTGGCAGGACCGGTCTTCGAAGTCCGCGCGGAACTGAGCAACCAGTCGATTACGGCCAAAGGCCGCACCTGGACCTTGCCGGCTGGCACAGCAGTCCGTGCGGATCTCGTGCAACAACGCTATCGGTTGTATGAATGGCTTCTCCGGCTGCGTCGCGATCGGCCGGACACAGCGGATTCCGGCACGGATGCGTGATCATCCGGGCTTCGCTTCACGCCGTCGGCTGCCGCTGATCCTGCAACAAGAGCGCGCGGAATGCGGACTTGCCTGTGTTGCCATGATCGCCGGCTACTTCGGTCGCCAGGTCAGTCTCAACGTGCTGCGCGCGCGTCACCCGCCGTCGACGCGCGGTGCGACGCTCAATGACCTGTTGCAGGCTGCCGCCGGGCTTGGACTTGCAGCTCGACCGGTACGGCTCGAGCTGTCGGAGCTGTCCAGTCTGGCTCTGCCGGCCGTGTTGCACTGGAGGCTCGACCACTTCGTCGTGCTTGTACGGCTGCGTTGCGGCAAGGCGGTGATTCACGATCCGGCCAGTGGAAAAGGCGTCATATCGTCACAAGAACTGGATGCCTCATTTACCGGTGTTGCGTTGGAGTTTTCGCCGGCGGCCCGTTTCGCGCGTGGTATTGAACGCGACGCGCTGTCGATAACGACGTTGCTGCGATCGTGTCGGCGGGTGGGTCATTACCTGGGACTCATGTTATTGCTGCTGGTTGTTATCCAGCTTCTTTCGCTCGTTCCGCCGATAGTCACGCAATTGCTGATCGATGAGGTGATTCTCGGTCTGGATCCGTCGTGGCTTTATCGCGCGTTGGGCGGTCTCGCGGCTGTGTTTTTCGTCGGCGCGCTGCTGGAGGCGGTGCGACGCTGGATTGGACTGTATACCGGTACACAGCTCGCCGCGGATACGACGCGCAATGTCGTTGGGCACCTGTACAACTTACCGGTGCAATTCGTGCACAATCGTCATCTTGGCGACCTCATGTCGCGGCTCGAATCGTTGGACCCGGTTCGCAGGGCCATTACTGAGACCGGTGTTAACGGAATTGTGCAAAGCATGGTGGTTGTCGCGACGCTGTCGATCATGCTGTTCTACAGCCCCTCGCTGACACTCGTCTCGCTCGTCAGCATGGTTTGCACCGCTCTGTTGCTCGCTGCAATATTGCCGACGACGCGGCGCTTGAGCGAGCAGGCTCTCGTACACAAAGCGCACGAGACCAGTTCGCTGCTTGAAAGCCTGCGCGCAATCGATGTCGTGCACGCGCTTGGACTTGCGCCGCTGCGCCTGGCGCAGTGGCAGAACCATTTCGTATCGACCATCAATGCGCGCGTCCGTGCGGGCAAACTGTCGATCTGGCAGGGCTTCGGCAGCAACCTGATTGCGGCGACGGAACAGGTATTGTTCCTGGGCGTGGGAATCACTGCGTTGCTCGACCAGCAACTGACGCTCGGTGTGCTGTTTGCCTTTATGGCGTTGCGCGGCCGCCTGGCGCAAGCGGCACTGAATCTTCTCATCGTCTGCCAGGAGCTGTTCATGCTCAAACTGCATGTCGGGCGCCTGTCCGACATTGTGCTGGCAGAGCCTTCACCGCCCGTGCCGGATGGTGCAATAACGCGAACGGTGAGCGGATCGCTGCATGCGCGCGGGCTGTCTTTTGCCTTCGCGGGCGGTCCACCCGTGGTCCGCAACTTCTCCTGCGTGATCCAGGCTGGCGAATCCGTCGTCATAAGCGGCCGGTCAGGTTGCGGCAAGACGACTCTGCTGCGAATTCTGTCAGCGCAGCTGCCGATGGATGGTGGACAGCTTTTAATCGACGGCCGCGAGTTGTCGCTTTGGCACCCGCAGGCCCTCCGACGACAGTTCGCCAGCGTGCTGCAGGACGACGCCATGTTCAAAGGGAGTCTCGCCGCGAACATCACCGGTTTCGATCCGGAACCGGACCTTGCTCGAATTCGCGATGTCGCCGATGCGGCTGAGATCTGGCACGACATTCAACGCATGCCGATGGGTCTGGACACGCTCGTCGGCGATACTGGCAGCAGCCTCTCGGGCGGACAGCGACAGCGCCTCGCATTGGCAAGGGCCTTCTATCGCCGGCCGAGAATCCTGTTTCTCGATGAAGCAACCAGCCATCTCGACATCGAAACAGAACGCCGAATCCTCGACAACATCGACGCCCTCCGCATTACCGTAGTAAGCGTCGCGCACCGCCCCGACGTCCTCCGCCGCGCCAAACGCATCATCCACCTCACCCCTTAATCCGCAACCCGTAGGTAGTGCCGGGGTCGCCAGTTCGTAGGTTCGTAGGTAGTGCCCGTAGGTAGTGCCGGGGTTCACAGTTCGTAGGTTTGTTAGCAACGTAAGTACGAATCGTCGACCCCGGCACTACCTACGGGCGTTACTTTGGGGAGATGATGTTGCCGTCGGCGTCGAGCAGGGTGATTTCGCCGATGCCTAGTGCTCGTATCTGGCGTTCGATTTGTTGGCGGTCGCCGACGACTACCCAAAGCAGGTTGTCCGGAGCAATGACCTCGTCGGCAGCTTTCATTACTTGCTCTATGGAAAGGTCACTGACGCGACTCGCGTAGGTATCCCAATAGTCGTCCGGCAAGCCGTAGGTGACGATTTCCGCGAGACTGCCGAGCACCGAGGCGGCCGTTTCCCAGCGCCCGGGCAGGCTCAGCGTGTTCGCGAGTTTCACCTTGGCGAGTTCGTCTTCAGTTGCCGGATTTTCCCCCAGGAACTCGCGCAACTCACGGCTGAGTTCGATCATCGACTCTGCCGTTTTGTCCGATTGCACGGGTGCATACGCGACGAACAATCGTGGGCCCTTGGCAGACAAAAGGATCGAATAGGCGCCGTAGGACCAGTGCTTGTCGGTGCGCAGATTACTGTAAATGCGCGACGTGGAAGAACCGCCGATGATTTCGTTCATCGCCTCGCGCGCAATTTCATTGCCGACACCCACCGGCGGCGCAAGGTTGCCGGCCAGAATGATCGATTGCTCAGCGTCAGGCCGGTCTATGATAAAAATTCGCTCCTGACCCTGATGATTGACATCGGCAATATTCTTGCTCGGAGTCGAGCCCTCCGGCCAGCGCGCGAAGGCCTTTTCCAGTTTCGGCTTGATCTCTGCCATGGTTGTGTCACCGACCACAATCATCACGGCGTTGTTAGGTTTGAACCAGGCTTCATGATGTTCGACGAGGTCCTCGCGACTTATACGTGTGACCGATTCCTCGGTACCGGAGCCGGTCAACGGCAAGCTGTAAGCGTGATCGTCGCCATACACGAGCGCCGGGAACACGCGCAGCGCAATGCTGATTGGCTGTGTTTTCTCCTGTGCGATCTGCGCCAGCGTCGCTTTGCGCAATCGCTCAAGTTCGTTCGCTGGAAAAGCGGGATGCAAAACTACATCGGCATAGATGGCGAGCGACTCATCAATGTTCTCGCTCAGCGTATTCAGCGAGACCGCGGAAGTATCGAGTCCTGCGCCCGCCGATACATAGGCGCCCAGTCGCGCCAACTGATCGCTGATCTCGAGTGCCGAACGCGTACGCGTGCCTTCGTCCAGCATGCTCATCGCCAGGTTTGCGGTGCCGGGCTCGCCGAACTGGTCGGATGCGTAACCAGCATCGAAACGCAGGCTCATATTAATGACCGGAACCGCGCGTCGCGTTGCAACAATGAGCTCCATGCCGTTAGCCAGCCGATCGCGCTCAAAGCTTTCGAAATTCACGTCAGGGAACGACTCGGGTTCCGGCAGTGCCGAGCGATCGGCACCCGACGCCGCTGCCTGGAATTCCGGGTAGGGATGAACTTCCAGGTGATAAGCGCCGGCACCGAGCCACCGCTCAGCAGCCGCTTGCACGGCCTCTGGTGTGGCACGCTCGAGACGATCGAGCGACGTTCGATAAAACCCGGGGTCACCGGTATACACGGCATTCTCCGCGAGAACATCGGACTTGCCGGAGAAGCCACCGATGCGTTCAACGCCGCGTATGAACGACGAGAGAGTCTCAGTCCTGACTCGCTCCAGTTCCGCGCGCGTCGGACCTCGCTCGAGAAAGCGCTGCAGTTCCTCGTCGAGTGCGCTCTCGACGTCGTCCAGGCTGGCGCCGGGCTGCGCCGTTGCCTGCACAAGATAGAGTCCGCCGATTTCGCCGGACAGCAACGATCCGCTGACACTCGTGGCCACCTGATCGGTGTACACCAGCCGCTCGAACAACCGCGAGTTTTTGCCGCCGGTCAGCACGCCGTCGGCAAGCTGCAGCAATTCAGTGTCTTCAGCCGTGTAATGCGGCGCACCCCATACCTTATAGAGACGAGCCTGCGGAACCCGGTCTTCGAGGATTTCACGCTTGTCGCTGTCCAGTCGCACCGACCAGACGTCATACTTGGCGATCGGCGGACCCGGCGGAATGTCGCCGAAGTAGTGCTTGACCTTGTCATAGGCGTCTTCAGCCTTGATGTCGCCGGCAATGACGATGACGGCATTGTTCGGTCCGTAATACGTGCGAAACCACTCATGAACGTCTTCGAGACTGGCCGCCTCGAGGTCTTCCATCGAACCGATCGGCGACCATGAATACGGGTGATCTGACGGAAAGATATTGCGCAGGATGTGGTTGAAAGCCTGGCCATAGGGCTCATTCTCGCGTTGCCGTTTCTCGTTCTGAACGACACCCCGCTCCTGCTCGAGCTTGTCCTTGTCCACGGCGCCGAGCAGATGCCCCATGCGGTCCGACTCCAGCCACAGTGTGAGGTCGACGGCGGTATTCGGCACGGTCTGGAAATAGTTGGTGCGATCGAAAAAAGTCGTGCCGTTCATGTCGGTCGCGCCGACGCGCTCAAGTGGCTTCCTCATCTGGTCGTTGTAGTTCTCGCTGCCGTTAAACATCAGGTGCTCGAACAGATGCGCGAAGCCGGTCTTTCCCGGCCGCTCGTTCTTCGAGCCGACGTGATACCAGATGTTGACCGCCACGATCGGTGCTTTGGGGTCTTCGTGCACGATCAGTCGCAGGCCATTGTCGAGAGTGTATTCGGTGAAGGAAATATCGATCTCGGATGCGCGAGCGTACGTCGAGAGGAAAATCGACACAACGATCACTGCAGCTGCAAGAATTCGGAAATTCATTATTGTTCCTTCCGTTTGTCGGATATCGCCCGTGATACAGGCTCCTACAATGGCCAGACTTGCCTCGGTGGCGACCTGCAGTGCGGGCGAGGTGACGCAAGATCAAAGCGAGTCCGCCTATCGACCCGGAACCTAGCATAAAATTCCGCTAGCGTCGGAGTCGTGCATATTTCCGGGCAGCCTCGCATAATGCGCCGATGAATGACGATACTCAGAGACGCGCTTTCTATCCGCCGGTCGAACCGCACCTGAGTGGCTGGCTCGACGTTGGCGATGGCCATGAACTCTACTACGAGGAATCCGGCAATCCCGACGGCAAGCCGGTGGTTTTTCTGCACGGCGGTCCGGGCGGGGGTTGTACGCCGAAAATGCGGCAGTTTTTTAATCCGGCGGTCTATCGAATCGTGCTGTTCGACCAGCGCGGCAGCGGCCAGAGCCGGCCGCATGCCAACCTCACGGCCAATACCACCTGGGACCTGGTCCGCGACATCGAGCGTCTGCGCAGGAAGTTATCCATCGAGCGCTGGCAGGTATTCGGCGGTTCCTGGGGCAGCACGCTGGCGCTGGCCTATGCGCAGACGCACCCCGATCGCGTGACCGAACTGGTATTACGCGGCATTTTTCTGCTGCGCAAGAAAGAAATAGACTGGTTCTACCAGTTCGGCGCCAGTGAATTGTTTCCCGAACTCTGGCAGGGCTTTCTCGAACCGATCCCGGAAGACGAACGCCACAATTTGTTGCTCGCATACCATAAGCGCCTGACCAGTGACGATGCCAACGTGCGCCTGCGTGCCGCGAAAGCCTGGTCCATCTGGGAAGGCTCAACCAGCATGTTGATTCCCAGCAATCAGATTGCCAAGGTGTTCGGCGAGGACAGCATGGCGCTGGCGATGGCACGTATCGAGTGTCACTACTTCGTGAATGGTGGCTTTATGGAAGAAGGCCAACTGTTGCAGAAGATCGACAGTATTCGGCATATCCCCGCGGTGATCGTGCAAGGACAGTACGATGTAATCTGTCCAGCAGTCTCGGCCTGGGAACTCGCACAGGCCTGGCCCGAGGCACAGATGCATATGGTGCCGGACGCCGGGCACGCTGCTTTCGAACCGGGTAATGTCGACGCCCTGATCGCTGCGACCGATCGATTTGCGGCGACGCAGGCGACTTAGGCGAATTGAGCGAATTGGGAATGAATTCTTGAGCCGATTGCTGATCAACAATGCGCGCCTGATCAACGAAGGAAAAATCCTTGACGCCGACGTCCTCATCAAGGGCGAGCGCATCGAAAAGATTGGCAGGGGAATTGCCGCGGACCGTGCCGACGAGGTGATTGACGCTGCAGGCCGCTACCTGCTGCCGGGCATGATCGACGACCAGGTCCACTTCCGCGAGCCGGGACTTACCAACAAGGGCGACATAGCGACCGAGTCTGCGGCGGCCGTCGCCGGTGGCATTACCAGCTTCATGGATATGCCGAACGTCAATCCCCAAACCACGACGCGCGAGGCGCTCGCCGACAAGTACGTGATGGCGGCGGGTCGCGCCCGGGCCAATTACGCGTTCTACCTCGGTGCAACCAATCGCAACCTGGAGGAGGTCAAGGCGCTGCAGCCCGGCGAGGCCTGCGGCATCAAGGCATTCATGGGCGCCTCGACCGGCGACATGCTGGTCGACGATCCCGAGGTGCTGGAGCGCTTGTTCGCACATGCACCCATCCTGGTCGTTACGCATTGCGAACACTCGCCGACCATCTGGGACAACGAGGCAAAAGCTAAGGCGGAATTCGGCGACGATGTGCCGATGTCGGAGCACCCGCGTATTCGTTCCGCACAGGCCTGCCTGACGTCATCGAGCATCGCGGTCGAGCTGGCGCGACGCAATGACACGCGCCTCCACATCCTGCATCTCACCACGGCCATCGAGATGGGTCTGTTCTCGAAGGCGAGTCGTCACGAAAAGCGCATTACGGCCGAAGTCTGCGTGCATCACCTGTGGTTTGACGAGTCGCGGTATCGTGATCTCGGCACGCGCATCAAGTGCAACCCCGCCATCAAGACCGAGAAAGACCGGGAAGCATTGATCAATGCCGTCAACGACGGGCGCATCGACATCATCGCGACGGATCACGCACCGCATACGGCGGCGGAAAAGCAGCGCAGCTATTTCAAGGCGCCGGCAGGGCTGCCGCTGGTGCAGCACGCGCTTCCTGCCCTGTTCGACCTCGCTCGCGACGGGCGCCTGTCCCTGGAGACGGTTGTGGATCGCACCAGTCACGCGGTGACCGACATCTATGGCGTGGTCGAGCGCGGTTACGTGCGGGAAGGCTATTTCGCCGACCTGGTGTTGATGAACGCCAACCGACCCTGTTTGGTTGACTCGACCAACCTGCTCTACAAGTGCCACTGGTCGCCGTTCGAGGGCCATACGTTCAGTTCCAGCGTCGACCTGACGCTGGTCAACGGGTCGATCGTCTATCGTGACGGAAAACTTACCGGCAAGATCGTGGGTCAAAGACTTGAGATCTCGCGCGGCCGATAGGCGGAAAATGTCGGTAATGGAAGACAAATGGAACACATGAGCCAACTTGCGGGACGGCTTGTCGATCGTTTACAAAACTGTTTACTTTCGGGGCGATACCGTTATCCTTGCGGCCTTACAGGCAGCGCCACACACGCGCACTCTGGCGCGTCAGTTGAATGAAGCCTACAGATACCTCCAACCCGGATTATT